>NZ_RRYV01000296.1 GCF_014861395.1 Psychrobacter sp. FME13 | reverse complement strand
ATACTTTAAATTTAAAGCCTGCTATAGCCACGCCCTTTTTAACCTGTTCATAGCTGATTTTTAGGTCTGATTTTTCATTAATTTCATTAACCGCATTATCAAGAACACGAGCTTTAAAGTTGCCCATAGTTTTATAATCGTTGACACCTAAACCTAGCTGTTCTCTGAATGTTTTAAGTTCAAATAATGAAGTTTTTTTAGCGGTTTTCCATTGCACTAACAACTCGTAGAGTCGTACTGAATAAATGCTTTTTAATTGTGATGTTTGCCGCAATAGATATTGTGTAAAGTACTTCTCAAGACCATGAATTCTAGATATTTCGGTTACAACGTCGTAAGTAAAACAAACCTCTATAGCCGCCTCATTATCTAAGTATTTAACACGCTGTAGCCACCGAGACTTTACAGGTTTGCCGTCTATATCATCTATAAAAGTAAAACGACGTTCGAAAAGCGTTTTCTCTGCGTCTAATATGGCTTGCCGCGCCGTCTGCCGTGATACACCAAACACGTCCGCATAGCGTGATGCTGCTATGATTAAGGGCTTGTCTGTACTTAGTCCTTCGCCTGTTTCTCGTGCATCAATAATTGCTAGCTGAATAATCCGAATTTCAATCAGTGATAGATTTTGTATAGCCATATTCAAACGATTTGACTTAACTACTGTGTCAGTTGCCATATATTCCACCTTAAACCGTATTTATATACATATATTACACTATGTATATAAATATACAATAATTTATTATGTATATAATTGACAGGTAAATGTATATGAATTGACAGGTAAATGTATATGAACTGACAGGTAAATGTATATGAACTGACAGGTAAATGTATATGAATGGGCTCGGAAAGCTTTATGATACGTGGCTTACATCAAGCTTAAAAGCTTTTAAAAACATTAAAAACATTAAAAACCTTTTTGGTTGTTGATAACTAAGAAAGACAAAAAATAAAAAAACCTAGAAAATAATTCATTTTTACGTTCAAGATCATCTAATCTACTAACCTATCGTATGACGCACTGGAAACAAGGAAAAAACTGATTATGGTCGTCTATATCGTTTAGATGACACTAAAACGCTTTCATTTGCTCTATTTAACGATTTAGGCTCATTATCTACATAACCCCTAGTAAATTCGTTTAAGTCGCTCTGAGGGGCAGATACGGGCTTTCTAGGAAGGGATTTATTGTGTTCCTCGCGCTCTTTTGCTGGATTACGCAATAATTTAAAAATTTCTATGTTTCGCTCGATCAAATCAGCAGTAAAAATTTCAGCTACTCGTCTGCTATCGTTAATGAAATCAGTTATTTTGCTATCTGCACCAATTTTCTGAGCAAAGTTATCAATTAGATTAAGTTGCCTAGTATCAAATTTATCAGGGGAATCCTCTGTTGTCTCCCAA
>NZ_RRYV01000295.1 GCF_014861395.1 Psychrobacter sp. FME13 | reverse complement strand
TGAACCGACCCCCATAAGTTGGACACAACTTATGGGGGTATTTTTATGCGTTACGATCTAGACTTTAAGATGCAAGTCATCGCATACTATGAGCAAGGACATACCGGACTTGCCACAAGTGAGAAGTTTAAAATAGATCCAAAACTTGTACGTACATGGGTCAAGCAATATCAAAGCGGTGGTATAGAGGCTATCAAGCCAAAGACAAATAAGGCCAAATACAGCAGTGAATTTAAATACAAAGTGATAACCACCATGCTTAAGGAAGGATTAAGTCAATCCGAGGTCGCTTTAACATTTAACATCAGCTCACCGGCATTAATCAGTCATTGGCACAAAGCTTATAGGCTCCACGGTATGTCTGGACTAATATCCAAACCTAAAGGTAGAGTCGTCATGAGTAAGCCATATATCACAGACAAACCAGATGATGAAAAGAGCTTAGCAGAACTAAAGCGTGAGAATGAATACCTACGTGCAGAGGTTGCCTATCTAAAAAAGCTCGATGCCTTGCTCAAAGCGGAGGAACAAGCAGGCAAAAAGCAAGGCTCATCGAAGCACTGAGACAAGACCACCCTTTATCTGCTTTGCTAAACATCGCTAAGATGGCTAAAAGTGTCTTTTACTACCATAGGTGCCAGTTTGACGTCAAAGACAAATATGCAGACTTAAAACAGCGTATTACTGAGCTGTACCATCAGCACAAAGGCAGGTACGGCTATCGTAGAATAACGGCCATGCTAAAGCAGCTAGGTTATTATCACAACCACAAACTAGTTGCCAAGCTTATGCGTCATCTAAACTTAAGTGCACGGATTCGAAGGCAAAGGTACCGTTCTTATAAAGGCGTACAAGGCAAGATTGCAAAGAACCACTTAAAGCGTCAGTTTAATGCAGATAAACCAAACATACGCTGGCTGACTGATATTACTGAGTTTAAGGTGGGTGATCATAAGCTGTATTTATCGCCGATACTCGATTGTTATAACAATGAGATTGTCAGCTATACGCTGTCAAAAAGGCCGACTTATGACTTGGTGCGCAAAATGCTAGATAAGGCTTTAGATAGGATAGATACGTACCAGAACAACAGTTTAATGCTGCATTCAGATCAAGGGTGGCATTATCAAATGAGACCGTTTAACAAAGCGCTTAGACAGCACGGTATTAAGCAAAGTATGAGCAGAAAAGGCAACTGCTTAGATAATGCGCTTATGGAGGGGTTCTTCGGTACATTGAAGTGTGAGACGATTTATATTGATAAACCGAAAACGATTGAGCAGTTAGAACAACAGATTCATGAGTATATGCATTACTACAATAATGAACGTATTCAACTCAAACTAAAAGGACTGAGTCCTGTGCAGTACAGAACTCAGTCCTTGATATAAACTAAACCGTCCAATATTTGGGGGTCAGTTCA
>NZ_RRYV01000294.1 GCF_014861395.1 Psychrobacter sp. FME13 | reverse complement strand
TGAACTGACCCCCAAATGTTGGACGGTTTAAGTTTATATCAAGGACTGAGTTCTGTACTGCACAGGACTCAGTCCTTTTAGTTTCACTTGAATACGCTCATGATTGTAATAGTGCATGTACTCATGAATCTGTTGTTCTAACTCCTCAATCGTTTGAGGCTTTTCAATATAAATTGTCTCACACTTTAATGTCCCGAAGAACCCTTCCATCAGTGCGTTATCTAAGCAATTGCCTTTTCTGCTCATACTTTGCTTAATACCATGCTGTTTAAGCACCTGTCCAAACTGTCTCATTTGATAATGCCAACCTTGATCTGAGTGCAGCATGAGTGTCTTATCACGGCACGCTTTCGTCTTTGCTAAAGCATCACCTAGCATCTTGCTCACTAAGTCATAGGTTGGTCGCCTTGAGAGTGTGTAACTGACAATCTCATTGTTATAACAATCAAGTATGGGTGATAGATACAGCTTATCATCACCCACCTTAAACTCAGTAATGTCAGTCAGCCAGCGCTTATGCGGATGACCTGCATAAAACTGGCGCTTTAAATAATTCTTCGCGATCTTACCTTGTTGTCCTTTATAGGATCGGTAATTCTGACGTCTTATCTTTGCGCTAAGCTTCATTTGACGCATAAGCTTAGCAATGAGCTTATGGTTATGATAAGCGCCTTGCTGCTTTAACGCAGCTGTGACTCTACGGTAGCCATACCTGCCTTTGTGCTTGTGGTAAAGCTCAGTAATACATTGTTTTAAGTCTGCATATTTGTCTTTAACATCAAACTGACACCTATGGTAGTAAAAGACACTCTTAGCCATCTTAGCGATGTTGAGCAAAGCAGATAAAGGGTGCTCTTGCCTCAATGCTTCGATGAGCCTTGCTTTCTCAAAGCTTGTTTCTTTTCCTTCTCCTTGAGCAAGGCATCGAGCTTTTTTAGGTAAGCAACCTCCGCACGTAGGTATTCATTCTCACGCTTCAATTCTGCTAATGTCTTTTCATCATCTGGTTTGTCTGTAATAAAGGGCTTACTCATGGCGACTCTACCTTTAGGCTTGGTTGTTAGTCCAGACAAGCCGTGTAATCGATACGCTTTGTGCCAATGACTGATTAGGGCCGGTGAGCTGATGTTAAATGTCAGTGCTGTCTGTGATTGACTTAAACCTTGTTCTAGCATGGTGCTTAACACTTTCAGTTTAAACTCACTGCTGTATTTGGCTTTGCTTGTCTTTGGCTTAATGGCATCTATGCCACCGCTTTGGTATTGTTTGACCCATTTGAGTACAAACTCTGGATTGACGTTAAATTTCTTAGCGGTGGCCTGACTACTATGTCCTTGCCGATAGTATGCGATGACTTGCATCTTAAAGTCTAGATCGTAACGCATAAAAATACCCCATAAGTTGTGTCCAACTTATGGGGGTCGGTTCA
>NZ_RRYV01000293.1 GCF_014861395.1 Psychrobacter sp. FME13 | reverse complement strand
CTGATAAAGGGTATATCAGCCCGAGTCTGACATCGTACTACGACGCTCAAGGAGTAGATTTACAAACGCCACTCAGAGCTAATATGAAAGAAGATAGACCCAAACCTGTGGTAAGACGGCTAATGAAAGCCCGCCGTATCGTTGAAACAGTCATTGGTCAGTTATCAGAACGATTTAATATACAAAAGGTACGAGCAAGAGATTTATGGCATTTGTCTCATCGATTGATTCGTAAGATTCTGTCGCATAATCTGTGCTTTGTACTCAATAAAAAACTTGGTAACCCGCCTCTTCAGTTTGATTTGCTTATTTCAAGTTGAGAGTGGGGTATGAAAAGACAATATTTAGTCGCAACGATCCTATTACTTAGTACTACTCTTGCGCAAGCAGCAGAACAATCAGGTTTGGCAGCATTCGGTGCTGGCCTCGATGGCTTTATGGCCAATATTTTTGGCTGGTTCGTCGATCTTATTTTCTTTTCAGTACCTCTTGGAGATGTCAGCTTTCCACTCATCGTAGGTTGGTTATTAGTTGCAGCACTCATATTTACCTTCTACTTTGGATTTATCCAGTTTCGTCTTATAGGTCTATCTCTAGACATTGTCAGAGGTAAATATACTGATCCAAACCCTGCTACTAAAGAAGAGGGTGAAGTTAGTCATTTCCAAGCTTTAGCGACTGCTCTATCGGGTACCGTTGGTCTTGGTAATATTGCAGGTGTGGGTGCGGCACTCGCCATTGATGGACCTGGAGCTACCTTTTGGATGATTATGGTTGGCCTGTTCGGTATGGCGTCCAAGTTTGTAGAGTGTACGTTAGGTGTCAAATATCGTACGATATTGCCCTCTGGTGCCGTGTCGGGTGGTCCTATGTACTACTTGAGCCGTGGTATGGCTGAACGTGGTATGGGCGGATTCGGTAAGGTGTTAGCCGTTGGTTTTGCACTCATGACTATATTGGCGACTTTTGGTGCTGGTAACATGTTTCAGGGTAACCAAGCCTTTGCAGTCATGAGCTCTACTTTTAGTATTCCAACGGATTACAGTATATTCTTTGGTGTTGGCTTAGCATTTTTAGTCGGTATGGTTATCATTGGTGGTATGCCTCGTATCGCAACCGTTACTGAAAAAGTCGTACCCTTTATGGCGTTATTGTATATCACCATGAGTGTCATCGTACTGGTTGCAAACTTTAATCATATCGGTGCGGCATTTGGTGAAATTTTTACAGGTGCCTTCACAGGTGCTGGCGTGGCTGGTGGTTTTATTGGCGCATTAATCCAAGGTTTGAAACGTGCAACTTTCTCTAACGAGGCGGGTGTTGGTTCAGCCGCTATCAAAAAAGCGAAAGAGGACTCCACCCGACATTAGGGTGGAGGTGAATTTCGCATCACTAGCTAACCTCGCTGGTTCTGAATATATTGTTTAATAATATCTAA
>NZ_RRYV01000292.1 GCF_014861395.1 Psychrobacter sp. FME13 | reverse complement strand
AACTACTATAACACCATTATTCTATCATTAAATTAATCAACACATTATTAAAACATAGCCAAAAAGATATAGTCAAACTATATGAATTATTTAGTGAAAAATACGTACCTTCAGGTGGCATTGAAGGTGCTAATAATAAAAAAACTTTCGTAATATTTACAGACTATAAGGTTAAAACTGGTATTTACACTACATTAGGTAGCGCTCAAGCACGTGAAAAGAATATGGTCGAGAACTTATTTGACTGTACGTTCAACGATGATTGTTTTTCAAAGGTTTGGGGTAATGCAGTGGTATTATTTGATCAAGGTAATACTCAATTAGATACTTTTGCACATGAATTGGGTCATAGTTTTAGCTTGCCACATACATTTGCCAGTAGTTCGTTGACACGACACAGCTTTTATCAAGGGTATACGGACAATTTAATGGATTATTCTTATTTATTAGATCGCACAGGAAAAGAGAGTGGCGGGACGAATCCATATAAGCATCATATGTGGTCACTATTTAAGTGGCAGTGGGATCTACTAAGAAAAGACCGAAGCATTAGATAATACTCAAACCATAGTTTAATAAAATTGGAATTCCATATGATTAAAGTTAAATATGTAATACTATTGCTTTTGCCGTTAGCAGGTTGTCATGAGCTACCAAATAAAAAAGTTAATACCGATAATGAAGCCTTAGATTGTCGACAATATTCGATTGAACAAGAATATGAAATGGTAGAACCCGTAGCGCCTGATACTGGCATACAAAGACAACAACCCATTGACGTTATTTCCAGAGCAACGTTTATTGAAAGATTAAGGATATCTCCCCTATGGAAGAAACTAAAATACAAGTTCGAAGAAAATGAAGACTACACTGACACTTTTACCTTCCATACCAGCCAAGGCTATGTGCTTATTCGAGGAGATGATTACCTTACAGATATTACATATAATTTTAATGGCGCATTTATCGGAAATGAGTTTGGCCATACATTGCCAAAACAATATCAGCTTGAACTAATTGAAACTATTAACTTGATAGTTAACAATCATGATAAGGCTGTTGAAATATTTGATGAGCTTTACAGTAGCTATACGTATAAAGTTAATAATAATATCACCTTGTATGATGACCAATCAATTAAAGATAAAATTTTTCATACCTATGTTTCATATGACGACATATATTTTGAGCTTTGGGGCGTAAGACAAACAGGTCACCCTATAGCCGAATGTAATTTTGACATGATCGAAAAACTAACGATTAGTTAGATCACTGTTATAGCCAACAGTCTGGCACACGTGACAGGTCTGACCATCAGTCGTCGCCACTATGAACGTCATGCCTCAACACTAGAAGCAGGTATTCACTTAACCCAGCTGCGTCTGATTACCGCAGACACGCCGTGGGTGGGTAGCTTATATAGTAAACGCGTGCTACCGCCAATGACTGGTATCA
>NZ_RRYV01000291.1 GCF_014861395.1 Psychrobacter sp. FME13 | reverse complement strand
CATTTACGAATCTTACGGTAAACACATTCATACCGACGCAAATGGTAATAGAATTAAACTAAATGATGCGAAAAACCCAAAGACTTTTATCTTTAATACAGACTTAGAGGCTGGAAGAATAAACGGTTTTGCTCCAGGTGATGTAGTAGGAGGTAAATTCCAATGGGGCAATATTATTATAATTTTTAAGCAAGCTAATACAAACAAAGATACATTGGTTCACGAAATAGGTCATAGCTTAACACTCCGCCATGTCTTTGACTCTAAAGCTCCATATCGATTTTATCAAGGTTATAGCAACAAGGTAATGGACTACACTTGGTATCGTGGAAAAAGGAATGCTAAGAATAAAAACAAACGAATTTTGTTTCCAAGATATCAGTGGTATAAAATGCAGAATGACACAAGCACCTATAAGTTATAAGGGTTTTTATGAAAATTTTATTATTAGTACCTATGTTAAGTATTTTATTGATATCTTGTGACGCCTTTTCAACAAACGATAATACTAAGGACGAAAATACTGATAACTTAAAGCATATTATAGAAGAAGAAAAAATAAAGGAAGATGCTTTGAGAGTAATCGAAGCAGATATAGTTATATCAGAACCTTCAGTTGACTGGGAGCCAAGAATAATAAAAACACCAGTTAGTCAACCACATAAGCCCTTTTATTTTCCCGAATCGAGGGCTCAAGAAATAAAGAATTATTTATACAGAGAAATTGATAGCAACTTAATTAAAGGAAAGCAATTAGATGAAAATAAATATCTATTTCGAGGATATATCCAATATATAGATGGCATTGATTTTGATTACTCTTTCATTAAAGATACAGAAGGGTACTTTGGTAAAACATATACATTATCTAGTGACTATAAATCAAATGAAGAATTTAGTAAATTACATATGAATTTAATATACAAAATGTTAGAGATAAGTAGTATAGAAAATCCTCAACAATTCTTTCAAGAGTTAATAAATAGCCCTAAAATTACAAAATACACAGGATGTACTGTGCAACTTAAACAAGCTAAATACGGTGTGATAGATCTTACCTCTTGCGAAGAAGATGATGCAACAGTACTAGCTTTATATAATCCAGAATTAGAATAAAAATAATTGTTAAGTAGCTTCAAGGCATCAGCGCCACTACCAATGCCCAAATCAGTATCAAATCTGGCGAAGCACTTGTTCTATCAACTCAGCCGCAGACCCACGCGCAAGTCCAAGAGCACAATTATCAACAGCATACCCCGACCCTCACCCAAACTGGTCTTGGCGGACAGCACCTAGCGGCGCGTTTAACGCAGTTAGCAACGGGACTGGGACGTCAGGTCAATGACCATAAAGCGATTAAGACGCAGTTAGAAACTATCGCAGAGGAGCAGCAAACCAAAACCCATCAACAAGCGCCCTATACGCTGATCGATGGCGCTGCTGATACGAGCTATGTCAGTGACGA
>NZ_RRYV01000290.1 GCF_014861395.1 Psychrobacter sp. FME13 | reverse complement strand
TGACGTTTGCAGTCCTTGCACTGGTAGTTCTGCTTGCCATAGCTTTTTTTGCCGTGTATCGAAAAACTGGGACTGTGACAGTCGGGGCAATTGATCTGTATTTGTGTCTTCATAACCTCAAATATATCATCTTGCTTCGGCTGTCACCCTTCTTTTATTACTCCAGCATACTTTTTGATACACCACCTAATATTTATCATTATAGACAATAATATAACTGGTTGCAGACTAACTTGCCATCATTGTCTAGCATGACTAAATTCTATGGCTATTAAAGCTCAAGCTCTATTTAAATAATGCCTAACCAAATCTCTATTCATATCACTACTTTTCTATTTTTTTCGGCAAAACCCAACAGCTATAGCTGAACGACCTCATACTGACTAAACTCATCTGTAATCAGTAGACGCTTACCCAAACGTAACGAGGTTTGTTTGGCATTGATACGCATGATGACTCTGTCACCTGTTTGAAAATAAGCTGTTGGCACTATCATAGTTCCGATAGTTTGAAGCTCCTCCTCCCTACCAAGAATAAATGCTGGTACAAAGTGCTGACTGCGTGTTTCTGTACCTTCTAAACGCAGTCCACAAGCCACGACATGATTTCCAAGCACTTGCCAATCAACTTCTGGTTTGTCAGTATCAAGATTCAGCCAACGCACTACACCTATTGACCAATCTGGTGATGCAACTGTTTCAGACCGACAGACTAAAAAAAGACTCATAAGATATAACAATGGCGGTGCAGTCTTAATAATAACATCGTCAGCCATTGCATCATCGTCAGCGACTAATGCATGAAGACTTTCTTCAGTAAGGCTTACTCGATCACTTCCTTTATCCAAAATATCTACTGTTGAAGGTAATATCAGCGTACGAAATAATGATGACTGATCGTTAGCATCAAGAATTTCACTGGCTAATATATCACTACTATCCTGTTTTTTACTAACAGTATCATAACGAGGTCGATGCTTCTCTGGCAGCTCATTCATCGCAATCAAGCTTGCAAAAAGATGTGAACCACCTACATGATAATGAATATTATTAAAGCCTGTAACCAAAACAGCTTCTTTTCTTATATCACGTTTCTTCACTAACTTCGGTGGCGACTTTAGATAATGATAACGCATTGTCATCGCTATATTGTTAAGTAAGTAGCTCTCAAGCCCTTCACTACCTTCTTGAACTAAGACCTGACGACGTGAGCTAAGGTACTCTAGCATCGGCATCAATTCTATAAATAAACAGTGATAGCGATCTTCATATGGATTAATTGCAGAACTGGCAGTCAAATAGGCAGGTGGCTTATTATTTTGTAAATCAACAAATATTCGAGTGTCCGTTTTTGGCTCTATCGTCGCAACAATATACTCAGCCCATTCGGTTAACAGGCGCTGTACTAGCAAGATATAGTCAATCCTACTTAAAAATGTTATAAAATAATTAACAAATTCAATTGTTAT
>NZ_RRYV01000289.1 GCF_014861395.1 Psychrobacter sp. FME13 | reverse complement strand
CTGATAAAGGGTATATCAGCCCGAGTCTGACATCGTACTACGACGCTCAAGGAGTAGATTTACAAACGCCACTCAGAGCTAATATGAAAGAAGATAGACCCAAACCTGTGGTAAGACGGCTAATGAAAGCCCGCCGTATCGTTGAAACAGTCATTGGTCAGTTATCAGAACGATTTAATATACAAAAGGTACGAGCAAGAGATTTATGGCATTTGTCTCATCGATTGATTCGTAAGATTCTGTCGCATAATCTGTGCTTTGTACTCAATAAAAAACTTGGTAACCCGCCTCTTCAGTTTGATTTGCTTATTTCAAGTTGAGAGTGGGGTTTAATTATCAATGATATTGTAAGACATATCAAGTTATGTTTATTTACATTATATAAATTGATAGGCAATTGCTATATTAGCATACATAGCAAGTCAGTATGTAATGGTAAATACGATAACCAAGCACATATTATACTTAAGAATTTATAAAAAAATAAAATATTCATCTAAAAGAAAAGAGGTAGCCATGCAAGTACATTCTTTCTTACACAGCGATACAGAAACCTATACTCACGTACTCGCAGACGTTCAAAATCAAGTATGTGCCATCATCGATCCAGTATTAGATTTTGATGCCAAGTCAGGATGTACTGGTACTACTAGCGTTGATGGGGTGATTGAGTTTGTGCGTGAGCATGGTTGGAAACTGAGCTATATCATAGAAACCCATGCCCATGCAGATCATATATCAGCTGCTGCTCACGTAAAAGAGTTACTTAGTGGGCAACTCGTCATAGGTCAGCATATCACCGAAGTACAAAAAATATTTAAGCAAATTTTTAACTTTGACACCAGCTTTCGGACTGATGCCAGTCAGTTTGATATTTTAACGGATGATGGTGAGAGCTTCATGCTTGGCGACATCACCATTACCGTTATGTATGTGCCAGGTCACACCCCGGCTGATATGGCTTATATTGCTGCTGACAATGAAAAAACGGTGGTCTTTGTTGGCGATACCTTGTTTGCACCTGATGTGGGCACGGCTCGCTGTGACTTCCCAGGTGGAGATGCTAAAACTTTGTATCACTCAATTCAAAAGCTGCTTGCACTGCCTGAAGATACGATTATGTATCTGTGCCATGACTATCCGAGCAAAGGTCGCAAGCATTGCCCAACCACTACCGTTGCTGCGCAAAAGATGGGCAATATCCATGTAAAAGATGGTATCAATGAAGCAGAGTTTGTACAAATGCGTGAGCGCCGTGATGCCACTCTTGAAATGCCACGTCTGATTGTTCCGTCAGTACAAGTCAATATTGATGCAGGTCATTTTCCAAAGGCAGAAGACAATGGTACTCGTTATTTGAAAGTACCAATTAATGTTCTTGGACAATGAACGGATATAAGCGTAAGTAAGAACTGAAATCTTATTAGGACTTACGCAAAACCAGAGATATATTGCCAACCTAAAGCATAGCGTAGTAC
>NZ_RRYV01000288.1 GCF_014861395.1 Psychrobacter sp. FME13 | reverse complement strand
TAGGCTTAGATGTGTATAGCTCATGGTTGCAATCTCACTTTGGTCGGTGGATAAAAACTTTGATGCTAGCGCATCTAGGTCTTTTTTTCACCTTGCATTTGGTATTGCACTTCATGTGTTAATCTAAGAAATAAGTACTACTGCTCCATTTTCTATTAGATGAAAGGAAGATTTTATGATTTTAAACATCGGTACATCAATCACTACAAAAAAATTGGCTGTTCAAAAAACATCAAAGCCTGTTGCGATATCCGCAATGATAGCAACTACCATATTCACCATATCGTCAGCATATGCTGCACCTGAAACCACTGGTAATACGACTGCTATTGGTCACACTACTATGGTTAAGCCGACTTCTGATGGTGTAACTCAAGCAACAACAGCTCCAAAATCTGTTGTCAGTCAAAATATCAATGACACGATTATCACCCAAAGCAGCACAACAGTTACTCGCGTGCCTGTCACCAATCAGTCAAACAAAACTGTCACCAATGTTCAGGTTATCACCACACCACTGAATAACGTAAAACAAGTACTGCCCGTCGCACCTGCTACTCAATTACCAGTGATAAATGAATCAACAACATCAACAACCACTCAAATAGTAGCTACTCCATCAACACTCAATCAATCTGTAATCTCGCCAACATTCACTGATCAGACTGTGAAATCAACTTCCTTAGAAACATTTCAACTGACCCCAACTTTTAGTAAGCCTGATATGGTCAGTGCACAAACAAAGATCATGAAAATTTTGAAGAATGAAGAAGGACAAGAGATGGCGCTACCGACCAATCATGTCACCTCAGGCGATATCATTGAGTACCATACCACTTATACCAATAGCACCGATCAGCCAGTAAATAACATTAATGTGATGGTGTCATTACCAGATAGCATTCAGTTGCTATCATTGAATAGTCTACTACCCACTCTAGCAACCACAGACGGTGAAAACTATCAGACCATTCAACCAATGAGTAATACAGTAGCCACGCAAGAAAACTACTCTGGTCTCAAATGGGACTTGGTCCATCTAGATGCCAGTGCAACACAGACCGTAGTGATACGCGCTAAGGTACAATAAAACTGATATTGTCGCGTATTATTATTTGATAGCTATCAGTATACGTAAAAGGTTTTGTGGACGACTTCTCTAGTTAGCAAAACCTTTTTTGAAAAACAACTCACTTATTATGATATAAATACATGCGTTTTTATTTAAACTCACCTCGTACTGGTATTGGTTAAGCCATTTTATTACGCATGTTTATACCACTAAGAAAGATGAATAATGAGCATCCTATCCATTAGAACACTTCTATTAATCCTTATTCGGTGGTGTTCTAAAAAGTATGCTGGCATCAGACGTAGCCATAATTGATGTAAAAGAACACCATATCAAACACTTTGAAGTGATTATCGAGCTTCTTAGAGAAACAACAGGTTTTTCTAACCGCTCGTCTTAATCGGTGTCTAAGGCGACAGTTATTACCC
>NZ_RRYV01000028.1 GCF_014861395.1 Psychrobacter sp. FME13 | reverse complement strand
TTATTCTCCTGTTAGTGGATTATAAGCAGTTACACAGAGTTTGGGAAACTCCCTAACTTTGAATATTCAGAAAATATTCAATCCAAAGTCTTAATATATGATACTAGAACGATGGGAAGATCGACTTGTTTTATTAGTTATAAAGATGATGGACAGGTATCTGATACGTCTTATATGAATGACTAATGTCAATCTTAACCTCTACTCAGCCATCTCTCCATGCCCTTCAACATCACTTTTCTTACCATCAGGTTTGATCTCAATCGGCAATACCAGCCCTTTCGCAAAATCATCAGACAACACATAATCGTAGCTGCTAGCAGCGACATCAGGCGTAGTATGAATGATAAGCGTCATGTCCTCGCCATCGGTTAGCTCATGTGAGACATAGGTCTCGCTTAGCTGATCCAATATTTTGGACAGTGCTTCATTGCTGGCCATACTTACCGTCAGGTTATGTTGAGCGGTAGCAGTGTCCACTTTGAAAAAATCTGCATAATCGCGCACATTTTTACTATCGATGGCAAATGGATATTTGTAGCTAGTCATCTCAGCAGCTGCTTCATCGCTTGCGACTAGAGACCAGTCAACAGTGTTACTCGCAGTCGTTGCTGCATCTTGTGTAGTGGTCGCTGCCGTTTCAGAGTTTGGTTCGGTCGTCTCAGTACTTTTGTCACACCCTGTCAAACCCATTAGTACCAATACACTTGCAGTAGCGATTACTTTCATACTCATCAGACGCTTAGCCATCGATATATCCTTTATACGGTTAATCATAAATCACTTTATAGTGCTGCTAAAATAATAAAACTCAAAAAAACAGCCACCATATGATGACTGATGAACGTTTATCATCGCTCTTTGTGTATGACGCTGTTATTAGATTTGGCAGCTTACGTGGTATTCCGTACCATCGGCCCATTTAATGGCAAAGATACCTTTGTCTTCTTTCATATGCCATGCGTAGACCGCGTCTGGGCTTGAGTCATTGACATAGCTGGCGACATGATCTTGCGCTTCACCATTTAAGATAACTGGCTGTGACGCCCATTTTACTTTAGGCAATGTCACGTTCAGCATGACTTGTTTTTTATTGATAGATTGTTTTGCCGTGATGATGCTGTCATCCGTACAAGTATAAGGCGCTGGTGCCATACGATCGTAAGCGGCACTAGGCATAGTCTCTGATGTAGGTGTGTCTGACTCAGGCACGTCTGATGTATTTGGAGTAGTCGGAGCAGTAGTCGCACAAGCGCTTAATAGGGCGAGGGCAGGTAGAGCTGCGACAATTTTAGTAAGGGTATTCATGGTTTTCTCCAAAGATATAGACGGTATCATGTAATTATATTTAAGTATGCGTTAAGCTTATAGCTATATAGTACCCAAAACGAACCTAGGGAAATGTTAGAAATTGTTTGTTACATGTTTGCTTTGTCACACAATCGCTGACTAATGTAATGTCTCATTTTGAGTGTGTTGGAAGACAATTAAAATAGTGGATGATACGGGCTAAAAGTGATCTCTCACACATAAAAAAGCGCCTATCGACATATGAATCGATAGGCGCTTTTTTGTTTTACTTAACATGCTCTGAGTTGAACATGCATTTTTATATCATGAATGCTACTTGGTTTTGCGCGGTGGCAGACCCGTATGCTGGGTTTGAAAGTTGCCTTTATTGACACGTTTCTTAGTGTTTTTACCCGCAGCCCCTTTTTTAGCAGCTGCTTTATTGCTTGAAGAACCGTTACTACGTTTGACCGAATCATTACCCAAGCGACTGTTTTTCTTGCGTGCTGATTGATAACTGTCTTGAGCGGCATCACGTCCTTCTAGATGGGCATTAAATGGCGGAATCAAGCAACCACGATTTTTACCAATCAAATCACTACGGCCCATGTCTTGTAAGGCTTTACGTAGCATTACCCAGTTTTTTGGATCATGATAGCGCAAAAACGCTTTATGCAGTTTACGCTGCTTGCCAGATTTGACAATATCCATGTCACCTTCAGCACGGCTCACTTTATGTAGCGGATCTTTATGCGTGTGGTACATGGTAGTCGCTGTCGCCATTGGACTAGGATAAAATGCCTGTACTTGGTCAGCGCGGTAGCCATGGCTTTTTAGCCAAAGCGCAAGGTTCATCATGTCTTCATCTTTGGTGCCGGGATGCGCCGCGATGAAATAAGGAATCAGGTATTGCTCTTTGCCAGCTTCTTGGCTGTACTGCTCAAACATGGCTTTGAATTTATCGTATGAGCCCATACCCGGCTTCATCATTTTTGATAATACGTTGTCTTCTGAATGTTCTGGGGCAATCTTTAGATAACCACCGACATGATGACTGACCAACTCTTTGACGTATTCAGGGTCTTTTACTGCCAAGTCATAACGCAGTCCAGAGGCAATAAGAATCTTTTTCACACCTTTAATATCACGCGCTTTGCGATATAGCTTAGTCAAATTACTGTGGTCAGTAATTAGGTTTTCGCAGACGTCAGGATAGACACAAGACGGCTTACGGCAGTTCTTTTCAATCGTCTCATCTTTACAGTTTAGACGATACATATTGGCAGTTGGACCACCAAGGTCAGATATCACACCAGTGAAGTTAGGCGCAGTATCACGGATAGCTTCGACTTCACGCAGTATTGAGTCTTCTGAGCGGTTTTGGATAATACGACCTTCGTGCTCAGTGATCGAGCAGAACGTACAACCGCCGAAACAGCCACGCATAATATTGACCGAAAACTTAATCATGTCATAAGCAGGGATACGCGCACCACCATAACTTGGATGCGGCAGACGTGCATAAGGCAGATCGAACACATAATCCATCTCTTCGGTCGATAGTGGCACTGGTGGTGGGTTCAGCCATACATCGATTGAAGTGTGCGAGTTACCCGCACCGCTACTATGACGCTGCACGAGCGCACGGGCATTACCCGGATTGGTCTCAAGATGTAAGATACGGTTGGCATGAGCATAAAGTACTGGGTCAGATTTGACATGCTCATAATCAGGCAGACGAATTACCGTCTCTTCACGTGGTGGCATTTTGATCTTATGCTTACGGGCGGTCATCGGCTTATTATTTCTGCCAGCGGCAGCATCAAAGCCGCGCATTTGCACCACTTGGGTATCGGTGTCTACTTGCTCTGCGTTGATGACTTTTTGGGTGACAGGCTCGGCCACAAAGCCTTGATATTGTGATGACATAGACGACGGCATGGCCTGCCCAACGGGCGAGTCGCTTGGTTTTTCTTGCTCAATTGAGCACTGATCGACATCTTCTGTCATCACATAAGGATTAATAATCGGATCCACACGACCGACTGTATCGACATCATTACTGGCGACTTCTGTCATACCTTTTTGCCAATGGCGGCGTGTCGGCGTCAACAGGTACGACGTACCACGCAGCTTACTCATTTGCTCAAAGCTATAGCCTTTTGCCAAGCCATGTACCACATCGACGATGGCGCGCTCAGCATTACCATATAATAAAACATCGGCACGCGCATCCATTAAGATACTACGGCGTACTTTATCTGACCAGTAATCATAATGAGCGATGCGGCGTAGGCTGCCTTCGATACCACCTAAGATGATAGGCACATCAGGATAGGCTTCGCGGCAGCGCTGGCTATAGACGATAGCGGCACGGTCAGGACGTTTATTGGCGACATTACCTGGAGAGTAGGCGTCATCGCTACGAATCTTGCGATCGGCTGTATAGCGGTTGATCATGCTGTCCATGTTGCCTGCGGTCACGCCATAAGCATAAACAGGTTTGCCCAATTCCATAAAGGCGTCTTTGCTCTTCCAGTCTGGCTGGGCAATGATACCCACGCGAAAACCTTGCGACTCTAGCAGACGTCCAATGATCGCCATGCCAAAGCTTGGGTGATCGACATAAGCGTCACCTGAAACGATAATGACATCACAGGCATCCCAGCCTAGATCGTCCATTTCTTTGCGACTCATAGGCAGATATGGTGCAGGCTCGTAGCAGCTCGCCCAGTGTTTGTCGTAATCGTAAAGAGGTTTTGTGCCTTGTTTAAAGGCGGTGCGGGCGATGGTATCAGCTGACATGGGCGGACCTGTTGAATAGAAAATGGCACTAAAAAAAGCCGTTATTTATTAAAAATATTAACGGCTTATTTAAAAGTGCTCATTTTAACATGAATTCAACTCATGATGTCATAACGATTAGCGATAAGTCATTGATAGCGTAAGATAATCTATAAAAAAAGGCTTCCAAATTTTTAGAAACCTTTTTTATTTAACCCGTTATTCTTGATGTACCCTGTCATAAGTACAGAAAACTAACTACTCTAATAGCTGAAGTGGGAAAGTAACCACGTCAAACGCTAGGGCAAAGGGTAGCAATACGAGCTTTTGCGCCGTGTTTGCACCGCTACTAGACACATGGCTTTGCGTGGTTTCTGAATAAAAGCTCACCATATAAGGCTTAGATAAAGCGCGATAATTTGACTGAATCATGCTCAAATTACTGACTTGCGGATAGATAGCGCCTTTGACAGGGACGCTAAAACAAAAGCGTTGAGCATTGATGCGTTTGTCACTGGCTGAGGTACATTCTGTACCACCATTCTGTAAAAAGAACTGATAATCAGAACGTTTAAATTCGTCTTTTAACTTGGCATAAGAGAGCTTCATCTCTCCTTGGAAATACCCATCGTTGTTCGGCACATAAAAGTTCATATCGTTATCGACTTGGATGTTTTTAGGCGTCAAGCTACCTAGTAAGCTGATCATCTCTGTCCCACCTTGGCTCAGCACATAGCTGTTTTTCTCACCAACGATAACCATGGATGCATTTGGCATTTTTGGCAACGCTTGCGCAGGACGACCAAAAGCGATGATTTGATCTTCAGACAATACATTTTTTGTGGTACTCGTACTGCTATAACTGTCTTTTTCCAATAATGAGCTGGTGGCGCAGCCCGATGTTACGAGCAATGCTGCCAATGAAACACTCATAATTACTGTTTTGGTATTGAATTTAGTTGATAGTGCAGTAGTGCGCTTGTTGCTAGTGCTTTTTGGTTTGTCTGAAGGTGTGCCTTTATGCTGAGTCATGCTTTGGTTCCTTGTCTAAGATAAGTGACTATCATCAATCCTTTATAAATTGGATACGGTATCAGCTTTGCTGAGTCTACTATGTGTAGTGCTTGCACTCAGCTTTCTTGTTTCTTGTACCCAAATTATATTGAAATAGCTATATAAAATGTTTGGTTAGTGCTTATTATCAAACTTACGTTGATATATTACATGGTTTGGATATAACTTATCTACTCATCATTGAGATTCAATGATAAAAACAAGCACCTTATGGATATGTAACTCATCTGAGTATCACACCTTGAGTGCGCTAAAAATAGCTAAGATTTAACCAAAATGTATCAAGCAACTTACTAATATCTTAGTATTCTCTCTATGACTTTCCTAGTTTTTCTAACATTTATCTCATTGCTATCTCCGTTCTCACAGTGACCACACTTCAGTATTTTGTATGTCTCTGTCATAAATCAGTGGCGTAAGGGTAAATAGACACTGCCTGAATAAGTGAGTGTTTTTATCGATAATAGCCAGCTTTATGTTCTGATAAGTGAATGTATGTGGCACATGCTTTGCTTGCTCGTTATTAGGGCTGACTTATTTAGATAAGCTCATAACAGAATATAGTAATACAGATTATATAAATAAAACTATTGTTTGGAGATAAGTGAGTGAGGACATTACATTTTAGCTGGAATGAGATATTTGTTTTATGTAAGTCATTGTGCTCTAAAGCATTCCTAATCAGTGCTGTGATATATGGAACAATGGCTAGCGCAATGGCTGCAGAAGAGGCAACACTGACAGTGGCACAGCTACTTGAATATCAAAATGTTGCTTGGATTATATGGGGCGGTGTGCTGGTGTTTTTTATGCAGGCAGGTTTTGCTTTGTTAGAAAGCGGTTCGGTGCGTGCAAAAAACGCGGTTAATGTGATGATGAAAAACTATACCGATATGTGTATCGGTGGTTTGGCCTTTTATCTGGTGGGTTTTGGTTTGATGATGGGTAGCAATAACTCAGGGTTTTTTGGCACCGATCACTTTATGCCAGTCGCGTTGTCCAACATGGATTGGGCGTTGATGTTTTTCCAAATGATGTTTGCTGCAACTGCCGTCACGATTGCTAGTGGTGCTATGGCTGAACGTGTATCGTTTATAGGTTATGCGGTTGCTGCCTGCTTAATTTGTCTATTTATTTATCCTGTATTTGCCAGTTGGGTATGGGGTGGCTACTTTGGAGGCGCTGGTTGGCTAGCTGAGCTTGGCTTTATTGATTTTGCGGGCTCTACGGTTGTTCATTCGATAGGTGGCTGGCTGGCACTAGCAGGTATTTTGGTGATTGGACCAAGAATGGGGCGTTTTGCACCTGATGGTACGCCACGATTGATAGCGGGTCATAATATGACATTGCTAGCGCTTGGCGGCTTTATCTTATGGTTTGGTTGGTTTGGGTTTAATGCAGGATCCACCTTATCGATCACGGGCAATATCGGTTTAATTGCGGTCAATACTTTTGTAGCAGCAATCAGTGCTGTGATTAGTTATATGCTGATATCCAAAGCATTTAAGAAGGCTATTTTGCTTAGTGATAGTGTTAATGCCAGTCTAATTGGTTTGGTGTCTATTACTGCAGGGTGTGCGACGACGACGCCTATTTTTGCCGTCATTATTGGTTTGGTCGCTGCCGTGGTTTATATACTATCAACACAAGCTTTATTAAAGCGACAGATTGATGATGTGGTATCAGCGGTGGCTGTTCATGGCTTTGGTGGCGTATGGGGTACGCTAGCAGCAGGGTTATTTTATACCGATGACCTATTCAATCTATCACGTGTCGGTGTACAAGTATTGGGTGTGGGCATGGCACTTGTTTGGGGTCTTGGCTTGGGGCTTGTCATGTATAAACTGATTGACTTAGGCTTTGGCTTAAAAGCCAGTCGTTTACATGAGCAGCGTGGTCTTGACTATACCGAGCATGCAGAAATAGGGTATCCAGAGTTTCAAAAGCAAATGTTTGATGCCAAAAATTTAACAGAACGCCATTTATAGGAGAACACGGATGAATATCGATACTCAATCAGTAGATCAGACTGTATCCGCGATGGCAGTGGTACTTGCAAAATATCTAGATCCTGAAGAGGTAAGGCTGCTCACAACCCAGTGGCAACAGTACTCAAGGGTTTCTGTAAAGATGATGCAGCAGTGTATTTTAGACGCAACGAGGCGCTATCCTGAGTTAAAAGAACATAAGTCTGATATTCGTAAAGGCTTTTGGGATACGATGACAGCAGATAATCTACAAGGAGTGACTGCTACTGATAACGGTAACGATATTAACAAACAAAAATCTATTAATAAATCCACTTTGGCTTTTTATACTGTGATGGAAGCAATAGGTAGTCAGTTAACAAAATCTCATCATCATAACTTTTTTCACAATTTGCACCAAATGGTTGCAAGAGAACGCACTTTTAAAGGGCATATTATCAATATTAATCAGTTTTTGGAAAGTGAACGCCCTATAGTGCCTGATGCTACAGAACTTCTGAATCATATCGTTCAACTGGCCTATGTGTGTCTGTGTGACTTGCTAGGTCCTGTTGATGCTGATGAGATACTGTTTCGGGTGGCAGATATTGCCAAACAAAGCCATCCGAAAGAGGTTGTTGAGAGGTTGTTTTAATAAGTAATAGCCAATCAGTATTTAAGGTAAGTGCTAATCTAGCAATATCTTTGTGCCACTCTTGGTAAAGTTCATCACAAACTGGCTTTTAAAATTTCGTACGTTGTTCTCGTACGTCAGCATATTTCGGGTAAATTGGTGATAATCGCTCATGTTTTTGGCATTGACCATCAGCATAAATGCAAAGTCACCAGATATCTCATAACAGCTCATTACCCTTGGCTGCGCCTCCATCAGACGCTCGAATCGATGTTGCATTGAGGTATTAGAACGTTCTATATCGATCAGTACCACAACGGTTAGACCGTAACCTACTTTTTCAGGGTTGACGATGGCCACCTGTTTGGTAATCACGCCTGTATTGGTCAGTGTTTGAATACGGCGCTGTGCGGTAGCGATAGAGACATGAACCTGCTCTGCCACCGTTTTGAGTGGTAGAGTGGCATCGCTTTGTAATAAGTTCAAAATAGCTTTATCAATATCATCTAATACATGATTCATAGAGTGTCTCTTATTTTGGAATATTTTTAATATTAATGTTAGGACGTCGGCTATTTATAATGTATCTGACACTGAGTTGAATACCGATATGCTAAATATATCACTAATCCTCTTTGATATTTGATAAAAAAATCATTTTAAGACAACAATACGATAAAATTATTCATATTATATTGTATATAGAGATAATATATCACACACCTTGCGTAAAATAGATTATATCAATCCAAAGCTAGCGAGTCATAACCATTGAGCTAGTATTGGGTTGATTTCACGTTTACTATTTTACGGTGTTGCTAATGTCTATTTCTATGCTATCTAATACGTTTGCTAATACGCTAAACACTATGGTTTCGCGCCTGCCTTTACCTACCATTTGGACAGCAGGTAGCACACAGCAGCGCACCTTAATATTGGGTGTGATATTGGCTGTATTGTCTAATGTATTATTCGGTATTCTTTATGCTTATAGTAGCTTTTTAGCACCGTTATCAGGTACGCAAGTATTTATTTGGCGTATGCTTGCCATGTGGGCGGCATTGATTGGCTACTTGGTTATTAGTGGACGCCTAGGGTCACACCTGCACAAATTAGCTGCATTGCGTACCGTCAAACAGTGGGCTTGGTTGCTATTGCCAACGCCAATATTTCTCAGTCAGTTTTGGTTGTTTATGTGGGCACCTGTCAACGGACAAGGCGTACAGACTGCCATGGGATACTTTTTATTTCCACTCATGATGGTGGTATTTGGTTGTGTGTTATTCGGTGAAAAACTAAGCCGATTACAGTGGTTAGCCGTTGCTTTTGCAGCAGTAGGAGTGGGCAGTGAGATTGTACGTACTCAAAGCATATCATGGGCCACGCTTTGGGTATGCGGAACGTATCCTATGTATTATATTTTGCGCCGTCTGCAAGGCATCAGTGCGGTGACTGGATTGTTGGTCGACTTAACTATTTTTGTACCGTTTGCGGTCGCTTACTTGTTCTTTTTTGCACCCAGTAGCGTGGATTTGGTGAGCGGTTCTGGATTTTTTATCATGATGCTGATAGGGCTAGGTATATTGAGTGTGTTAGCCATGAAGACCAATATTGATGCCAGTCAAATGCTACCCGTAAATATGTATGGCATGATGAGCTATTTAGAGCCTGCATTGTTATTTATTTTAGCAGTGACAGTACTGGGCAACCCGTTTGAGTCTGCGATGATTTATAGCTATGGTTTGATTTGGCTTGGCATTGCTTGTTTGATTGCTCATGGGGTGCGTCAACTACGCCGCGCGCGTCATGATATAAAATCGGTTATAAAAGAACAGACCGCTTAAGGAGTCAGTCAACGTCGACTGCACTGCATAAAAGATAAATGAGAGCTAAATAAAAAAAGGACGATTCAGTATTATATTGAATCGTCCTTTTTGGTATTAGATTAGGGCCTGTTTTGTATAGTCAGTTCTAAATAAAAGCGATACAAGTATAACTATGCCAGCATCGCTATATTTTTTATCGTGGATCGACTATAGAGAACTGACTTTATTAATCTAAATGCTGTTTAAAGCCGCGCTGCTTATCACGTTCCCAGTCACGGTCTTTTAGCGTTTTACGTTTGTCGTGTTGTTTTTTACCTACTGCTAGGCCAATTTGGCATTTCACCAGCGAGTTTTTCCAGTAGCAGGATAGTGGTACACAGGCATAGCCTTTTTGATTGATTGCCCCAGAGAGTTTCTCGATTTCGCGTCGGTTGAGCAGCAGCTTACGAGTACGAATGCTATCTGGGCTAACGTGCGTTGAGCTAGATATCAGCGGCTGAATGTGCGCCCCAAACAAGAATGCTTCGTTATTGCGAAATATCACATAAGCTTCGGTAATCGTCATTTTGCCAGCACGAATGGCTTTTACTTCCCAGCCTTGTAGGGCAAGACCTGCCTCAAATGATTCTTCAATAAAGTATTCATGGCGCGCCTTTTTATTGGCACATATCTGATTGTCAGGCTTTTTTGATTTCTTTGACATGGTTTCCTCGTAAGGATTTTTAAGGACAATATCGTGTCCTTACTTATAATTCCTCATCCTGATCTGCTTGTTCGGCGTGTTTTTTATTTAAAAATAAGCAGGATGAGTCGAACCAACCATTGTAGCAAAGCCTTTGTTAAAAATGTAAGTCAGCTGTTAGGACAAATGTAGCAGATAAGTGTTAAATACAGACAAAGTTTGTTAGCATATGCCATAACCTCAACGACTAGATTAGCCTTGCTATGAGCCATCCTAAAACTCCATCTCGACTGCACACCAAAATTTTATATCCCGGTACTTTTGACCCTATTACTAATGGTCATGTCGATTTAGTCACACGTGCCACCAAATTATTTGACGAGGTAGTGATTGCCGTTGCTTCAGGGCATCATAAAAAACCATTATTCGACTTTGAAGAACGTGTTGGCTTAGTTGAAACGGTATTCGCTGATTTACCACAAGTATCCGTGGTCGGTTTTGAAGGTTTGCTCGTCGAATTTATGCAAGCGCAAGGTGCTAATGCTGTTTTGCGTGGTTTACGGGCTATGTCAGATTTTGAGTATGAGTTTCAGCTAGCCAATATGAACCGTGAGCTTGATGAAAATTTTGAGGCGGTGTTCTTAACGCCTGCGCCGAACTATTCCTTCATCTCGTCAACCATGATTCGCGAAATTGCCAAACTTGGCGGTGATGTCACTAAGTTTGTACCCACTTGCGTGTCTGATGCTTTTACAAAAAAACTGATAATTTAGCATCATCTCGCCTTTTAATAAGCGTGTAACCACAGCATATAAGCTAAAAATAAAACAGTGAGGAGTAGTTTATGGCGCTATTGATTACTGATGAGTGCATCAACTGTGATGTGTGTGAGCCTGTGTGCCCCAATGAGGCCATCTCAGAAGGCGATGACATTTATGTTATCGATCCCGATTTATGCACCGAATGCGTTGGGCATTTTGATGAGCCGCAGTGTGTGGTGATTTGCCCGATTGACTGTATTCCGCACGACCCTAACCATGTCGAAACAGAGAATGACTTGTTAGCCAAATACAAACGTATTACTGGTCAATAAGCAATATCCGAAAGCAATGTCTGCAAATAATGTCTGATTGGCTAATAAGATATTGACGGCGTTTGATATATACTCAGTCCCAAATAAAAGAGAGTCAACCACGCGATACGGGTTACATTTTTCTTGCTTGCTGTACCTACGCAGATAGAGGCAGCGCAAAATGTAATCCGTATCTCTGTATTTTTTTATAGCGGATCGACTATAAAAAATGTTTCAGGAACAAAAGCATGAGTATAAATTTAGGCCAGTCAGCCAGCGAGTTTGACCACCAACATCTATGGCACCCCTATGCCAGCCTACCGCCAACTTATCCTAATATTGTCATTGATCGTGCCGAAGGTATTTATATCATTACCGAAGATGGTACGCGCCTGATTGACGGCATGTCATCGTGGTGGGCGAGCGTACACGGCTATAATCATCCAAAACTAAACGACGCTATTACCGAGCAATTGGGTAAAATGGCGCATGTGATGTTTGGTGGTTTGACCCACCAACCGGCCATCGATTTGGGCAAAAAACTACTGTCTATTGTACCGCAAGGCTTAGATGCTATTTTTTATGCCGATAGTGGTAGTATTGCGGTAGAAGTGGCACTGAAAATGGCGTTGCAATATCAAGTTGCCGCCAATCGCCCAAATAAGCAGCAATTTGCCTCTACACACTCTGGTTATTATGGTGATACGTGGCATGCTATGAGTATTTGTGATCCTATTAATGGCATGCACAGTTTATATGGTAAACAGCTGCCAATGCAGCACTTTGTTCCAGCACCAGCGTTAGGTTTTGAGCGAGCTTTGACAGAATCTGACCGCGCTGCACTGACAACATTTTTTGATAAGCACAGCGATAAGTTGGCAGGGTTTATTATTGAACCGATTATTCAAGGCGCTGGCGGGATGCGTTTTTACAGTCCTGACTATCTGCAGCTGCTGCGTCAGCTGTGTGATGAGCATGACGTGCTATTGATTGCTGATGAAATCGCCACTGGTTTTGGTCGCAGTGGCAAACTGTTTGCCTGTGAACATGCAGCCATTTGCCCTGATATTATGACCATTGGTAAGGCGCTGACAGGCGGCTACATGACCTTTGCCGCAACGTTATGCACTCGAAAGGTCGCCGATACTATTCATCATAGCGATTATCCAGCACTGATGCACGGTCCTACATTTATGGGTAATCCATTGGCTTGTGCGGTTGCCTGCGCCTCAGTTGATTTGATTTTGTCTTACGATATTGAAGCGCACACTGAGAATATGCAGCTGACTATGGAGCAGCAGCTAGCGCCAGCCGAGTTATTGAAGGGCGTTGCTGAGGTACGTTGTTTGGGTGCGGTGGCCGTCATTGAGTTACAAGAGGCTGTGGAGATGCCAGTCTTTCAGGCTTTATTGATTGAAAACGGTATTTGGGTCAGACCATTTGGTAAGTTGGTATATATCATGCCGCCTTATGTGATTACTGATGACGAGTTGATTAAGTTGTGCCAGACGCTACTAAAAGTGGTGCGGATGTATTTAGACAAACGAGGTCAGCCATGAGTGTGCTATTTGTTTCAGGTATCGATACCGATATCGGTAAGACTTATGTCACTGGTATGGTTGCAAAGGCACTCATGCAGCAAGGCATCAACGTCATCACTCAAAAGCTGGTACAAACGGGCGTGACGATGAATACTGATACTGGCGAGATAGGCATTGCTGACGATATCATGACGCATCGTCAACTCATGAACATCCCGCTACAGACCTTTGACCTTGATTTTACCACTTGTCCTTATCGCTATGAGAAGCCCGCCTCACCGCATTTAGCCACGCGATTATCAGGGCAAGTGTTAGATTCTGAAGTGATCACTAGTGCGACTAAACGACTGCAAACTGAGTATGACTTGGTATTACTAGAAGGCGCAGGCGGTTTGTTCGTACCAATAACGGAGCAGTTATTCATTTTAGATTATATTGCTACTCAAGGTTATCCGATTATTTTGGTCACTTCTGGTCGTTTGGGCAGTATCAACCATACATTACTGAGTTTAGAAGCAATAAAAGCACGTGGGTTATCTGTACATAGCGTTATTTATAATCATATTCATGACGATACTGACAATACCGATGCCGAAATAGCGAACGGTACTATCGATTTTTTACAAAGCTATCTAAAGCAGCATTATCCAACAGCGCATTGGTTACAGATACCTGTCATAAAAACAAATGCGTTAAATAACAATAAAAGCGCTTCAAAAGATTCTTATCTCACCTTGCCAAAAGGGTTTGTTTAAGTCGTTTTCAAGCTATTTTTTTTAGGGCTACAAATAAACTTAAATGACATTCCCAAATTATTATTATTTTTGTTATACTAGCGCGCTTGGTAGACTAGGCAATCGCCGCTGCATACTGGCAACAGACATGCAGGGGAGGAAAGTCCGGGCTACATAGGGCAGCGTGCCAGCTAACGGCTGGGCAGGGTAACTTGACGACCAGTGCAGCAGAGAGTAGACCGCCCCGCGCAAGCGAGGTAAGGGTGAAAGGGTGCGGTAAGAGCGCACCGCGTGAATGGCAACATCTCACGGCATGGTAAACTCCACGCGTAGCAAGACCAAATAGGCATCGGCATGGCGCGGCCCGCGTTCGATGCGGGTAGGTTGCTTGAGCGTATTAGCGATGATACGCCTAGAGGAATGATTGTCCACGACAGAACCCGGCTTATCGGTTTACCAAACCTTTTTTAAAGGCCCAAGTAGTATCAAAAAGCTCGTGATTGATTGTTAATGACGGTTTCTTAGTATTAGGCCAAGTTTTTTGGAAATAATGCTCATTAGGGGTTGACGACAGTCATCTGCTTGGGCATAATACCCAACCTAAAATGGCGATGTAGCTCAGCTGGTTAGAGCGCATGACTCATAATCGTGAGGTCAAGAGTTCAAGTCTCTTCATCGCCACCATATATAGGTACTTTTTAGTACCAACTAAAAAACCAATATATAGGTACTTTTTAGTACCAACTAAAAAACCAATCTTTTGAGATTGGTTTTTTTTTGTCTAAAATAAACGACTCAAATTTACATTTGATAGACATAGTCAATGAGCTACTAAACAGCTATTGTCTTTAAAGGTACTAATATACAATCTGTAGCTTGGCTGCCTCATAGCTGCTTCAGAGTTCTTTGACTACAGTTAAGAAGAAATTTTGGTTTTGTTGATGATGCGTTATAATTACCTACCGATTTCTTACTAAATCATAGGTTTATCTGTTCAAGTAGAGATTAATTGTTGTAACTTATGTCGAGCTTACTTATCATAGTGGCTGTTTTCGATAAAGTCCTGTAACGTCATGTCTGTACAACTACCTCCTTATCGTCCTATTAAGCATCGAAGCGGCCTCAAAGTCATGGGTGCAGCATTTCATGCTCTATTAATGCGTGAATTGCAAACGCGCTTTGGTGGTTATCGCTTGGGCTATCTATGGGCGCCACTCGAAGTATTATTTCAGGTGCTTATATTTTTAGTGATTTTTGGTGCTATCCGAGAGCGATTAGTACCAGGAATGGACTTTTCCTTGTTTTTAGTAGCAGGAATGGTGCCTTTTCGCATGTTTCAAAAAATAGCGACAAGAGCATTAGGCGCTGTTGAAGCCAATAAAGGCTTATTGATGTACCGATCCATTCGCCATATTGATGTGATCATAGCCCGCTCATTTTTGGAATTGGTCATTTATTTTTTTACCTCTATATTATTATTATTGGGTTTGGCTTTTTTTGATATATATGCCAGCTTAGAGAGTTTACATATTGTCCTATTTTGTTGGATAACGCTTTTTATATTTAGTTTTGGTGTTGCTCTCATTATGATGGTCATTGGTTATTATGGTGGTGAAATCAGTAAAGTAATAACGATTGTATTTACAATACTATATTTCACATCAGGTATTATTTATCCAATTCATATTATTCCTGAGCCTTATTTTAGCTATCTTTTATACAATCCTTTTATTCATAATATTGAGCTGATGAGACATGCATTTGCTCCTAACTATCCTGTATATCATATTGATATAGGCTATTTTTTGAAATGGATGTTTGCGGTAAACTTTTTAGGATTACTGCTCTATAAATATGCTGAGCGTGACATGATTCGCTCTCGTTAGATGCTATTTTATGGATGAGATAAGTTATTATATAAGCGATATAAAAAGGTAAATAAGTGATTGAAGTTAGGAATGTTTCTAAGTCATTTATGACCAAGAAGGGTCGGCATTATCTGTTTAAAGATTTAAATCTGACTATTGGTGATAAACAAAGTGTTGGTTTGCTCGGCCGTAATGGTGCGGGTAAGTCAACCTTGCTACGCATTATATGTGGTCTTGATAAGCCGGACTATGGAGAGATTATTACTGATTCGACCATTTCATGGCCAGTCGGTGTGGCAGGTGGTTTCCAAGGGAGCTTGACGGGCCGTCAGAATGTTCGTTTTGTTTGCCGTTTATATTCAAGTGGCCCTTATATTGATGAGAAAATCAGATTTGTCGAAGAGTTTGCAGATATTGGTAGCTATTTTGATATGCCAGTCAAAAGCTATTCATCAGGGATGAAAGCGCGCTTAACCTTTGGGCTAAGTTTGGCCTTTGATTTTGATTATTATATGCTCGATGAAGCGGGCGCTGTCGGTGACGCTGCGTTTCGTAAGCGTAGTGAAGAGATATTGGCTGCGCGGCGTGAACAGGCAGGATTTCTAATAGTGTCACATAATATTGGTGATATTAAGCGAAATTGTGATATTGGTATTGTGTTAATGGATCAAACAGCACATGTCTTTGACGATACAACAGAAGCGATTGAAGTTTATGAAAAGCATATCCACAAAGCAAAAAAGTAAAGTCGTTAGCTTCTCGCTGTTCATTGGCTTGGTGATTATCCCTTGGGTACTAGTGATATCTTATGTCATGATATTTGCCCATCCACGATATACGTCGACCGCTAATGTGGTGGTCAAACAAGTTAGTGATACCAACACGGCATCAGGTGGTGGTTTGTCGGCTTTGTTAGGTGTAAATAGCACTAGCAAGGAAGACGCAACTTATTTGACAGAATATATTTTGTCAAATGACATGGTGAAACGTCTTGATAAGAAATTCAAGTTTCGTGAAGCTTATTATGTTGATGGCTCAGATCCAATCAATGAGCTTAAACCTGATGCCACGCAAGAGGAGTTGCTTGAGTACTTCAAAAAACGTGTGCATATCAACCTAGATGAACAAAGCTATATACTCTCAGTATCGACAGAAGGGTTTGATTCAAAGTATGCTTTTGAGCTTAATAAAACTATTTTGGATGAGTCTGAGCAGTTCGTAAACCGTATTTCGCAAGAGGTAGCTCAGGATCAGTTGGTGTTTGCAGAAACGCAGTTGAATGAAGCAGAAGAACGCTTAAATGAGACCAAAGAGAAGCTGTTAAATTACCAAAATGAAAACGAAATTTATGACCCAGAAGCCAATGCCCAAATTGTTAATCAGCTGATTGGTAGCCTGCAAGCACAATTGAGTTCATTACGTACTGAAGAGCGTCAATTGCTTAGCTATCTGAATCCAGATGCACCGCAGGTGGTATCAGTGAGAAGTCAGATTAAAGCGATTGAAGAACAAACACGCCAAGAGCAAACAAAGTTAACCTCACCGAATACCACCAAGTTGAACCGTCAAGCGGTACAGTTTGAAACTATCAAAGCCGATGTTGAGTTTGCGACTGAACTATACAAATTATCGTTAACATCACTTGAGACAGCACGGCTAGAAGCTTTCAAAAAGATGAAAAATCTGATTGTCATTTCAACCCCTTATGAAGCTGAAGAAGCCTTATATCCACGTCGCGCTTATATTATTTGGACATCTCTAGCATTGCTGCTGATATTCTATGGATTTGTGCGCTTAGTAATGGCAGTGGTTCGTGACCATCGTAGCTAGTTTGACTAAACCATTTTTGACAAACCAGATATCAGTACTGATCGATAGATCAGCAAAGGAATAAGACGCATGAATACAAAACCACGTTCTATCGTGATAATGATCAGTTTGGCTATGGTAGCAATGAGCACGCCTGTGATGGCAGCAACCAGTGATGACAGCCAAGTTACAGGGTCTAGCTTCGGCACTAGCAACAATACTATCAACGCTTCAACGCAAGCATTTTCCGGTAATGTGCCTGCCCAAGCAACCACTCAAGAAGCGGTGAATGCAGCGAGTTTGCCTAGCCAGTCAGTGATTAACACCACGCGTCCTTATCAAGACATCGATACTCAAGATATGATGTTTGGTGAGCAGCTATTTCGTGGCGCATTTTCGACCACTTCTGGCTCTACCTTTAATGACAGCTATGTGATTAATCCTGGTGATAATGTCCAGGTCAGAATGTGGGGTGCTTATCAATATGCAGCGACTACAACAGTTGATCCACAAGGCAATATCTTCTTGCCAAATGTTGGCCCAGTACGTATCTCGGGTGTACAAAATGGTAATTTACAAAATGTAGTACAAAGCGCTGTTAGTCGTATTTATCGATCAAACGTTGGTGTTTATGCTTCACTAGAGCAGGCGCAGCCTGTTAAAGTGTTTGTCACCGGTTTTGTCAAGCAACCTGGTTATTATGGTGGTCTGGCTGCAGATTCAGTATTGTCTTATCTAGATAGAGCAGGTGGTGTGGATCCAACTCGTGGTAGCTACATTGATATTCAGATCAAACGTAATGGTCAGCTATTGCAGCAAGTCAACTTATATGATTTTTTATTGGCTGGTAAGTTGCAGTCATTCTCTTTTCGTGATGGTGATGTGATAACCGTTTCGCCGCAAAAGAAGACTTTTGAAGTGAGTGGAGAGGTTCAAAACGAATATACCTTTGAGTTTGACGTAAATGACTTAACGGTTGGTGATGTATTACAAGTGGCCAATCCAGCTGCAAATGCCACTAACGTTAGCATTACTCGTAGTGCAGGACGTGCACAGACGGCAGAGTATTACTCATTAACGGAGGCGCAAAATATTCCTGTCTATAATGGTGATCAGATGGTCGTAACGTCAGATCGTTATGCAGGTACTATTGCTGTGCAAGTGAAGGGTTCACACACAGGCAACGGCGCGATGGTTGTACCTTATGGTGCTCGTCTAAAAGACATTATTCCGCAGTTACAACCGAGTTCACTAGCCACGCTCAACAACTTAACCATTTACCGTGAATCAGTTGCGGCGCAACAAAAAGCCATGATTAATGAGTCGCTTGATCGTTTAGAAGAGATGACGCTCTCTACTCAGTCGACCACTCGAGAAGAAGCGGCACTGCGTCAAGATGATGCTGCTTTGGTCAAAGAGTTTGTGGCCAAAGCACGTAAGGTAGAGCCTGAAGGTCGGATTGTGGTTGTACCAAATTCTTGGCAAGATATTATTTTGCAGCAAGGGGATATTATTGAGATACCTGCGCAAACCTCTATCATCACTGTCAACGGACAAGTGCGTGCTCAAGGTGCACTAACTTTCAATGCTGATTACACGGTTGGTGACTATATTGCCAGCTCAGGTGGCTTTGGTGATAATGCTGATATGGAAGATATTTTAGTGGTTCATCAAAATGGAACAAATGAAGTGGTTAACACGGCTTACCGTATCCAGCAAGGTGATGAAATTATGGTATTACCAAAAGTCAAAACTAAGCGTGTAGAAATCGCTCGTGGTATCACTCAAGTGCTTTATCAGTTGGCCGTTGCAGCCAATGCGGTATTCTAATATAGCTACAAAAACCGTGTATGTAGTTCAATTAAAGTAATGAGTAAAGGTATTAGAGATGGCAAAAAGCGTCGCAGATGAAATCAAACCATCAGTTGTATCTGATAATGCGCTATTTTTGCCATCTACTCAGCTCAAAATACCTCAAAAATTAGCGGTCATTGGAAAAGGCATTCGTCAAAATAATGTGCTGTTATCGGAAGTGCTACAAGCTGATATTGAACGCTGGTATCCGTGGTCAGGTTTAACATATCGTTTAGCTAACCGTAATAGCCCTTTGTTGCTGTCCTCAAATATAGAAAAACAGACTGCTTTTTATTCATCAAAATCACTACCCGATGCCTTTATCGGATGGGGACATAAGAAAAGTTATCAACGTGCTAATAGAGTTGCGACACGGCAGAACCTTGCCACTTTAAGTGTCGAAGATGGTTTTTTGCGCTCTTTAGATTCAGGTAGCAGTAGCCGTCATGGTCTGAGTGTGGTGGTTGATGATATGGGTATTTATTTTGACCTAACAAGTAGTTCACGTCTTGAGCAGCTGATTGTTGAGCGTACTAAAAATATGACTATTACTAATCGTCATAAAATAGATGAAAAGCGTGCTCAACAACTCATAGCACGTATCTGCGATGAAAGAATTAGCAAATATAACGCTATACTTGATTGTCCATCATTAGAGGATTGGGTTAGACAAGAAGATTCTCATACAGTCAAAAATGCTCCGCAATCACATGTTTTACTGATTGATCAAGTGGTTGGTGATGCTTCTATTAAAGGTGCTGGTGCTACTAAACGTCAATTTAAGCAGATGCTTAAAGCAGCTTGCCGCAATCATCCTAATGACCATATTTGGATAAAAGCTCATCCTGCGTCAAAATCAGGATATCTCACCAGTCTTAAACTGCCAGAAAATGTTCGTTTATTAACTCAATCACTCAATCCTATTGCTCTATTAGAACAAGTGGAACATGTCTATACGGTTAGCTCACATATGGGTTTTGAGGCATTGATGCTTGGTAAAAAGGTGCATTGTTTTGGCGTCAGTTGGTATAGTGGTTGGGGACTTACCAACGATAGTGGTGCACCGAAACGTTTGCTTAAAAGGGTTGTACAACGCCGTCAAGCCTTTGCGAGCACTTCAGTAAAAACCAAGAAAAAACTGCGCTCAACCTTATTGTCTGCGGTGTCTAATAAAACGCTCAATACTACATTAGAAACCCTATTTTATAGTGCTTATATTGATTATAGCCACTATGTAGATCCAGTAACCAAACAGGCGTGTGAGGTTGGAACAGTGATTGACTGGTTGGTGACCAATCGTCATTGGCAGTCTCGCCTTGAAGGTAACTTGACGGTATATGAATTTAGCCGCTGGAAGTTGCCTTTCGTGAAAGATTTTGCCGATTTTCCGCGCACGACATTATTTATTAAACCAAAGCCACGTTTAAAAAACTTGCTGCATCCAGATCATTTTCGGGTCAACTATCAGCAGCCCCTACTCGTATGGGGGCTGGCCAAACGCCAGCAAGTGCAAAAAAAACGACAGTATCAACGGGCGGAGCAGCCTGATATTTACTGTATGGAAGATGGGTTTATTCGCTCAAATGGTTTGGGAGCAACCTTACTAGCACCGTTATCGGTAGTGATAGATAGGCAGGGTATTTATTATGATGCCACTCAGCCTTCAGATTTAGAGACATTGTTGTACAATTGCGAGTCATTGACGCCATATCAAATTAAAAGAATAAAAGCGCTTCAAGACAAATTACTGATGCAGCGAGTGAGTAAATATAATGTCGGTGCTGTTATTGCTAGCATTGATAGCAAACAGAATTCATGGATGCAAGCGGCAAGGATATCTAAGAAACGCCGTATCCTTATTATTGGTCAAGTAGAAGATGATTTATCGGTTCAATACTGCGGTTCAACAATCAAAACCAATACAGATCTGATTGCTCGGGTATGTCAAGACAATCCTAATGCTTATCTCATTTATAAGCCACATCCTGATGTGGAAGCAGGGCTAAGAGCTGGTAAGGTGTCAGAATCATGTTTGCATCATGTGCAAGCGGTTGCGTATGATACGGCCATGCCTGATTGTCTAGAGTGTGTTGATGAAGTGCATACTATTAGTTCATTAACAGGTTTTGAGGCACTGCTTCGTGGTTTACGAGTTACTTGTTACGGCTTACCTTTTTATGCTGGCTGGGGCTTGACGATAGATATTGATGCGCAGTTATCACCAAAAGCTAAATATTTAGAGAGACGTAAACGAGACACAGCGTTGACGCTTGAGCAACTGTTATATTGTGTGCTTATCCGTTACCCACTATATCGCTTGCCGAATGGCTATGGGCTCGCGCAAGTAGAGCAGGTCATTAATTATTTGTACCCATCTAAAAATACCGATTGTCCTGAAGACTTTTGTAGTGAAGCATCCCAAGCCAAAATAGCTGGCAATAGAAATCATTCAATCGTGACCGTTACCTCCGTTGTATCGACAATGGCTACAGGGTTTAAACGCCGTGCTGCTATACGTTTTATGCAGCAGCGGCATCAATGGCAGCAGCTTATACGTAAAGTATCTCGTTAGAGCCTTACATAAATCCTGTACGACAAACATTGGGCTTTTCGGTATAATCATTTGTAGTTTCTGTGTCGTGACACCCTAGCTACCTTTCCCGCTTTTATCTTTTATTCTTTAATCAATGGTAATCCAGTACTATGGCAGCTTCGATGTCTTATTTGCTTACTCATCGACACGTCTTGCTACTACAAGGAAAGATGGGTGGGTTTTTTAATCGCTTTTCAACATTCTTACAGACGCAAGATATCAAAGTTAGCAAAATTAACTTTAATGCAGGCGATGCTTTTTTTTATCATCATGATAATACTTATGAATATACTGGAACATTAGCGCAGTTTTCGGCTTGGTTACAGGTGTTTATTAAAGATAATGCTATTGATGCAATTGTTTGTTTTGGCGATTGTCGTCCACATCATGCACAGGCTGCCTGTGTTAGTGAGCAGTTAGATATATCTTTTTTTGTATTTGAGGAGGGCTATCTGCGTCCGGACTATATTACCTTGCAAGAACATGGTATTAATGGTTATTCGCGTCTAAATATAGCTGACATTAAAGCACTGAAAAAAGCCAATGACCAACCGCTATATACACACAATCGTTTTTATCGTCTGAGTATCGCTGCTATTGTTTATTATATTGTCGCTTGGATGTACAAAAGCCGCTATCCACATTATTCACATTACCGCGGTATGACAGCATGGCAAGAGGCGATGGCTTGGATTAAAGCACCGTGGCGTAAGTTACGGGGTTACTTTCCTGATAAGCAACTACAAAGTAAGCTAACTAAGCAAGAGAGTCACAACTATTTCTTGATTAGCTTGCAAGTGCATAATGACTCACAGATTACGCACCATAGTGATTATTGCGATGTGCTACAGTTCATAGATGAATCTATTGCAAGCTTTGCAAACTATGCTGATAAGCAACAGATGCTGGTATTTAAACATCATCCACTAGATAGAGGTCATCGAGATTATCGTGAGCTGATAGCTAGCCTAGCGGTGAGATATCAAGTGACGCACCGTGTTTTTTATGGCTGTGATATGCACCTGCCTACCTTGATGAAACATAGTATTGGAATGTTGACTATCAATAGTACGACAGGGTTACAGTCGATTTATCATAAAAAACCCACCAAGATCATGGGCCGAGCAATTTACGATACTCCTAAGCTAACAGATCAAAAACCATTGAATGAATTTTGGCAATATCCTAAAAAACCAGACAATGAGTTTTATCTGCGATTTCGTGAGTACCTGATAGAGCAAACGCAGCTAAACGGTGCTTTTTATGGTAAATCACCATGGACATACAAGTATCTGAATCAAGAAGATAGTCAGTCTATAGAGACGGATGTTTCGAAATCGAACCCATCTCAATAGAGTTTAGTTTTGATTGTTGATGCAGATTCATGGTCGATTGTGATCGCTACATCAGATAATAGAGCGCCAATAAACACCTTACTTTCTATCTGTAAGGTTATCAGCTCGTAACTTCATTTGTAAATCACCTCTCTACTAATAAAATCGCCTTACTTTATAGTGGAAAACTGCTAGAATACTCCCTTACATCTGTATGTAAGTGATAGAGTCTTGAGCTATTGATTTAAGAGGATAGTATTGGTCAGTGCACTGATTCTCACGATCTTCAATAATAGATAATTATAATATCGCTTACGTCTGACAGTATTTATTTTTTAGTTTTATTATTCTATCACCCTTAAATTAGTAGGCGCTTTGTGACTGCATTAGCCAATATTCGTAACTTTTCAATCATTGCCCACATTGATCATGGCAAGTCGACACTTGCTGATCGTTTTATTCAAATGTGCGGTGCCTTGCAAGATCGTGAGATGCAGGCGCAAGTACTCGATTCTATGGATATTGAGCGTGAGCGTGGTATCACTATTAAAGCGCAATCGGTAACTTTGTTCTATGATCATCCAAATGGAGAACGCTACCAACTTAACTTTATTGATACACCAGGACACGTCGATTTTTCTTATGAAGTGTCACGGTCATTAGCGGCTTGCGAAGGTGCGCTTTTAGTCGTTGATGCTGCGCAAGGTGTAGAAGCTCAGTCAGTGGCCAATTGTTATACAGCTGTTGATCAAGGCCTAGAAGTGATGGCAGTCTTAAATAAGATTGACTTGCCACAAGTAGAGCCTGAACGTGTTATTCAAGAGATTGAAGATATTATTGGTATTGAAGCTGTTGATGCTCCACGTGTGTCCGCAAAATCTGGTCTTGGTGTCGATAAACTACTAGAAGCCTTGGTGGATTTTATCCCTGCGCCAACTGGTGACCGTGAGGCGCCTTTACAAGCGTTAATTATTGACTCTTGGTTTGATAGTTATTTGGGTGTTGTCTCTCTGGTACGCGTTCGTCAAGGTACGGTAAGAAAAGGCGATAAGATCTATATTAAGTCGACCAAAGAAGCACATCCAGTCAGTTCTATTGGTGTATTTACGCCTAAACCTGTTGATACAGGTGTTTTAGAAGCGGGTGAAGTAGGGTTTGTGATTGCTGGGATCAAAGATATTGCTGGCGCGCCTGTTGGTGATACGATTACCCATGCTAAAACACCTGACGTAGAACGCATTCCTGGATTTAAGCAAATTACGCCGCAGGTTTACGCAGGTATGTTTCCAGTGGAGTCTACAGATTTCGAAAAATTCCGTGAAGCGTTGCAAAAGCTACAAATCAATGATGCGTCGTTGTTTTTTGAGCCCGATACCTCTGATGCATTAGGATTTGGTTTTCGTTGTGGGTTCTTGGGTATGCTACATATGGAGATTATCCAAGAGCGTTTAGAGCGTGAATATGACTTAGACTTAATCACCACAGCGCCTTCAGTGATCTATGAGATTGAGAAAAAGAACGGTGATGTTATTTATGTAGATAACCCCTCACACTTACCTGAGCCGAATAATATTGAAGAGTTTCGTGAGCCAATTGCACGATGTCAGATTCTAGTACCACAAGAGTACTTAGGTAATGTGATGACGCTATGCATTGAGCGTCGCGGCGTGCAGGTTGATATGCGATTTATGGGCCGACAAGTCCAGCTGATCTTTGATGTTCCGATGGGCGAAGTAGTCATGGATTTCTTTGATCGTTTAAAGTCTGTCTCGCGAGGATTTGCCTCGCTTGATTATAATTTTGAGCGCTATCAAGCTGATAAATTGGTCAGAGTAGATGTACTGATCAATGGTGAGAAAGTAGATGCATTAGCAATGATCGTGCACGAAACCCAGTCACGTTATCGTGGTAATGCATTGGTTACTAAGATGAAAGAATTGATTCCGCGTCAAATGTTTGATGTGGCGATTCAAGCGGCTATCGGTAGCCAGATTATTGGACGTAGCACCGTTAAAGCCATGCGCAAAGATGTATTAGCTAAGTGTTATGGTGGCGATGTTTCACGTAAGAAAAAGCTACTATCTAAGCAAAAAGCTGGTAAAAAGCGCATGAAGCAAGTGGGTAGCGTGGAGATTCCACAAGAGGCCTTCTTAGCGGTACTGCAAGTAGAATAAAGAGTAGACCTTTATTAGTGCTAGTGCAAATATGATAGTTAATAAATGACAACCGTCAAAGCAGATCGTTAATAGGCAATTTGGTATGGATTTTGATTTTAATTTAATTTTAGTGCCGTTGACCATAGGCTTGGGTATTGTTTGGCTATTAGATAAGCTGGTGTTTAAGCAGCGTGGCGGGTATAAGAAACATATCCAAGATTTCACTCTTGCTAAAGCTAACTTGAAACGTCAAGAACTTGTTTTGGCTGAGTCGTTGAAAGACTATGATATTAGCTATGATGATTTAAGCCATCTTGATAAAAATGATTTACCAGTAGATGTTCGTAAAGATTATGATGACTACTTAGACACTAAAAGCTATGTCAATATAACGAGTACAAAAACTGTCAATAAACAAGAAAGTACTTTAATACGCTGGGCTTATGACTTTTTCCCTGTATTGGCAGTAGTCTTGATTGTACGGTCATTTTTAATTGAGCCGTTTAATATTCCGTCATCATCTATGGTGCCAACCTTGTATACGGGCGATTTTATTGCAGTTAATAAGTATGCTTATGGTGTACGTCTACCTTTGACTTATAATAAAGTGTTAGACACTGGTGAGCCTGAGCATGGCGATGTAGCAGTATTTCGTTATCCTGAAAATCCCAGTATCTACTATATAAAACGTGTCATCGGTTTGCCTGGCGATACAGTCAGTTATGATCAAGGAATATTAGCTATTAACGATGTGCCCGTCGATACACAGCCAGTAGATTTTTCAGCTGATACTGAATTGACGTCACAGCTTTATCCACCAGGAGAGATATCTCCAGGACAAGAGCTGACAGAAGAAAATGCTATAGCAATGGGTCAGCTAGAAGAAGGTGAGGCGAAGTATTTTCAAGAAACACAGGGCGAAAACAAGCATCTTGTTCGTTACTTGGCAGGTATGAATAGTGCACAATATGCCCCGTTTTTACAGCAGCAATCACCAGAAGTTGTTAGCTCAGCAGGTACCGAGTGGCGCATTAGTGTGCCAGAAGGACATTATTTTGTCATGGGTGACAACCGTGACCGTAGTGCTGATGGACGATTTTGGGGATTTGTTCCCGATGAAAATTTAGCTGGCAAAGCCGTTTATATCTGGATGCATAAGCCACCAGGACTGAATTTACCAACTTTCCAACGTAATGGTACGATTGATTAGGGTGGTGAGAATTTCTATTGGTTGACTTTTCGATAATCGTTTTGTGCTAATATTGTTGCTATCTAATAACAGATGCCTAGCATCTAGGCATCTATAGTCAGAGAACAACTAAATAGCTACAGCGTTACCCTCATTAGAGGTACTACTTATACAATCTAAAGTTGTTTAACCTGCACCTACTTTAGAGTTCTTTGGCTATATTAAAAATAGTATATTATCAGTAGAAGGATATAATAATGCAGCAATTATCTGGATTGGCCACGCAGCGTGGTGCTAGTGTGACAAGCATCATATTAATTATCATCATTTTGGGTATTACTGCTAAATTGATGGTTGCTATTGTTCCAGCTCAGATTGGTGACTATCAACTGACCAAAACCTTAAGCGCACAGCTCAAGGAAGCAAATGATAGCAAAGAGACAGCCAAACAGTTCGTTGATCGTGTCAATAAACAGCTATCTATTGATGCCAGTTATAATACTAAGGCTGAAGACGTATTTACTTTCACTAATGAAAAAATAGGTCAGTTGGCTATTCACAAAAAATATGAAGTAACGAATAACTTTTTTAAAAATGTCGATATCGTCAATCGTTTTGAAGGTGATATTGAAATGGCAACAGCAGAGTAATTAAGAAAGGGCTTAAAGGCCTATTAATTTTTTATAAAATTAGTCAAAACTGTTAATAGTTAATGTGAAGCAACCAAATTTAGATGATACTATTGTACAAAATAGTAAGGTTAACACTTTACCAATTTATAAATACTTTGACTATATGCTTAAATTCGTAAAACAGAAGGGATAACCATAAGCCACGCATGAAACCAACTTCGCAGTATTCCCAAGCGGTTCCTACTCCTCAAAAAAATAGCACGTCTATCGAAAGACCTGTTGTTAGCTCAGAATTTATTCAACGGTTAGCGGTATTAACGCGTAAGTTGGGTTATGTGTTCAAAGATTTGAGCCTGCCGAAACTGGCACTGACGCACCGTTCATTTGATAGCAAAAAAAATTATGAGCGCTTAGAGTTTTTAGGCGATGCTTTGTTAGGTATGATCGTAGGTGAGGCTTTATATCATCGCTATCCTAGCCAAAATGAAGGACGTTTAACCCGTATGCGTGCCACACTTGTACGTCAAGAGTCACTGGTCATTATCGCTCAAAACCTAGAGCTTTCAAATCATCTTATCTTAGGCGTGGGTGAGAGAAAGGGTGGTGGTCGTAATCGTGCTTCTATACTGGCTGATGCGGTAGAGTCTTTGATTGGTGCCATCTATTTAGACAGTCAAGATATGAGTGTCACGAGAGACTGTGTGCTTTCTTGGTATGGTGATTTGATTGATAATGTTAATGATCAAAAAGCATTAAAAGATGCTAAAAGTCGTCTGCAAGAGTGGCTTCAATCTAAGCAGTTTGATTTGCCACATTATGAGTTGATGGAAACACGAGGTAATGCACCGCATCAAATTTTCGTTGTACGTTGCCATGTTAATATTAATAACTGTGTAGATATTACTGAATCTGGTGAGAGTCGCCGTATTGCTGAACAAAAAGCAGCAGAATTAATGATTAACCAATTGCACAAACTACCAAACTCGGCGAAAAAGCGTTCATAACTCACATTTACTCATACGCTACCAAGACCGCTTTAAATTGATAATAGCTATTTAGTGAAGATGCATAGCGTAATGCTTTAAAACTTGATTGCTTGGTTTGAAATGTCATGTATTTTTATTTCAACATGCCCTAATGTTTCCTATTGAATACCAATTTCGCTTTTTAATATCGATATAACCAAGACCTCATTAAGCACCGTTTAATTGGTTATAAACCCTACAGGATTTACCCTATGAGCAATCGTACTGATTTGCCATCAAATAATGAAGATAGTGCTAACAATATGACCGAAAACACAGAGTTAAATGCAAACCAAAATAACGTCGAAATTACTACCGAAGAAATCAATCAATCAGAAGATATCTCGTTAGAAAATGACATCGCAATTGAAGAGTTCTTTGCACCTAGCGGGCATGCTGGTACGGTTGATGGCTTTAAAACTGGTTATGTTGCGATTGTGGGCCGCCCAAACGTCGGTAAGTCGACCTTGATGAATCATTTGTTAGGTCAAAAGCTTTCTATCACCTCGCGTAAACCACAAACGACTCGTCATCGTATTCATGGCATCCTATCTAATCATGAAATGCAGGCTGTGTTTGTAGACACACCAGGTATTCATCATAATGAAGTACGGGCTATTAATGAGCGTATGAATAAAGCGGCAGTATCTGCTTTGGTTGATGTTGATTTAGTGCTATTCGTGGTGGATTCAGACCAATGGCGTGACGATGATTTACTGACATTACAGAAACTTGGTGAAACAGATCTAACGGTGGTACTGGTTATTAATAAATCAGATACATTGAAAGACAAAGGCAGTGTGTTACCGCTTATTGAAACTTTTAATGACAGTTTTGATTTTGCTGATATCGTTCCAGTATCTGCGTTAAAAAATCAAAACCTCGATCGTTTAGAAGAAGTGATTGCGTCACATCTACCAATCGCGCCACCTATTTATGATACTGAACAGATCACTGACCGCTCAGAACGGTTTTTGGCGAGTGAGATTATCCGTGAAAAAATCATGCGTAGCGCGGGTGATGAAGTGCCTTATGATCTAACCGTGCAGATTGATGAGTTCAAAGATGAGCCTGCGCATACCGACCCAAAAACAGGTCGTCCACGAAAAGCCTGTACCTTTATTGATGCGACTATCTATGTAGAGCGCGGTGGCCAAAAGGCTATTGTGATTGGTGATAAAGGTCAACGTATCAAGCAAGTGGGCATGGATGCTCGTAAAGATATGGAACAGCTTTTTGACAAAAAAATCATGCTAACATTATGGGTAAAAGTGAAACGCGGTTGGTCTGATGATGAACGTGCATTGACCAGTTTGGGATATTAATTGCAGACTAGGGCGTGTCATCATTTTTAAAATAATGACACGCCCTAGCACTCTGAAGATTTCTCTAGGTGTTCGATGTTGGGGTAATAAGAAATGCGTAACGAAGCGCTGATCGGTTATTTATTACATCAACGTCCTTATCAAGAAAAGCGCGCCTTATATTATCTGTTTTCTCAGCAACATGGTGTGATACATGGTATTGGGAAAAAGGGTGCCCCACTGTTTATGCCATTACAGCTTTTTGCTACTGGCAAACGTGATTTAAAGACATTTAGTCAAATTCATATCACCTCACAGAGTGCTACTTCGATCGATATAGCAGAAGAGTACGAGACGGCTACTATTCTAGAGTCAGTCCCTTATAAGAGTATCACTGGTCAACATCAATATTCAGCACTGTATTTAAATGAAATATTGTGGCGACTTCTGCCTACTGAAGATCCAATGCCGATATTATGGCAGCATTACCAAGATAGTCTGCACCAACTTAGACACTCTTTAAGTGCTATTGAATTACGCATTTGCTTGCGCCAATTTGAGTATTACCTGTTTAAAGAATTGGGTTTTACTTTAACGCTTACCCACGATAGTATTCAAGATACGATTGAGCCTGAATGCTCTTATTGCTTTTTACCTGATGCGGGATTCATGCCTGTCTTACGTAGTAATATTCAATCTGAAGAGTTAGGAAGTAGAACTGAAAAAGCTATCTTTATGGGTGTTGATATTATTAAGATGGCAGAGTTGGGTATCACTCAAACCACTTTGAATAATTGGTCAAAGCTGCATCGATATATGATTGATCATTTGCTTGATTATCAACCATTACAAAGCCGTTTACTATGGCAGCAGCAGCGACGTTACCAATAGTTGCTACTAAATATGTTGCTAAACATATTATATGTCAGTTTGCTTAACTATTACATTTGGTAGGATGGTCTGCATTGAATTTTTGTTTAATATGGCCTGTTTGGCTAAATGATATAAGGTACATCGTTTCATTATAGTCAACGGTGGGGCAGTATTTGATATGACCAAAGTGTCCTCGAGGTTGTCCGCTATCTCCCCAAAATTTGGTGTAATGTCGCTTAGCGCCAACTCGTAAACTGAGCTTGCTGTATTTAAGATCTAACGCGTGCTGCCCAATTAAAATATCTGTTTGAGCATCAAAATGATTGTTGTCATTTTTGTCTACAAATAGCAAAAGTGTATTATCACTATCTCTGTGACAGCGTCCTCCGCTATCAGATAAGCATACAATGACGTCCTGTCTTCTAATGTAACTTTCTGCTTTTGCTGAAGCCAGCGAACTTACTAACTGGCTTTTAATCCGTTTCGCTTCCATTCGAGTCAGCTGTGTTCGTATGATTGGCATGGCGATAGCCACTATCAAAAAAGCGAAAGAGGACTCCACCCGACATTAGGGTGGAGGTGAATTTCGCATCACTAGCTAACCTCGCTGGTTCTGAATATATTGTTTAATAATATCTAATGGCGCACCGCCACAAGAGCTTGAAAAGTAGGAGCGTGACCAAAGCACAGGTTTAGAATAAGCTGCTCTTAAATCAATAAAATCACCCCTCATTCGTCTACTGGTGACTGACTTCAAGTTATTAACCAGTTTGCTTAATTGCACTGTTGGTGGGTACTGGATAAGCATGTGAATATGATCCGCTTCACCGTTACATTCTTTTAACTCAGCATCAAAACTCTTGCACACCTCAGCAGCACACTCACTGAAATATTCATGATGTAGCTCACCTAAGACCTTTTTTCGGTACTTGGTAATAAAAACCAAATGAACGTGGA
>NZ_RRYV01000287.1 GCF_014861395.1 Psychrobacter sp. FME13 | reverse complement strand
CCTACCACAAGACCATTAAGCAGCATCAATTTATAGGCTCAATGAGCGGCAAAGGAAACTGTTTCGATAACGCTCCGATAGAAAGCTTCTGGGGCACATTAAAGAATGAGCTGGTATATCATCAAGACTATAAAACAAGGTTCACAGCCATCAATGATATTATCAGTTATATCGAGCTGTACTACAATCAGACGAGGATTCAAAAGGGTTTGGACTATAAATCGCCAAGACAGGTGTGGTTTGATTATTATCGTCAGGCTGCGTAACTAAAATCTCCCAAGTTTATGTGTACGGATTTGACGGCAGGGGTCAATTTGGTATCACTTAACTCATCTGTGCGAAGATCCAATCGTTTGGATGGATGAGGCAACATATCATGGTGAAGATTAAGGTGTGTCATTGAGGCGTGTTTGTGTAGTCAGAAAGCTACTAAACCGCTACGGCGTTACTTTCCTTCTTAGGTGTACTACTTAATATAACCTGTAGTCAGCTGTCTTGTATTTATTTTAGATTTATTTGACTATAAAACGAAGTTGATAAAATTTATCCAACATATGTCCTATAGGATTATGTATTTTCTATGTTACCTGTTATTATACGACAGCAACAATTCTGAGATAATATATAATATTTTAAAGTCTTAGTGTTTTCAGCGCTGATAGTTAAGAGAACTGATAATAGATATATTATGAATGTCTTTTTTAAGCTGGTTATAGCTCGTTTTTTATTGAATATTTTGAGGAAAGTTACGTGGAAATTATAGGAATGCTTTTACTTGTTGTTGCAAGTATCATGTGTCTTGTTTATAGCATCAAATTGATAATTATTGCTTTTCAAGAGTCGGTGCTGTGGGGGCTATTGTATTTTTTTATTCTACCTGCAAGCTTGTATTTTATTATCACCCGTTGGCCAGAATGTAAGTCACCATTTTTGAAATTATTAATATCAATTGCATGTATGTACCTGGGAGCTTCGATGTCCTCGCCATCGTATTAAAGCTTCAGTAGGGAATGAAGTAGTTAGGTATTTGCAATGACTTGCTGCTTAAAGTGATGGCTATACATAAAAATAGCGTATTCATAATCTGAATACGCTATTTGTTTATCATCTAAATGTAGGCTAAATTCATACTGATCTTAGTACGCACCTTTGCTATAGATAAGCTCATAGCTGTGGCTGTAAATCTCGACGATGTTGTCAAACGGATCTTCTATATGACATTGTCAATGCGTATCAACGTTGCATCTTGTTCATAACAAAGATCAGTTAGTAGCAGTACCTATATATAAATGTTAAACACGCCATACTCTATTTATATATATTTCTTAGATTAACACACCAAGTGCAACGCTAATTAATATTATAGAACGCCTGCATAGGCGTCTTAAACCCTAATCGTTTTCTTGGTCTGTTGTTTAATTTGTTCTCAATGTCCTGCATCTCATCATCAGAGACTTGTCTAAAGTCACAACCCTTAGGCAAGTACTCTCTGATAAGGCCG
>NZ_RRYV01000286.1 GCF_014861395.1 Psychrobacter sp. FME13 | reverse complement strand
AGCTCACCTAAGACCTTTTTTCGGTACTTGGTAATAAAAACCAAATGAACGTGGAGGTTAAAGGCGGCATGACGGTTTTTGTATATCTCACTCATTGTAATAAAAACTCTTAAGTGCTAGTATTATAAGTATATTACTAAATGCACACTCATTAATAAAGAAGGCATTTATGAAAATCAACAAAGCGTATAAATTTAGGCTTGAGCCTAATACGGAGCAGGAGATTGTTTTAAATAATCTTGTCGGCTCTGCACGTTTTGTTTGGAATCAAATGCTAGCGATCTCATTTGAAATGTTTGCTAAAGATGAGTTTATCAATGCCACCAACCTTGTTAATAAAATCATGGGTCTAAAGAGCAACCCTGATTTTGCATTCTTAAAAAGCAGCTCAAACGCGGTGTCTTTACAACAAAAAGTACGTGATCTGGCATCGGCTTGGTCGCGTTTCTTTGATCCTAAAGTACATGCCAGATTAAAAGAAAATAAAAAGAAACCTCGCAAACCCAAGTTCTTTAAACTGGCTGACGGCACAGAAATCCAGCTACGCCCGTTGATGCCAAGATTTAAGCGCAAATCAGATGGGCGCGACTCAATTCGCTTGGTTCAGTTTGATAAATACTGCCGTGTTGAGGGCAACCGAGTAAAACTGCCTAATGGCATTGGCCTGGTGAAGTTTAGGAAGTCGCAAGACATTATTGGTACAATTAAAAATGTCACCATCGGCAAGAAATCGGGGCACTGGTACGTGTCGTTTGGCACAGAGCGCGAACTGGCTGAGAACCCTCGCCACTCCTCTAAAAGCGCCATTGGCTTAGATATGGGTATCAGCAAACTACTCACCACCTCAGACGGTCAGTACATCAAACCTAAGAACAGCTTTAAAGCCAATCAAGTAAAACTGGCTAAATTACAGCGTCAATTAAGCAGGAAGGTTCTGTTTAGCCAAAACTGGAAAAAGCAGAACCGCAAGATTCAAAAGCTACACCATCATATCGCTAACATTCGCCATGACTACTTGCATAAAACCACCACCAGTATCAGCAAAAACCACGCCATGATTGCTTGTGAGGATTTAAAAGTCGCCAATATGTCGAAATCAGCCAGTGGTACGGTGGAGAATAAAGGTCGTAATGTCAAAGCCAAGTCAGGATTGAATAAATCAATCTTAGATCAAGGTTGGGGCATGATGGTCAATATGCTTGAGTACAAGCAGCAATGGCGCGGCGGCTTACTGATTAAAGTAAATCCACGATACACTAGCCAAACTTGCTCTAGGTGCCAGCATATCGCTAAGGAAAACAGACAAACTCAGTCTAAATTCGAGTGCGTCAAATGCAGGTATGTTGCGAACGCTGATTTTAATGCGGCTCGTAATATATTAGCGGCAGGACATGCCGTATTGTCTGCGGAGGGAGGATGCAGTAAAGGTCGCCCGTTGAAACAGAAAACAAGTGACCCTCGTGAGAAGGTCGCCTAAGAGCATTTGCTTTTAGAATCCCCCACTTGAGCTTTGCGAAAGTGGTGGGAGTATGTCAA
>NZ_RRYV01000285.1 GCF_014861395.1 Psychrobacter sp. FME13 | reverse complement strand
ACAAAGCTGCCTGACTCAAGTAAATCACTCTCCGACAATACCGGGGCGGTTCAGTTAGTTGGTGTTGTACCAAATTAGTTGACCACTACAGTGTGAACACTAGGATTTAATCAATCTAAAGAAACTGTATAACCTATAGTTGTACCAGTTTCTTCATCAATTTTTCTAAAAGGTAAAAACCAGATATTAACCTCTTTTTCTTTTTTCCAGAAATTGAAAACCTTTTCTTGCTCTATAGTATAGGAGGCTCTGTTTTCTGAATCAACTAATGAAATAGTTAGAGAGTCAAGACTATTTTTGAACAAATCATCTTTCACAATAAATGAAAGTGAAGATTGATAAGGGCCAATATATATGTAGTTAGATATTTTATGAGAGTATAATTCTAAAGTGGACCCATGTGGTGGTAGGATATTGTAGAAGTTAAAAGTTACTTGAACGCTGTTATCTTTTTTTAAACTATTTAAATAGAGGTTGTAATCTTTTTTTAATTCTGTTTGAATGAGTAAAAAATCTTTCTTATCAAATTGTTGATAGTTGAATGCATTCATTGATTTCACCACGTAGAAATATATAAGAATTAATAATAATGCCAATCCAAATACAGGTAATATAAGTTTAAAGTTATTTTTTTTCATTTTTTATTTTGGAGTAAATTTGGTCATTGATGCAGGTAATCCTGTAGGAGTACTGGCAGCAACTGGTATTTTTAACCCACCTCCTTTTCGCCACAATGAATAACCGACTGTTCCTTCTGACACTGCCCCCCTAGGAACCCATCCCCACATATTTTTATAGCTTTCACCTAGTTCTGAATGTATTAGTGCTTCATAATTTTCTAATATAGAAATGACATCACTATTACTTACTTCTCTTTTATTTCTAAGGTCTTCAGATATTTTTTCAGCATCATTCTTAGGGTTCAAAATATTACTATATAATGTACGTTTATGGAATGCGTAAAAATCGATATTATGTCTGTTTGAGAACAGTTGAGCGAAACTATTATCAGGATCTGCTTCATTAACGTTACTAAATGAACTTTGAGTTCTAAGTGTTAGAGCGTCTGACATTCCTGTTCTACAAGCATATGAACGAGCTCTAGCTGAATCAATAAAGCTATTATCACTAATGGCGCTTATATCTGAATTGACTAGTTCGATACTAGGCCTACTACCATAGTTTAAAGTAATTTTTCCGTTTAAACCATGACAGAAAAAGGCTAAGTCTTTTATCTTATAAGTCTCTCTATCTTTATTTAATATTTCTATAACTTTTGATTTATTTTTTAATGCGATAAACGTTATGTCGTTAGTAAAGCTTATTTCATTCTTTAAACCTTCGATAGCTAGTTTTTCTAAACGAGTATAACCGTAATCGACATAAGCAATAGTCACTTTATCACATTCTCTAAATTTACTTCTATCTTTGATGAAAGGATAGGCAGCTGCAATAAACATGTTTTTTAGCCAAAAGTTATTGTATTCGAACTCGGAACCAATAAATACAATGTTTTCCGTTTTCGGTACTCTTGTACTTACTACCGCTCTATTAGTATTACTCTTTG
>NZ_RRYV01000284.1 GCF_014861395.1 Psychrobacter sp. FME13 | reverse complement strand
TAGGCTTAGATGTGTATAGCTCATGGTTGCAATCTCACTTTGGTCGGTGGATAAAAACTTTGATGCTAGCGCATCTAGGTCTTTTTTTCACCTTGCATTTGGTATTGCACTTCATGTGTTAATCTAAGTCTTATAAAATAAATGATATAAATATAAATAATAGCTCATTATAGTATGGATATAATTTCTCAATACAAGTATAACTTCTGAAAATTTATGACTTATGCGTTTAATGCCAATAAATTTAGGTCAGTTAGAGCTAACTAAGTGACCTAAATTTATATCCAATTGACTACAAAACCCCGAGTCTCACTGCCAACTCTATGCCATACGCGACAATGACTGATGGTGTTTAGAGCCGTCTCAAATTTATAAAGACCTAAGTTAATAGCAACTTAAGTTAGTAATGGCTTAGGTTAGTAACGACAAGAAGAACTACTGATCGCATGATGAAACCCCCATTTACGATAACCATCAGTATCTAGATGGATGGCTCCCGTCGCATATAAACCTAAACCAAAATTATGGGCTGCTCCTTGATATTGCCAAAACTGGCATAGACCATCTTGCATTGTACTCAGCTGCCATAAATTACTTTCATATTCTGGCACCCAAATATCCATGGCACTGGCATTCATATGCTTACTACTATCAGCCCCACCCGCACAGTCATTAAGACCAGGACTACGATATACAGAGCGTATCTCACTACTTGCTGGCAATATACCTTGTTTTTTCAACTCACTATATAGACGCAATGTGGGTACAATATTTGGCCATAACTCTTTCGGTGGTAGTTGATAAGGCTCATAGCCACACTTCTTCCAACTACGTGCGGTCGTCAATAACTGAGATAGTGGTGGTACGTTTTTTGCGCCCACTTGTGAGATGAGATAACGCTGATACTCTGCCACTTGTTTGGCACGATAACTGTTATTGTTTAACCATACGTTAAAGTCCATACTAATCACATCATGATCACCATGGTTATGAGCCGTGTTAGAATCAGGCACACTCCGAGCGATATTCACACTTTTATTCTCTTCAATAGATAGACGAGCCTGCAAATTAAAGTCACGCTGTTTTTGGGCAATCAAACCCTGCATACTATCGCGATTAATCGCATTTTTTTCACTCGTGACACGAGAACTATCATCTAAAACATTTTCAGAAGGCTGAACATAAATATTGCTACCACCTTGACGTACTTGAATACGACGTTCACTATTATCACTGATAATATCGGCATGAGCAGGAATACTACTAGCATACAAAACCAGTAGTGCAATCACAGGCTTGTGAACCTGCCTGTTACGAGGGAGTTTTTTATTATTCATTGCAGGAAGCTACCGCTAAAAACGTTTTATCGATACTATCAAATTTTCAGTAAGCAGGCTAAACTATCGCCTCTAATTAGAGGCCTGATATTTGTAATTAACACTTATCCTTATAAGTTTTATAATTATGTAACTTTATTGCTTAGGTGTTACTTTGTTCGCAATATTTCATTAGGGCGTATTAAAAATATTGGTGGTGTTCTAAAAAGTATGCTGGCATCAGACATAGCCATAATTGACATAGAAG
>NZ_RRYV01000283.1 GCF_014861395.1 Psychrobacter sp. FME13 | reverse complement strand
GAGTAAGGCGTTGCTTATTTTTTTCAATGTTTTCTCAATTCTATACAGCCCCTAGTTAGTAGAAGATTTTTGTTTAAACGCTGATATAACGCTACCATCGTATACCTCCTTGTCAGTACTCATAAGTAATAAAAAACAATACTTGTATCCTTTCATTTTAATATACCGCGTTTGCTGCTTTGTTGTGTGTAATTATCGCTAAATGTTGTATGGATAATTAAATAAGCCTTTTTTCAGAATAGTCCAAAAAGAGAAAACGGATAGGAAGCGTACTAGGAAATTTTAGAAGGAGTGATCGTAAATAGGATTGCTTAGAAATCGCAACAGTGGTGCCTATTTTTCAATATAAAACAGGCTCTAATGTTTATGACTCTCATAAAAAAAGACTGAGCTCACTTAAGCGGGCTCAGTCTTTTTTTATAAACCGAAAAATCTGATAGTTAATGATTGATAGCGGTCATAAGTCTAGAGCTGTGTTTGAATTCGTTACTTCTGATATAAATTAGTTAATCGTTATTTTGGTCGTTTTCCTGCAATTCAGACAAGGAGTGGGTAATATTATTGTTATGGGTCGATACAATCGCTTCATCAATGATATGTTGGCTCACACCGCGCTTGCGTAGTGTTTCGATAAAAACTTCATCATGAGCTAACGTATAATCCTGATGATCACGGTCAAGACCTTGACGAATATATAGGCGAATAAGACCTTGAATGCGCTTAAACCCCAACTCTGATGTTGTTGATTCTAGCAGCTCAATCATCTCTTCAGACAGGCGAATACTGATCGGACGCATGATTTTTTGCGGATGATCAGAAAACTTATTTTTTACACGTATAGGTATCATAATAAACCATTATTTTTAGTGAGTAAGAGTAAGGCACTCAGACAAAAAATCAACCCAATCAAAGTTGTACTTACCATACAACAAAAACATCTAAAAGAACACAGTAGCCACGCTATTATTATGATCATCACATATATAAATGGCGACAATAAAAAAAACCTTCATCAAATTATGATGAAGGTTTCAGTATATGGCTCTCCAACCTGGGCTCGAACCAGGGACACACGGATTAACAGTCCGTTGCTCTACCAACTGAGCTATTGGAGAATAAGTTGTCATAACAATGAATTTAATAAGTATTATATAACAATAATTTCTTATCTTGTTTGCGTTATGTGGGGCGTATTTTAGCCAAGTCATCATAGGCTGTCAACCTTATTACAGCATTAATTATCAATATTGTTGTAATTAATTCAAAATAGCTCGTTATCGCCTATGAAATATAGTGCTCTGGCAAATATTGAATCTAAAATTATTACTCATTTATATAGCCATCAAACCTATCAAAAAAACAAAAAAGTTACTTTGATTGATGGTTTAAGCAGTCTTTTAGCAGAGCTTTTTGCTTGTGTTTTGGCTCGGATTTAATTAGACGACTTTTGTATCTTTTTGAATCTTAGATTAACACATGAAGTGCAATACCAAATGCAAGGTGAAAAAAAGACCTAGATGCGCTAGCATCAAAGTTTTTATCCACCGACCAAAGTGAGATTGCAACCATGAGCTATACACATCTAAGCCTA
>NZ_RRYV01000282.1 GCF_014861395.1 Psychrobacter sp. FME13 | reverse complement strand
TACTACGCTATGCTTTAGGTTGGCAATATATCTCTGGTTTTGCGTAAGTCCTAACTATTAAAGCGCTGCATCGTTATAGAGCTTGGCTGAGTGATGATTTGCTCACTCAGTGCTAACACTGGTGCATGTACGCGGTCGTGTAATACTTGCTGATAGCGTAGCGCACCGATATTTGCGCTAACACCATCACTCTCGCTTGGATAGGCTGTAGTGATAACGAGCTTTGGCGGTGTATGTTCATCCGTTTGCTCATATCGTAGATAGGCGGTTAGTCCTTGACGTGATAAACGCTCACAAATATGCGCCCAGTCACTGATTTGCCACTGGGTCATGCGTACAGGTGTCCAGCTGGCGTCTTCACTATTACTATCATCGATGGTTTCTATCTCTAGAGTAGCAGTGCGTTCTGCCACCATTGATTGTACCGATAGGTTAGTGTCTATATGACAACGTGGATGCTGATGTAAGCGATAGGTAAGTGGTTGTGCGAGCAGACGATAATAGCCATAGCTGCCATCGTGATCCAATTGATGCACGGCAGTCAGATATAGATGACGATAAGCTAGGCCGCTTGGGGTATCAAAGCTTAAGGTTATGGTGCTACCGATTAAGTCAGTGAGCGGTGTAAAGGGAGGGTGGTGACGTTCATGAATATAGACTTGCAATACGTAAGTGTCGATACCATGCTGCTGATGTTGTTGATTTCCGTTGGGGTTTAACTGGGCGATGATATCGTTTTCACAAGATGCTTGCATCAGCTTATTTTGCCACGCTTGATGGGCACTGATGTCTTGCTGCGCACTTGGATAGAGGGCTTGTGTATTGCCCTCACTGGCATATAACCTATCAGGGTGCATGGGCAGCACGGTATTGGTCAAGCGTAACATGGTAGTGTTCCTATTCTTGGTACAATGGCATCATATTTCTTTGAGAGCTGACATCAAAAGATAAGTGTTTGTCTGCCATTATCATTACGTGTGGCAACGTTATTCGACGGTAATGTTATTCTTCGAGTGTAAATTCGATACGGCGGTTACGAGTACGCCCTTCTTCATTGTCATTGCTAGCGATAGGGTCTGCGTCTCCTTTACCTGTCGTACTGAGGCGTGTTGCATCGATGTTACGACCTATCAGATATTGCTTAACTGCTTCTGCACGATCGTTGGATAAGGCTAAGTTGGCAGTAGGGTTACCGACGTTATCTGTATGCCCAGTGATGGTGACTGGTTTGTCACCAAGATTATAATATCTACGGATTTGACAGCAGGGGTTAAGCTTAATCATGTTCAATTTCTAATTGATTGTCAGCGTTGTTAGCATATTGAAATTACATACTTCCAAAGGATGTGTATTTCTACTTAAACCCCACAGCTCAAACAATATGCCGTTATAGCGAACATAGCTATGCAGCGTTTTACCATCACTCAATACGTCATTATTCTTAACTTTAACTGAATATTGTTGATAAAGCTGATCTAGTATTGCAGCAGCTTTCTGGTGATCATTAATCACTAAATCAATAATCTCCGTCATAGCAAACTTTTCTTGATCCAATAGTTGATGTCCATATTTATTTCTTTCATCAATATCTAAGG
>NZ_RRYV01000281.1 GCF_014861395.1 Psychrobacter sp. FME13 | reverse complement strand
AATTGTTTTATGATGTTTGTCCTAACCATAACAATTTTATTTTGAACTAACTATACAACAATCGCTCATACACTGGTTTTGATATTTTTACAAACTTTTCTGGATATCTAGTTGGAAATTGCGATGAAGGATCTTTTGTAAACGCGTATTTTTTCTATTTCAAGCAGTAGTTTATGAAAGAAGCGCACCAAGCTGTTGTAAGATTTGGAGTAAAGGGTTTATTACCCATAATTTCTACAATTGGTTATTTCACTTTTTAGACGTAAAGGAATCTCGTTAATATTATCTAACATAAAAACCTCATTGCCTTTATACCAATCATCGCTTAATGGAGAAGATGCATTTTCAAGTTTACTCCCAACATCTTCCCAGACCACTCCACATACATTCATTCTTATATGTCCTTTAACTTGCAATTTGTTATCGATAAACTTAATTGAAAACTGCCCTGCATCGCCATCAACAACACATTGATAGTACAGTCCTTTATTATCTTTAGTACATTGTCCAACCTGCATATACCACTTTGGTAAATGCTTATATTTTACATATATATGAATTAATCCTTTTTCTAAACCATCTGTAAAACCGAAATTACTCCGCACGTTTTTAGCTTCAAGAGGAACTTTCCAAAATTCAATTAGAATTGATTGGACAATTTGCTGTGTATTTTTGTTTAAATGAGCTGTTGAATAATCACGATAATAATTGCTTTTAGTAATAAGTTTGTCCTCCATCCAACTGTCTATGAGTTCTTCTTCATTCTTTGATTCCATCATGCTTTGAGTTTGTTCAACTGTTGAACTTTTGCAGCTAACTGTAAATGAAAGCGTAGCAATAATAAATAAAACATTAATAAAGATTTTCATTAAATATCTCCCGCCACAACACAAAAGGTTAATTTTTTTTGTCCAGATTTAATGATCGTATTAAATATTTGATAATAATCAGTTGCGCTCTGTACAACCACACATCCTGTTGACCACGTACCGATAGTTGAAGATGACCCCGTTGGCGTATAAGATGCGGGGTGAAAATTTAACCCTTTGCCTGTTTCAGGCCTAGATGCCCCAGAATTATCAGGCACGTTATTTCTGTTAGTATCTCTATTAATATAAGCGACCCCAGTATGGGCAAAAGCGTCAATTCTGCCACGGTGTCTACCTTTACTCCAAACACCATAATGCCAACCAAAATCCCAAACTGGGGATCCAGTTCTTGCACTATTGTATGCATCTGGATTAGTTAAGCTCTGCACGCCTGGGTGCGTAGTTCCTTTAACCGATTTAATCAGTTTCTCCCCTAACATTAAATGAATCATATCATCAAACTTGTTAGGTCTATTAATATTCGCACGTTCGCCAAGTATCCAATAGTTATTTGGAATTTTTACATATCTTTTGCCTGCTTTAGCCCTATCGATTAAACTACTTTCAAATTCAGGCTTCTTAGCCTTGTAAACATATGCAATACCATTGTTATTACTATTAGCAATAATAATATCTTTCTCAACTTCCTTACCGTCTTCATACACCAGTACGGTTATATCAACACCTACTAGCGAATCATGTGTTTGTAGTGGTCAACTAATTTAGGACAGCTGATAAGAGATTTTGATTAAAGTAACGT
>NZ_RRYV01000280.1 GCF_014861395.1 Psychrobacter sp. FME13 | reverse complement strand
TGTTTTAATAATGTGTTGATTAATTTAATGATAGAATAATGGTGTTATAGTAGTTTTGATTTAAGCAAACAAAAGGAATTAAGTATATGGTAGTAGATATCACTAACCCCGAATTAGTAGACAAAGATGAATTTCTACATAATGTACTACAAGCCATAGAGAATTTCTATTGCAATTTATACTACGCTATTGCTGATAGAAGTGTATTGATATTGATATTCAATCTAAGCGATAGTAAGTATGCTGATGAGATTGAGATATACATAAACCTACACGCTCCAACTGCTAGTTCCCAAGCGGTCAAACGTACTGATATCAAAGACCTTGACTGCATGACCTACGCATACCATGACGCTGATGGATGGGAGCGTGGGAGCGCAATTAAAGTTAAAGAACTAAGTATGGACGATATTTTTAACCTAATGGAAAAAGTATATGCTAGACGACTAAAGGATGGTGAGGTCTGCCATGCCGAAGTAGCTTAACTAGCTTTATCTAAATAAAAAGATAGAGTACAGCCCAACAGCCTTAATGGTTAGACAGGTACAGCAGGACGACTAGACAAATCAGCAGTCTTGCTTGTGCATAGCGTGTTACGAATAAAATCTAGCAGTACGGACTCTTTACTCTCTGATGACCCTTTAGCAAAATTAACAAAGTTATGATACACAAGGTAGTTGTTCAAATACTTAGTAGCCACACCCTTAAAGCGGTGCGTTATCAGGTCTTTAAGCCTACTGTGGTAGTTATTGACCATTTGGATATTGAATAAGCCATTACTGCGTTTCTTAGTAGCAATACGGATGTGATTTAGCTCCATATCCAGTGATAGTTTTTGATAAGGACGCAGCGAGTCAGTAACAAATACTGAGTTTTTTGAGATATTGCCATCTAATACTTTCTGCAAGTCTTTTAATGATGGTTTGCCTAGGTTTGATATCTTAGCAACGGATAGACCATCTAAGTTGACGGCACAAGGAACGCAAACCTTTTCTGTTGATAAGCCACGCTTACTCGCCTTAGTTCCTCGCTTATAGGCTATACGTGGCAATTTAAAAGACTTGTGATTACCCTTATATGATATTGCGGTAAATGTTTCGTCAGCTTGCACGACACCATCAAGCTCAACGTCAGTCATCATATTTTGTAGCGCATCAAGTATCTTGTGTCGCCATGCAAAGGCGGTAGCCAAATTGATATCACATATTTTGGCGCATTTGCGTAAGGGGTACTTCTCAATCATACAGTGGATATACTTTTCCCAAACCTCAATGCCTTTTTGCGAGTTGTATAATATAGTGCCTGTTTGCTCAACAAATGATTTTTTGCAGTCACGGCACAAGTAGCGTTGGTTGTTGCATTTAGTGCCATTTTTGACGAAATGGGTAGAGTCGCAATGAGGGCATTTTGATACCTCTTTAGCTGCAATAACTTTTTCAAGAGAATTTTGACCTGAAATATCACCAAGAAAGAGCTGTTTTTCTTTCTCAGAAAGGTTGTTGAATAACTGTTTGAGAATGTCGATGTTTTTTGTGGCGGTTGACATGGTTAAACCCTTATAAATCAAAGCCTGTAGAGTCATTATATCATTTATCAATAAGTTATATCAACACACTATTAAAACAGAGCC
>NZ_RRYV01000279.1 GCF_014861395.1 Psychrobacter sp. FME13 | reverse complement strand
CTGTTGGTACAACGGGTGATTCATACGATAATGCGTTGGCTGAAACGGTTAACGGGCTTTATAAAACAGAGGTGATTGAATATTTAAAACAGCAGTGGCAAGGTGTGAACGATGTTGAATTAGCAACCCTAGAATGGGTCGATTGGTTTAACAAAACTCGCATTCATAGTACGATTAGTTATGTGTCGCCTTTTGAGTTTGAGAGACGATATTATGATAGTCTTTGTGAGTCAGACAAAGCTGCCTGACTCAAGCAATCCACTCTCCGATATAGTCGGGGCGGTTCAAGCCTTCTTTGCGCTCTTTCAATAGTGGCGCTAGCGTCAGATAATTGAGATACGCCTTTAGCGCCTTTAGTGATTCCAAAGCCTGATGCAGCTAGTGCGCCTGCACCTATGATTAGAGGGATGGGCATAGCAAAGTCCTTTGTTGGTTATATCTGAATTATTGGCAGTCGATACTTAACTTGAATCGATTGGCAAACCTCTATATTCAGCGCTATATATTCATCGTAAGGGATAGTAGAAAAACAAACCTGATGCATTGCTTCAATATTGCATATAAGCGGCCTTGACTCATAAATAGTGCAACTTTTACTATCTATATCGAACCATTTACATGTGCCATCACCTCTATCTAAAGCTGCATATATTTCATTTTTATCCAGATTTTGACAGCACCAACCACATTGATTGCAAGGAAACTTCATGATTAATGTACTCTAAGCTGCGCTATCTTCACGTAGATCATTAAGCTTTTGGTTAATTTCAGTGAGTCTGTCATCAATATTATCCAGCGCATCTGTCACAAGCTCTGAATTAGATACTATTTCTTCATCGATTTTATCAAGTTCGTTTTGATTTAAATATGCATTGATACACTCTACAAGCCTTTTACCATAAAAACGAGCGACATCTCCTATCAGATTTATTTTATAATCCTCTATATACAGAGCTTTATCACTTTCGCTGTAGTAGGCTTCTTCGATATCGTTCAATATCTCCCAGTCTTTAGTATCATTTTTTAAATGAAATTGATAACTATTTTGATGTACATGTAAGAAGAGACCAACACCAAAATTTCTAGTAAAGCTTGTGTCGATGATAAAGTCTGCATACGTAGTGTCAATCATATAGTCATTTTTCTCTCTGATAGCACTTGCTTTATCATAAAATTTGGAACTTTCGTCAAAATCCATACTTTCATAAAACCAAACACCTCCGCCTGGATTTTGCGGCAACATTTTTGACTCATCACGGAAGTAATTGTCAAAGAACGTTTTAAATGAAATACTTCCATCATTTTCAAAGTCTATGCTTTCGATATGACTATCAGCGTCCTCTACCACTTTTTCGTTAGAGTGCTTATCTTCTTCAAGTGGCTTATTACTTTTTTGCAAACGCTGTTCTGCTTCTAAATGACCCTTACATACTGCTTTATTATAGTAATAATTAGCTTTGTCTTTATCTATTTCAACTCCTATGCCTTCGCTATAAAAATTACCAAGCTCGTAATGAGCGTCTGCATTATCTTGTTCAGATGCTTTTTGATACCATTCAAAAGCTTTACTATTATCTTGCAATACACCAAAACTGTAGTGGCATAATTAAATTGGACAACTGCTAAGAGGCTATACTAACCCAAAGAA
>NZ_RRYV01000278.1 GCF_014861395.1 Psychrobacter sp. FME13 | reverse complement strand
TATTCTAGCAGTTACTCTCTATTTATGAGTGTTCTTATTTATTGGGGGGATTACCTTAGCGAATGTGTATCACCTTTTTTTAATGAGGACACGCTTCAATATTCTGACAGCTCTTACTTAAACAAAATAGGGCGTAACCATAAAACATAGACAAAAAAAGCCAGCAACCTAAGGTTGCTGGCTTTTTATAGACTGAGTCTAACTATATAGAAGATTACTCTTCAGAATAGTCTTCGTCAGCAGCTTCTTCGTCAGCAGAATCTTCGTTGTTACCATCTTCAGAAAGAATGGTAACCAAGATGCTAGCAGTAACGTCATGGTGTAGCTGAATATCAACATTGTATTCGCCAACTTGACGTAAAGTGCCTCCAGGAAGCTTGATTTCAGCACGATCTACTTCTAGACCTGAGTTAGTCAATGCTTCGGCGATATCGCGAGTACCGATAGAGCCGAATAGCTTGCCTTCGTCACCTGATTTAGCACGCATGATGACATTAACATCAGTTAAAGCATCAGCACGCTCTTGAGCACTAGCGATTTCTTTTGCTTCTTCAGCTTCAAGCTCAGCACGACGTGCTTCGAACTTTTCAATGTTAGCTTTAGTAGCAGGTAGTGCTTTACCCAAAGGGATAAGAAAGTTACGTCCGTAACCTGGTTTTACATCGACAGTTTCACCGAGTTTACCAAGGTTGACGATACGCTGTAACAAAATAATTTGCATGAGTCATTCCTAGTTAATTAACGGTTAACCCTGATGGTTATCAGTGTATGGAAGTAGCGATAAGTAACGAGCTTGCTTGATAGCAGTAGCTAGTTGACGCTGATATTTAGTAGATGTACCGGTAATGCGGCTTGGTACGATTTTACCATTATCACTGATGTACTGTTTTAGCAATTCAACATCTTTATAGTCGATGTGAGTGATGCCTTCAGCAGTGAAACGGCAGAATTTGCGACGGCGATAGAAACGTGCCATGAGTATTCTCCTTTAATTAGTCTTCACTGTTGTCGTTGTCGTCGCTATCGTTTTCACGATTGTCTGGACGACGAGTAGTTGCTTTGCGTGCGCGTTTTTCATCGGCATTCTTGGCTAACTGCGACTCTTCAGTGACAGCTTCGTCACGGCGCATAACTAGACTACGAATGATCGCGTCGTTATAGCGGAATAATTCTTCAAGTTCAGCCAAAGTTTCACCGTCAGTTTCAATATTGAAAAGAACGTAGTGAGCTTTGTGAATCTTGTTGATTGGATATGCCAATTGACGGCGGCCCCAATCTTCTAAACGATGGATAACACCGTTGTTGTCTTGAACTAACTTGATGTAGCGCTCAACCATGCCGACCACTTGGTCGCTTTGGTCTGGGTGTACAAGTAACACCAGTTCGTAATGTCGCATTATGACTCCTTACGGATTAGTAGCTATTAACCCTATGTTAATAGCAAGGAGATTTATAAGGTAAGCCCAATTCTGACCAGTTTTTATAAAAAACAATCTAGAATAAGCTTAGGATATAAAGCGCCGTATTATAGCAGTACTCAATCATTAACACAAAGGTTAATCGCTGAGATACTGCTAATAAACTATAAATTTCATAAATTGCTTTCTAATATAGTCACTGCACTACAAAAGAGTTATGTTTTGGATGAATATCATAAAACAATT
>NZ_RRYV01000027.1 GCF_014861395.1 Psychrobacter sp. FME13 | reverse complement strand
TAGGCTTAGATGTGTATAGCTCATGGTTGCAATCTCACTTTGGTCGGTGGATAAAAACTTTGATGCTAGCGCATCTAGGTCTTTTTTTCACCTTGCATTTGGTATTGCACTTCATGTGTTAATCTAAGAATTATAAAACTCAGTCTTTTTCACTCTTACTGATTGCGCCTATAACATTGTCAGTCAGGTTATTATCCATTACAAATACATCCAATACGCTTTCGCCTTTAGACAGTGTATAACGCTTGCCTGTTGCACTGTCTTGAGCTTGTAGATCGTAATCCACACCTGCCAAAGTAATGGCATCAAAAACAGGCGTCAGCAAATCTATTTGCGTTTGTTCATCAATGGTATCAAATAACGTTGGGTCCATATAAGGCTTTAATGGCTCGTTACCCTCTTCAGCGCTACCAAAAGCAGCAATTGGATCTTCATTTTTATTCATCATAATTTATCCTTGTCAGCGCTGAGAGACTTAATATTCTGCCCAATATCCATTGCGAAGTAAGAGCTGACGATCTGCCAGTGCCGCTAAATTACGATCATGCGTCACCATTAATAATGCCGTTTGCATGGTGTTTTGCAGCTCTGACAACAGCCCAAAGACACTTTGCGCATTATCATAATCTAAGTTACCTGTTGGCTCATCTGCCAAAATAAGTGATGGCTTAGTCACTAACGCACGAGCAATCGCTACTCGTTGACGCTCACCGCCTGACAACTCACCGGGTCTATGCATCAAACGATGCTCAAGACCAACGCTTTCTAGGATTTCAATCGCTTGTTGACGTGCGACAGCCGTTGATACTTTAGGTCTCATCAGCAGTGGCATCGCGACGTTTTCGATAGCCGTAAATTCAGCCAACAGGTGATGAAACTGATAAATAAAACCCAAATGCTTATTACGCATCGCACCGCGCTCAGTTTCATTCATACTATTTAATAACTGCCCATGTAACCAAACTTCACCGCTGGTTGGTGTATCCAACCCCCCGAGCAAATGTAACAAGGTGCTTTTACCTGAACCACTGGTGCCGACAATAGCGATGCGCTCACCAGGCTTGACCGTCAAATCCAGACCAGTCAACACTTGCGTGCTGACCGCCCCTTCATCATATATCTTGTTGATATTTTTTGCCTCTAAAATAACAGACATGGCACTTCCTTTATTCTATTTATACGAGTATTAATGCTTTATAAAGTGTTATCAACTCTATATAGACTTTCAACGATCTCATCTGCTCACAAATTTATTTATTCGTAACGCAGCGTCTGGGCTGGCTGAATTTTAGCCGCTCGACGTGCTGGATAAATAGTTGCCAAGAAGCTCAGAGTAAATGAAGCACCTGTAATTAATACCACATCTACAAAACGTAACTGCGATGGCAGATAGTTAACAAAATAAGCATCAAATAAATTGAGGTTAAATGCTTGATTGATAAATCCCAAAATATCACTAACGGTAAGTGCAAATATGATACCCAGTATCGTGCCAGCAATCGTACCGATAAATCCAATGACCACACCTTGCACCATAAATACTTGAGTAATTAAGCGCGGAGAGGCACCAAAAGTTTTCAAAATTGCAATATCAGCTTTTTTGTCCGTAACGAGCATGACCAAACTAGACACGATATTAAAGGCGGCGACGAGAATAATTAAGAAAAGCAGTAATCCCACCATCGCTTTTTCCATTTGAATCGCACCAAATAAGTTACCATGCGTTTGTGTCCAGTCATTGGGATACAATTTTCCAGGCGCTAGCGCTGCCGCTTTTTCTGACTCTATTGGCGCAGTAAAAATATCATGGAGCTTCATGCGCACACCTTGCGCCCCTTCAGGCAGACGCATTAGTTTTGCTGCATCACTCATAGGAATAAAAGCCATTAAACTGTCCACTTCAGGGCTAATACTAAAAACACCTGTTAACGTAAAACGTTTAAATCGTGGTATCACGCCTGCCGGTGAAGGAGATGCCTCTGGCAATACTAGCGTGACTTTATCACCCAGTTGCAGTCCTAGTGACTGCACCATTTCTTCGCCCAGTACAATACTAAAATCACCGTCTTGTAGTGTATCAATGCTACCAGCAACCATATGATCATCAATGATAGACACTTTTTTCTCATATTCAGGATCAATACCCGTCACCATAATGCCTGCGACCTGACTATTTGATGTCAGCATCCCTTGCAATTGGATAAAAGGTGCCACTGCAGCAACTTCTGGATCTTCTTCAATCTTATCCGCTAATTCTCGCCAATCACTGATAATTTCTGATGAGACGACCGTTGCTTGCGGCACCATACCTAAAATACGAGTTTTCAACTCCCGATCAAAACCATTCATGACCGATAGCACTGTAATCAAGACAGCAACACCAAGAGTCAAACCAATCATTGAGATAAGCGAGATAAAGGAGATAAAACCATTACTACGCTCTGCTCGGGTATATCGTAAGCCGATAAACAACGCTAAAGGACGAAACATATTCAAACTCTTTATCTTATCTACGTGCAACTTTATATGTACTATAAAATGAGCACACAAATTGGGTTTCAGACGAGCCAAAGACAGCCGTCAAAAGGGAGCTAGTTTGACACAAATTCGCGGATATGTGCCAATCATTAGCAAAAACTGAGTATGATTTTTGCTAAAAAATGCGGTTTTGTTACTATTTTTTATGAGGGACTTGCTATTACTTGCGTCAATACCTATATATTGTATGCTAAGGACAATTGTCATTACCCATTCATTGTTGTTTGTTGACCTTTTGCTGACGACAACATTACAGACTATCAAAACCTTCATATTCAATAAATTAAGGTTATGATGGTCAGTAATAGCAGTTTTAGCGCCAAACTTCACGTTGACTTAATTTTGAGTATTCTCATGACCATCAATTATCAATATAAGAACATCCAGGCCCCCACCAAGATCACTTTAACCGATGAGCAATCTGCAGGTCATGCTGATCATTGGCGCATTTTGACCGAAGACATGAGTCATGACGTGCCAGAATGGCTACAGAAAATGATTGAACACGCAGCGATGCCTAAAGGCCTTAATAGTAATGTCAGCTCTCAAGATAGCTGTTTACTCCTATCGGAAGATCAGCCCTGTCATATCAATCAAGTACTCGCGATGAATAACGGCAAGCCTGAGTGCTTCATCAATGCCTACCCTTGCGTCGATAGTCCATATGGTCTGCATTGTAAAATTGAGCGCATTATCGTGAACGACAATTCCCATGATGCGGTACTGCGCTTGCATACAGCTGACGGTAGTATTATTTATGCTTTTGATCAGCTTTATACCACCAATCGTCACCTATACCAGCGAGATAGCTCTTATTTTGTCAACTTTAGCGCTTGGGCACACGAAATTAAACCGAGCGAACAAAACGAAGTAATTATGGTCGAAGATCAAGAGTCCATTCGCTACCATCGTGCTTTCAATGATATCGTGGCAGCCAATGATGGAAAAATACCTGATGACCTGCAAGAGCAAATCAAAGAGTGGAAGCCTGAGACCAAAGAGCAAATGGCACCAGTCGAGATCAACTTGGGTCACATGTGTGCTTATCTATTTGGTGATACGCTTGGACAAGAGGATGAAGCATGGTGTCAAGGTCAAGTACTTGGCAAGCAAGAAACCGTATTCAATGGTAAGTCAATTATTCTGTTCGACGTGGTGGTATTACGTGAACAAGATGCAGATCCATTTGTAATACGTATCGGTGCACTTAATACACCAGAAACTGCGACCATTAAAGTACACGACTATGTGCAAGCAAACGTCTGGCTGCAAGCGGCAATCTATAAACAAAACCAGAAAAATACATCGCAAAAATCCAAAGTTAGCTAGTAAAATACCGAATATGCAACTGTCTAACCTACCGATAAAAAAGCCTCTAATATATTAGAGGCTTTTTTGCATATCTATTCTCATTATTCAACAACAATCATATAGACCTAAAATTAAGCCATCGTCGTCATTGACTTAATACGCATATACAGCTCTTTTTGTTCATCACTTGGACGTGCTGTTTGCACTGCCATTAATTGTGACATATCACCTTCTACACGGATTTTGCCACCCATAAACGCACCCATGATTTCATTGGTATCAAAATCAGTGATGATTGATTGCAAAATACTGCGATCCAGAAGCAATGTCGTCGTTGCAGCATCGTTCAAACCGCGATGTAATAAACCATTGGTGAAATTAGCTTCGATATCCTGTTCAGTATCCGACACCTTTAAATTGACGACCATACTTGCAAGTGCTGGTGGTAAATTCAGCTCACCTGCTTCCTGACCCATCTGCTCAACTTGCTCAAACCATTCGTTTGTCAAAAAAACTGCCATGCTATTGTCCTTGATTTATATTATTTAAGAATAGAGGTTTTTAGTACCCTTACCTAATTGGTTAATTATTTATAAGGTAATTACTAGGGCGTGTCCTCTAAAAAGAGCCTTTATTTTTCAAAACAGTGATATCAACAATCAACCACTATATTTATCGGTATTATAAGGGTCATGTTGATAATAAGTAAAACTTAATTAGAAGACTCATGCTGTTATTGTTACAAAACTCTTTCTAGGGTTTATAAGCAAATACTGTATTTATTGTTATTGATTGATACAAATACATCCCCTAGAATAGCGACAACTTTGTGTATAAAATAGACCGAAAGTATGACAGCGATAAGTTGTTCGCTATATTTTTTACCAAAGAGTTTGTATTTTGCCGCATAGTTCTGATGATATTTTATTAGGATTGCGTTACAATACCCTTAAACAGAGTCGGGAGTTTTAACTAAACATTACGTAAACATGTTTTTTTGTCAGCCGCCGCTAGCATACTTCTATGGTCAGTGCGTTCTTACGGCCCTATGGATATTGGTATCTATCTTCATTGGTACAGATTTTGGTAATAATTAAGATAAATACTTAGTCTCATTAGATGTTTGATGCTCAAAACGGCACATTTTCTTATTCACCTGAACAGTTTATTAATAATCCTACTATCGATTGATCATGAGCGCTGTGTATTTTAGACGCCTCTGTATATATGAGTACCAGCTGATATATAATTCAGATTGATAGTTAATAATGTTACAGCGATAAGTAAGCCAAAAATAGCATGTACCGCAACTACTATTTGATTATCCATTATTATGATACAGATAGCGCGGAGCGTTAGTTAATTCTGTTGATAATTCGGGCTGTAAAGGAATCATCCAATGAGTTTACAAAACACAGCAGTCGCCCCAGTGGACCGTGAGTACGAAATTACTATCGTAAGATTCTTTACGATAATGGCCGTTGCATGGGGCATCGTCGGCATGAGTATTGGTGTGTTCATTGCTTCACAGTTAGCATGGCCAGCACTTAACTTTGATACTCCATGGCTGACTTTTAGTCGTTTAAGGCCGCTACATACCAATGCGGTCATTTTTGCGTTCGGTGGCTCTGCCCTGTTCGCCACATCTTACTATATCGTTCAGCGTACCTGTAAGACAAGATTGTTTGCACCTTATCTGGCTTGGTTTACCTTTTGGGGTTGGCAAGCAGTGATCGTGTCAGCAGTCATTACGCTTCCTTTAGGTTTAACCTCAACAAGGGAGTACGCTGAACTTGAATGGCCAATCGATATTTTGATTGCACTGGTATGGATATCATATGCCATTGTGTTCTTTGGAACACTTATCAAACGTAAGACCTCACATATTTATGTGGCTAACTGGTTTTTTGCAGCTTTTATTATTACGATTGCGTTACTGCATATCGTAAACAGCATGTCGATTCCTGTTAGTGCATTCAAGTCTTATTCGTTATTTGGCGGTGCAACTGATGCGATGGTGCAGTGGTGGTACGGTCATAATGCCGTAGGCTTTTATCTAACGGCAGCCTTCCTTGGAATGATGTACTATTTCGTTCCAGTACAGATTGGTCGCCCTATCTATTCTTACCGTTTATCTATCGTTCACTTTTGGGCATTAATTGCTTCATACATGTGGGCTGGTGGTCACCATTTGCATTATTCAGCGCTTCCAGATTGGACGCAGTCATTAGCAATGGTATTCTCAATCATCCTATTTGCACCATCTTGGGGTGGTATGATCAACGGTGTACTAACACTATCTGGAAGTTGGGATAAGTTACGTACCGATCCAATCATTCGCTTTATGATTGTTGCACTGTCGTTCTACGCCATGTCGACATTCGAAGGCCCAATGATGTCTATCAAGACAGTCAATGCACTATCGCATAACACGGATTGGACCGTAGGGCATGTACACTCAGGTGCGCTTGGTTGGGTAGGTATGATTACCATTGGTTCACTATACGTATTATTACCACGTATTTATAACAAACCAAAAATGTATTCTATCAGCTTAATCACCACGCATTTCTGGCTAGCGACTGCAGGTACTATTTTCTATATTGTATCTATGTGGATCTCAGGTATTGGTCAAGGCATGATGTGGCTTGCAACTAATCCAGATGGCACATTGGTTTATAGCTTCGTTGATACCGTCCAATTCTCACATTTCCCATATATTGGTCGTGCTTTTGGTGGCTTCTTATATGTATCTGGAATGTTCGTTATGGCTTATAACTGCTATAAAACACTCAAGATGCCAGAAGGTAAGCCTGTAGATGTCGCTGATCCAACGGATCATGAACCTAGTGTCGAAAAACCTTCGACAGCTAACGTATAAGGAGCGATCATGGCTGGTACACCGCATGAAATTATTGAAAAAAATACAGGCTTGTTGGTCATCGGTATTGTTATTGCTATTAGCTTCGCAACGCTAGTTGAAATCGTACCACTGATATATGACAACAAAGCTCCTGAAGAAGGTGGCGTAAACGCTCCCCTTCCCACTATGGAACCATGGACTGCACTAGAGTTCGAAGGTCGTGATATTTATATTCGTGAAGGTTGTCACGTCTGTCACACTCAAATGATTCGTCCACTACGTGCTGAAGTCGAACGTTATGGACCATATTCGCGTGCTGCAGAATCCACATGGGATCATCCATTCTTATGGGGCTCAAAACGTACTGGACCAGATCTAGCACGAGTTGGTGGACGCTATTCTGAAGATTGGCAAAAGCAGCATTTGATTGCACCACGCTCACTCGTTCCTGAATCTGTAATGCCTGGGTTCCCTTGGCTTGCTGAGAATGAAGTGGATGGTGAAAACATTCAAAATAAAATGCGTCTATTCCGTGATCGCTTCGGTGTTCCTTATACTGAAGAAGATATCGAAAAAGCACCAGATGCTGTACTTGGTGCCACTGAGCTTGACGCTTTGGTTGCCTATCTACAGCAACTAGGCACAGCGATGGAAGGACAGCGCTAATGGGTATTGGTGAATTACAAACAATTGCGACCGTTTCTGCCTTTGTTGCCTTCGTAGGTGTTGCATGGTGGGCGTATTCGCCAAAAAACAAAAAACGCTTCGAAGAAGATGCACAACTTGCGCTTGATGACGAGGATATAAAATCTCTGTCTGAAGAGCAACGCAATAAGGATGAACGATGACATTTTTTTGGAGTTCTTGGATTACTATAATAAGTATCGGCTGCTGGCTGTTCATTCTTGGGGTTTTGTTATTTGTTCTAAAATACAAACCCGAAGTAGAAGAAGATGGCACCACTGGCCATACCTATGACGGTATCAAAGAATATGACAAACCATTGCCTAAGTGGTGGCTAGTAATATTTTTTGGCTCAATCTTTTGGGGTGTTGCCTACTGGGTGTTTTTCCCAGCTATATTCCCGTCAAAATGGGAAGGTTTAGCTACAGAAGTAGTCGATGGCAAAACTGTACCATGGACTACTAAAACTGAGCTTGCAAGTGACCTTGAAAGCAACGATAAACTTTTTACGGATAACTTTGAGCAGAATATCTTGGCAAAAGCAGACGCCAGTGGTGCTACCGCTACGTTAGCAACACTTGCTGATATGCAAGCAACATTGCGTCATAGCGAAACAGCGCCTGATAACTTGCAGGATCAAATCAATGATAAGGTAACAGAACTTGCGCCTTATGTTGAGAAGCTATCAACAAACCCAAATGCATTGAAGGCTGGTAGCCGTTTATTCTTGCAGAACTGTTCGGTTTGTCATGGATCTAATGCTAAAGGTGCAACTGGCTATCCGAATCTTACTGATAACGATTGGTTGCATGGTGGAGAGCCTGGCAATATCTTGCTTACTTTGCATAATGGTTGGCATGTTGGTGTAGACTACAAGAAAGAACCTGAAAAACTACCAATGCCTGCGTGGCGTGACAACCTTGGTGAAGATGGTGTCCGTGCGGTTGCTGAATATGTACTATCTATCTCTGGCAACCAAAATGATTATGATCTTGATCAAACCATGGTTGCGCAAGGTAAAGTACTTTTTGAACAACCAACCAACTGTGTACTTTGTCATGGTACAGACGCTAAAGGCATGATTTCAGCAGGTGCACCTAACTTAACTGATAATATTTGGTTGTTTGGTGGTGATCGTGAAACTATTCGTGATACCTTACGCTATGGTCGTGCTGGCGTTATGCCTGCATGGGAAAGCAAGCTAGGTAACGAACGCATTATGCTACTTGCTGCCTACGTTTACTCATTGTCAGATAAGACAACTCAACCTACCTCTCAAACTGCGGTAACAGCTACACCAGCAACCGAAGTGGTAGAAACTACTGCTAATTAATACTTTTTAGTCAGTGATTTTAGTCGTAAATGAATGAATTTGAATGAAGGGAGAACTGTTATTGCAGTTCTCTCTTTTTTTATACAGCTATCTTTTGACCTATTTAGTAGGCTATCGATTTGCTTATAGCAAGTCATAATATATTGATTGCTTTTTGAGATTATCACCCCATTTTTAGCAAAGAGAATGTTAAAATAGTCATACCTAAAAACATCTCTTTAGTCGCTGATTTAAAGAACTGTTTTCATTCTCATTAAGCTATTCGTAATCGATCATTTGGTAGATAAGATAAACTATTTTGCGATGCAATAATTTATCCGCTACTTACTGACATTGATAACATTGCACCCTCATACATCTGATAATCACAGATGTTTGTTCATCATGCCAGCAAACTGATTCTTTTTTTAAAGAGGCACGTTTATGTCAGCACAACAACCCAATAAAATTCCTGTACAACAGGTTGACCTTGATGCGACCAAGCACCGTGTTCATCCTAGATTTGTTAAAGGTTTTTATCAAAATATTCGTATCATCACAATGTATGCACTTTTGGCAGCATTTTTGCTTTTGCCATGGCTACGTTACAATGGTAGACAGGCAATATGGTTTGATGTTCCTTCGCAGCATTACTATATTTTTGGTATGACTTTTTTAACCCAAGATTTTTATTTTATTGCGGCCTTTGCGATCATTGCTGCTTTTACATTATTTATGGTAACGGTTTATGCAGGTCGTGTATGGTGTGGCTATGCGTGTCCCCAGACGATTTGGACTCACCTTTATCAACATGTCGAAAAATGGGTGATTGGTGACCGTAATAAACGTGTCAAATTTGATAAAGCACCAATGAGTGCAACAAAGGCCTTTAAGCGCTTTTTAATATATTTTATTTGGTTTGCACTGTCAGTAATTACAGCAGCGACTTTTGTGAGCTACGTCGCTGGAACAGATTATTTATATCATAGCTGGCAAATGATGGGGTTTGTTCCTCTCCCCGACTGGCCAACATGGATATGGGTATCTATGTTTATCTTTACCTTTGCGACCTACGCCAATGCGGGTTACATGCGTGAGCAGATGTGTATCCAAATCTGTCCGTATGGACGTTTTCAAAGCGTGATGTTTGATAAAGACACCTTGGTTGTGTCTTATGATTATGAACGCGGTGAGCCACGCGGTGCACGCAAAAAAGGCACACATCCTGAGCATTTAGGTGACTGTATTGAATGTACCATGTGTGTGCAGGTCTGCCCAACTGGTATCGATATTCGAGATGGATTACAAGTTGCTTGCATCCAATGTGCTGCTTGTATTGATGCTTGTAATGAAATCATGGATAAAGTTGGTTATTCACGAGGACTTATTCGATATACAACAGAACGACAATTGTCAGAAAAAGAAAATACCCGTGTTATCAGTCCACGCCTATTTGCCTATTTAGCCGTTATTAGCATTTTATGTGGTGGTGTTATTTATGCATTGACGGATCGCGTGCCCTTAGAGATTGATATTCGCCGTGACCGTAATCAGTTGTCTTCCGTTAACAATCAAGGCATGATCGAAAACAGCTATATCGTTAAGCTGACTAATAAAACTCAAGAACCTCATAGCTATAAAATAACCCTCACACCACAAGATGGTCTAAGTTTAGAACTTCGGTTTAATGATGTACCATTAGAAGCAGGTGAAAATTTCGATATGCCAGTGAGTATTTATGGTGATCCTGATGTTATCGATTTTGAACAGACACCAATTACCTTAAATGTAACTAGTGAAGATGGTCAATATAAAGCCAGTAAACAAAATGTATTTACCACTCAAGGTCAGTAGGCTGCCGTAAGCTATTTATTATCGAGCTTGCCTACAATTATATATTTTACCTGTTACCATTGCATTGGCTAGCAGGTAAATCGTTTATAGATATCTATTTAATAGATATCTATTTAATAGATGTCTAATTGATAGGTGTTTTATGTCTACTCCAGCATCAAAATTTAAGCACCAAGACACTCAGCCATGGTACAAAAACTACATGGTTGTTATCTTTGTGATTGGCATGCCCGCATTTGTGGTCGTTGCTTGTATATATTTCGTTTACTACTCTTATCAAATTCGCGACAGTGTCGTGCGTGATGATTGGTACATGGACGGCAAGACACTCTATCAAGATGTGTCACGTGATAAGCTCACTTATGATTTGGACTTACATGGCAAAATGCATTTTGCCGATAATGGCGATATTGTCTTTTATTTAGAGTATCCTGAACAAAGTTTACAATCAGGTGAATTATTGAACGGTACGCCGCTTACTTATCCTGATACGCTAGATCTATCTATCTCGCATGCAACTGATATTAAAAAAGACCATGATGTGGTACTACAACATCAAGAAGGCAATAAATACAGCGCACATGCAGATATCGATCCGGTCAAGGCCAAATACTATGTTCACGTAAGCAACAGTGGTACAAATAATTGGCGTATGCAAGATGTTGCAAAGCTGCCACGTTCAGACATCAGTTTTGCTCCCTTACCAGCATTTGCCAAGCAGTCCTCTGAGAAATAAATCCCAATATATAAATATATAAAAAATCAGACCTTAGGGTCTGGTTTTTTATATTGAGCATCGAATGCCACAAAGGTTTCGCTATAAAACTGTCAAATAATGGGATTAATCGTTGGGATTTTTTGTGTTGTGCGATTTTGCTCTACTGCTTGGTCGGATGCTGATGGATGCTGCTGCTCACTCATAAACTTTGGATTAAACGTTTGAGTTTTTGGTGAAACGGGTAATCCAATCTCAGCCAGACTATCGGCCTGTCCTGCTTGAATATTATCACCTTCAAACAAACGCTCGTTGTCATCACGGTCGAGACTTAATTGTTCAAAATCAAACAATTCACGATCGGCCAATTGTGATGGTGCAACGTTTTGCATCGCTTTAAAAATAGACGCTAATCGCTGTGGATGCGCATCATCCCACTCTCGTAGCATGTCATTAATGATGGCACGTTGTAGATTGGTTTGGCTACCACACAAGTTACATGGAATAATCGGGAATTCTTTTAATTTAGCGTATTCGATGATGTCTTTTTCTTCGACATAAGCCAATGGACGAATCAGCATGTTTTGCTTATCATCGCTCAGAAGCTTTGGTGGCATTGATTTTAATGTACCACCATGAAATAAGTTCAAAAAGAATGTGGCCAACATATCATCACGGTGATGACCCAGTGCAATTTTGGTCGCGCCAATTTGCTTAGCAAAGCCATATAATGAGCCACGGCGTAAGCGCGAACAAGCCGAGCAGTAAGTTTTGCCTTCTGGTACCACGCTTTTGACAATACTATAAGTGTCTTTTTCTAGGATATAGTGAGCAATGCCCTGTTCATTTAGATAGGCTGGCAAAATATCTTCTGGGTAACCAGGTTGTTTTTGATCAAGATTCACCGCAACGATATCAAAGCTAATAGGCGCAATACGCTTGAGTAATAACAAGATATCAAGCAAGGTATAGCTGTCCTTACCGCCTGACACGCAAACCATCACCACATCACCCTCTTCGATCATATTAAAATCACGAATCGCCCAAGACACTTGTCTACGTAGTTTTTTCTGGAGCTTTTTAAACGCTGCTGACTCAGAAGACAATGATGGCTCAGTTGTCACTTCTTTGTCATTGATATTATCAACAGATATATCGTCAAACTCAGGCGTAGTTGGTGTAAATAAAGTCGCTGCGGTCATAAGTTACTCAATATCTTTACAAGGATGGTTTTGCTATAAAGCAATTTACGATTTAAGAAGAGTCAAAAGTAGTAAAAAAGCATGTATAGTCGATCCACTATAAAACAAATACAGCGATACGGGTTACATTTTGAGCCGCCTCTGTCTGCGTAGGCACAGCAAGCAAGAAAAATGTAACCCGTATTTGTGGTTGTGCCTCTTTTATTTAGGACTGACTATATTAACGTGGATACTTTCAAAGTAACAATTATAACAAATATTATCAGCAGTTTGAAAAGCGCACATTAAATAATGGCATTATGGTTCTGTAACGTAGGGATTTTTGCTAAAATAACTGTTTTTCGCAAACCAATAACAGATACCCTTATGACTAACATTACCTCACAGAGCACTGCCAATCCTCAAACATCCGATACTGATTCAATCACCCTTCATAGCAACCAGAATGCTGTTGTACTATTATCAGGTGGGCTTGATTCTGTTACTTGTTTATATTGGGCCAAGGCACGTTATGCCTCTGTAACGGCTGTTAGTTTTGATTACGGTCAACGTCATAATAGCGAGCTGGTCGCAGCAAAATCAATTGCGGAGACGGCTGGAGTCAATCATAGAATCATCGATATTGATATCGCTCAACTTGGTGGCTCATCACTCACAGATCACAGTATGGTCGTCCCTGATGGAGACGCTGATAAATTTCCCAATAAAAAGCATGACGAGATCGATAACGACGCCATTCCCAATACTTATGTACCAGCACGCAATACTATATTTTTGTCTTATGCCTTAGCAGTCGCTGAAGTGACCGATGCCAACCATATCGTCATTGGTGTCAGCTCAGTCGACTACTCTGGCTATCCTGATTGTCGTCCAGAGTATATTTCTGCGTTTGAACATATGGCCAACCTTGCCACAAAAGCAGGTGTCACTGGTCATCATTTATCGATTCAAACACCCTTGCAGCAATTATCAAAAGCAAAAACTATCGAGCTTGGTTTGTCATTAGGTGTCGATTATGGACAAACTATTTCTTGCTACCGTGCCGATGAAAACGGTCTGGCTTGTGGTGTATGTGATAGTTGTACATTACGTCGTCAGGGTTTTGAACAGGCTGATGTTGCGGATCCTACCAAGTATCGCTCTTGATACATCCTACTAGCCCCCATAGCAGACGCTAGTACTACTTAACATTCGAACAACATTTGCTTGCATTAACACAGCATGTCATCGCTGTATTTTAGTTCATATACTTGCTATGGTATTGAGCATTGGATTTATCGAAAGAAAGATATAAATAATCATATTGATCATCGGATCGTTAGGGCACGCCCTCAGTTAAAGCAATAGTCCTCTAAATGGGCTGAATTTGCCAAACATCATCAAATAGTAGGTTTATATTTCGATATCAACCTGCTTCTTTTCTGGTTTGACAGAACTCTATTTCATGTTTACCAGCATTTTTAAAATGAGAATATGCCCTAATAATCCGCGCACCACACTCAGAAAACTGACTCCACCTGTAAGAGGATATTTATGAAGCTTTTATCAGTACTACCCTTAGCCTTGGCTGCCATTTTTGCAATACCACAAGCAAATGCTGCGGATATTAAGCAAAATAATATTAATACTTGCGTTGATGGTGCGGTTAAATACAAAGTCGCTGATAAAAGCACTGCGACCAAACTGTGTAATTGTACTATTGATGTCCGCAGCAAAATGACGATCGGTCAAATGTGGGAAATTGAAAGCTACGCGCAAGACAAAAAAGACCCCTCTGGTCTCCCTTATGTCAAAACCATGCAAAAAGATTTGCAGCAATGTACCGATGGTTTAGATTTGCAGCCACCTCAAAAGCCTGCTTAACCCACCAATCCTTCTACATAAAAAAGACTGGCAATAGCCAGTCTTTTTTGTTGGTGATAAAGGTATAAAATGTAAAACTGATTATGTATTTCTGCTAATCTGCCTATAATAAGAATACGATCTACAGATAATACCACTATACAACCAAAACGAATAAGGACTCTACAATGGCAAAGCCAACCACAGAAAAGCTAAACTTACCTGACTTTCCCGTCACGATAGTACGAGAACTAGATGGCAACTTTATTCATGATGAGATAAACCTAAAAGAGATGGTGGCCAATACTAATAAAGGACTTATCCTGTATTTTTATCCAAAAGACAATACACCAGGCTGTACCACGCAAGCGACAGAGTTTACCGCGCATCTCAACGAATTTGATGACTTAGGCTATGACATTATCGGTGTCTCACGCGATAGTGTGCAGTCGCACGAAAAATTCATCGCGAAACATGACCTAAATATTGCGCTGATCAGCGATCCTGACGAAAAATTATGCCAATATTTTGAGGTCATCAAAGAAAAAAACATGTACGGGAAGATAACGCTAGGGTTAGTTCGCTCTGCATTTGTTTTTGATACAAATGGCATGCTAACTCATGCTCAGCGTAATTTACGCGCTAAAGGCTATACCGAGCGATTGTTTGAAACGTTAACCCCTTAACTATTTAGTCAAATAGCGATGTTAAATACGATAAATATAATAAGTCATAATCCATTTATAACTTGAGAATAATATGAGTAAAAAGTCTAATACTGATGCCAAAAGTGCCGCACCCAAAATCACGCGCAGAGTATCCGTAGCTGTCATTGGTGCAGGCACTGCTGGTCAAAACGCCTTTCGCCAAGCCAGCAAAACCCATGATGACATCGTCATCATTAATGATGGATTTTGGACAACTACATGTGTTCAAGTTGGCTGTATGCCAAGCAAACTGTTGATTGCAGCCGCTGAACGTGCACACGAGGCCAATCATTCTGCAGATTTTGGTATTCACGCCACAGCTCAAATTGACAGTAAGCAAGTGATGAAGCGCGTTCGTGATGAGCGCAATCATTTTGCCAGTTTCATCAAAAAACAAGTCGCAGAATGGCCTGAAGATAAGAAAATCGACGGCCGTGCACATATCAATGAGCATGGATTGATCGAAGTAAATAATCAGGTGATTGAGGCCCAAAAAATCATCGTTGCCACAGGTAGCACACCATTTATTCCAGATGGCTGGGCTGATAAGCTAGGTAATACTTTACTGACGTCTGACATCGTATTTGAGCTGCCAGAATTACCGAAATCGATGGCTGTTGTTGGCGCTGGAGCCATTGGCCTAGAACTTGCGCAAGCATTCACACGTTTAGGTGTAGAGGTCACTCTATTTAATCGTGTCAAACGCGTAGCTGGACTTCAAGATAATGATATTAATGATAAAGCGATCGACTGCTTAAGCAATGAGCTAACTATGCATTTGGGTAGTGAAATCGGCAATGTGGGCACATTGAAAAACCAAAGTAGTAAAAAGCCAATAGCATTTCTCGATTATAAAAACAGCGCGGGTGAAAAGCAACAATGGCAAGGTGAATATGTACTAGTCGCAACCGGTCGCCGCAATACCATAAAACAACTGGGAATCGAAAATCTAGGAGTTGAGCTTGATGAAAAAGAGCGTCCAAAAAACTTGAGTAAAAAAACAGGAAAAATTGGTGATTTAAATGTCTATATTGTTGGTGATGCCAATGTAAACATACCGCTGTTACATGTAGCCAGTGATGAAGGCTATAGTGCAGGTAATATGATTTGTGGTAATAAAAAGCATGCTTATATACGCCCGCCAGCAATTCCTTTCTCTATCGTCTTTTGCTCACCACAAATTGCCAATGTCGGCATGTCATTACCAGAAATCCAGCAAGACTCAAGCTTAGAGTATGTCATCGGTAGCGTCAGTTTTGACAATCAGGGGCGTAGTCGCGTGATGGGTGTCAACTGTGGCTTACTGCATATTTATGGCTGCAAAAAAACCGACCGAATTCTAGGCGCAAGTATGGTAGGACCTGATGCTGAATATATCGGTCATATTTTGGCAACAGCAATTACCAACGACATAAGTGTTAAGAATATGCTTGACACACCTTTTTATCACCCAACCATACTAGAAGGTCTGCGTACTGCATTACGTGATGTTCAGCATAAGATGGAAATACCTTATCAGAACCAAGATGCACAGGAAGATAACTTTTAACGATCCGTGCAGCTACCGACTTAAAAAATATACTGAGTATCAATCATCATGCATATTGTATTTCATTGTACCAATGACTTAAGATAACTTATAATCAAATATCTTATGTAAGACACTTTGTATGTACCAAACTATGCATGGATCAAAAAATGCCGATCGCTAGTATTACTGATTTTTTTAAAGAGATTGTTCGTGATCTCCATACTAGTCTTTACCTTGCACTTGGCGGCTCTGCGGATGAAGAGTCACTGGACTGGTCATCTCAAGCAGTTGAACTGGCAAGTACTGCTATCAAAATCCTAATACTGCTTGCAGTATTGGGATTTTTTTATTGGCTTGCCATTTATGTCATAAAGCAAAGTAAAACAAAAATTCGTTTGAATGAGCGTCGTATTAAGATTGTCCGATCAGTGCTGCGTTATATTTGGATTGTAGCAAGTTTGATTGCCATCATGAGTCAAATCTACTTTGAACCAGACACCATTAAAGCTACTGCCAAAGCAAGCACTTGGGCGGGGGTTTACTATGTACTTTGGACCTCTTCAGGGCAAATCATTCATAGAGTTTTGCAACATTATGGGCTCAACGCGTCCATAGAACAACTGCTCAAAAATATCTTGTCTGTACTACTATTAGTACTCGGACTCGCTAGCGTCATGGCACAATTTGGTTTTGACATCGTGTCATTGGTAGCAGGTTTAGGTATCGTAGGTTTAGCAGTCGGTTTTGCCGCTCAATCAACACTGGCTAACTTTATCGCTGGTATCACGATCTTACTTGAGCAATCTTTTCAAGTAGGTGACTGGATTCATATTAACGAAAATGAAGGTCGTGTGGTACTTATCGCCTTACGCACCACCCATATTCTGACTCGAGATAACATCACTGTCATTATCCCAAACTCTAATGTCGCCTCATCTGAGGTTACCAACTTAACCTCAAAAAGCTTTATACGTTTTGACATTCGTGTCCGTATTGCCTTTGAAGATGATATCGATACTGCTCGCAACGCGATTTTACAAGTGCTCACTGACACTGAGGTGGTACTGAGCCGTCCCGAAACCTCAGCCACTGTTGATGAAGTTGGTGAGTATGGTGTGTTCTTTATTGTGCGGTTCTGGGTTAAACCAGCCGCTGTTGCACGTATGCCCAAAATTAAAGAGAATTTAAGAGAAGATATCAAACATGCGCTTGATGCGGCGAATATCTCAACTCCGTATCCTCATATGCGTTTACTCATGCCAAAAGACGTCGACTACCCTATCGCAACCAAGCCGTTTGCGACTACGACTGAGTTCGTTTCAAACGATAAACTGACATCACCTACCTTAACTAAGACAGATCATTGATGTGCATATGTAGCACTTCTTTTAATGTCAGCTTTTAAAGCCAGCTCAACTTAACTCTATTGAAGTAAGTTTAACTTCCAATTCATTCAGCTTTTATCGCATGTATCTGCAGATGTCTACAGGTACATTTTTGCTGAATCCTTGATATGCTGAAACAGTAAGCAACAGATCTCTGGCATCAGTCAATGCAAAGCGCAACAGATGTGCTTATTAAGTAAATGAATTGCTCGTATAGATTGATACTCTTGCAGCAGGTCTGGTCAACGTTGATTGATTACTGATAGGGAGCTCTACGCATGCAAATAAAATTAAGACTCACTCAAGCCTTGAGTGTAGCTGGTACTAGTTTAATATTGACGACAGGAGCATTTGCCAGCCAACTGACTAATGGAGACTTTGAGCTAAATCCGCCGGCCAGTGGATTCGGTAATCACATCGGTCATCCTATTACTCCTTGGGTGTTAGGTTCGGGTGACCCTTCAAGCTTCATAAAGACTAACCAAGGTATCAACGCTACAGGACAAGGCCCTCGTAAAGACGCGTCAAATGAACCATCAGGAACTATTAGACATTATCTTGATATTGCTAATGGCAGTAATGACTTCTATCAAACCTTTATAGCAAAAGTATCAAACCCTCCAAAAATATTGGATGGTCATCTGCTACGGTTACTGTGGTTATCCTCTCCATTTCTTTAGTATAGAACAAATATTACGTTAACTTACCAGTTTCTTACAGGTTTATTAACCATTGTGACATTGCCTCTTATAATGCTAGCGCAGATCCTCATTTTAGAATGGCGATAAACGTGAAATAAACAGCAGTCAAACAAGAAGAACAGTACAGATAATATCGAGATTTTAGCAAGCTACTTGGCGCAGTTTGGCAATGATTTAACCACTTTTAGTCCATTTATAGTTTAACGTTCAGACTGAGAACGCGACCTAGACAGCTTTTAAACTAAATTTATGGAAATATGGTAAAATTGCCGGTTAAACATCTCATTTTATGATGTGCATTACTTATCAATTTAGCCCACAGGTATCCGTATGACCGAAACAACCGCGCCCTCGACTTTAGCAACAGCTTCACAAGAGTTGTCGCTTAACCTTATCATTACTTGTGCCGATGGGCTTGAGGCACCGCTACAGACCGAACTGACCAGTTTTGGTATTACCAGTGAGATCAAAAGCACAGGCCGTTTGGCGGTTACGGGTACTTTGCGCGACCTATATACCATTTGTCTTTGGTCACGAGTCGCCTCTCGTGTGTTGATGCTGATTAAACGTAAAAACATCAATGCCGAATACGATGTGGCTGAGCAGATTTATGGTTTGGCAAAATCAGTCAATTGGACTGAGCAATTCGACTTAGAGCAAACCTTTGCCATTCGTCTATCGGTCGATAAACGCGTGGCCGTCAGCCAGCAGTTTGCTATGCTGCGTATCAAAGATGCGATTGCCGATACCTTCAATGAAGTTTATGACAGCCGTCCTAATGTCGATAGCAAAAACCCAGATTTCTCTATTTTTGCAACGGTGAATGACAAGCAAGCTGAGCTGTATTTGGATTTATCAGGTACCAGCTTGCATCGCCGTGGTTACCGTGTGGCGATGACCGAAGCACCATTGAAAGAAAACTTAGCAGCTGCCCTGCTCTATAGTTCTGGTTGGCATAAGAAAAACGATGCTGGCAACGCGCCTTTTTATAATGCTTTAATTGACCCTATGTGTGGCTCTGGTACATTCCTTATCGAAGCGCTACTGATGCATTGCGATTATGCCGTGGGTATCGATAAAGCAGCCAATCAATTTGGTTTTTATCAATGGCAGCATCATGATGAGGTGTTATGGCAGCAAATGATTGACGATGCACAGACACGTTTTGCCGAAGGCTTAGCCATTGCCTCTGAACAGCCAGATACTTTGCCACTTATCTTAGGGTTTGATGCCGATAGCGGTGCGGTAATCGCTACCGAAAAGAACTTAATTGCAGCAGGCTTACATGATTTAATGCCATTGATTGATCTTGAGGTACGTGCCCTTGATCAGCTCAATGACACCTTGCGACCTATGGTCAATGACGGTCGGTTAAGCAATCCTTTGATCATCACTAACCCGCCTTACGGTGAGCGTTTGGGTGATGAAGATATGATTAAACCCTTGTATCAAGCGATTGGGCTTATTTTGCAAGACAGCTTTGCAGGGAGTGGCATTGACCCAATGCTTGGTATCTTGGCGGCTAACGTTGAGCAAGTCGATACATTACCGATTAGAGAGCCTAAGACACTACGCTGTCACAATGGTGCTATTACGGTTTATTTCCGTTATGGCACCTTGATTGCAGGGCAAACAGGCAACCTTGTCAGTCGTTTTGAAAAGCGTGAAATTGAGGTAGAAGACGGTCAAGACTTTATTAACCGCTTGCAAAAAAACCTTGCCAAGCTCAAAAAACTGGCCAAAAAAGACAATGTCAGTAATATTCGTGCTTATGATGCAGACTTGCCTGATTTTAAGGTTGCTATCGACTTATATGGGGAATATGTACATGTACAAGAATATGCACCGCCGAAAACCATTCCACCTGAAACAGCTAAAAAACGCTTTAACCTAGCATTGATGGGTATTCGCGAAGTATTGAACATTAACCGTGAACAGGTTTTTATCAAAACCCGTGCCCGCCAGTCAGGCAATGATCAATATAGCAAGCAAAACACAACTGAAAAGCGTGGCAAGTTCCATGTCGCTCGCGAAGATGGTGCTTATTTCTATGTCAATTTTACTGACTATCTAGATACGGGACTATTCATCGATCACCGTAACATGCGCGCGCGTATTAAAAGCAACAGTCACGGCAAATCTGTACTGAACTTATTTGCCTATACCTGTACAGCCAGTGCCCATGCGGCATTGGCAGGCGCCAAAAAGGTCACCAGTGTCGATTTGTCACAGAACTATCTGGATTGGGGTAAGCAGAACTTTGTACTTAATGGTTTAGACGTCAGTCGCAACAAATACCAATTCGTCGCTGCTGATATTTTTGAATGGATTAAAGACAATACTGAACAGTTCGATATTATTTTTATCGATCCACCGACCTTTTCGAACTCTAAAAAGTTTCAGGGTACATTCGATGTGCAGCGTGACCATGCCGCCCTCATTAACCGTGCAATGAACCGATTAACTTCTGATGGTGTCTTATATTTCTCAAATAACTTTACTCGCTTTGAGCTTGATGAGCAATTGACCGAGCGCTACGACATCGTTAATATCACGCCAAAGACCATTGGCTTTGACTTTAATATCAAGAAACCAATTCATCAAAGCTTTGAGATTCGCCATCGCTAAACGATATCAGTGAACACTTAAAAAATCTGCTAACCCAGTATTTTATATAAAACATAATAATGACCTAATCATCTTTGATTGGGTCATTTTTTGTTGTTATGATAGGGCGTTATTAAGCAATAGTTTTGCGGCGATGGTTAATTGATAATGTTGATCACACTATCGATTTTGCTCGCTTAGCTTTACTCAATCGCATGGCTACTGCTTTGATATTGCACTTCTCCCTACTCTAATAACAAGGATAATCTCATGGCTTTATCACTTAATAAAGGCGGTAACTTATCGCTAACCAAAACTGACCCAAATTTAACCAAGCTACTCATTGGTCTAGGTTGGGATGAGCGCGCAACTTCTGGTGCTGAGTTTGATCTGGATGCCAGCGTATTCTTACTGAGTGGTGCTGGTAAAGTACGCGGTGATCATGACTTTATCTTTTATAATCAATTAAAATCTGACAACGGTGCTGTTGAACATACTGGTGATAATCGTACTGGTGAAGGTGATGGCGATGATGAAGTCATTAAAGTCAATCTGACTCAAGTACCTGCCGATATCGATAAAATTGTAGTGACAGTGACTATTCATGACGCTGCGGCTCGTAGTCAAAACTTCGGTCAAGTCGCTAACGCTTTTATTCGTGTCGTTAATGAAGAGACAGGTACCGAAGTGGTTCGTTTTGACTTGGCAGAAGATTACTCTGTTGAGACTGCCATGGTGTTCGGCGAAGTGTATCGTCATAATGGTGAGTGGAAATTCCGCGCTGTTGGTCAAGGCTACTCAGGCGGCTTACAAGCGATGTGTCAGCAGTATGGTGTAGATATTTAATCGCTTTTATATCGTAACTTGTAATATGCATAAACGCTTATATCAGATAACCACTCAATATAGGGTGACATCACTAGGCTCTGAGTAGAACGTGCTTAGCGATGCACCCTATCACTTATAATAAACAATTTTTCACTATTAAATTTTACTGACATCACTGTATATTCTCTATGCTCATCACTGGTTGCAAATAGTTGCAAAATAGTTGTAGTTTTAGATGGTAAAACAATCAGTAATACTATATGTTTCATTTAAATTTATGCATAAAAAGTGGCTAACAATAACCTCTTTTTCATAGGCTATGCCTATAGCAGACCGACTTTAGCTTTACGTAACCAGACAGGATATGTCATGAGACATTTTTATTTAGACTTCATTTTCACAGCTATCGCTTTGATGATAGCTGCGTGGTGGGGATATTCACATGGTGGTATGGGTGGCATGATAACCACCTTATCTATTACTGCCATTTTGGCCGTTATGGAGATTTCATTATCGTTTGATAATGCGGTGGTCAACGCTTCAGTCCTCAAAGGCTGGGACGAATTTTGGAAAAAGATCTTCTTAACCGTTGGTATTTTAGTCGCAGTATTCGGTATGCGCCTAGTATTCCCTATTGTCATCGTTGCGGTTACCGCTGATCTTGGCATGATGGAAGTCGTCAATCTAGCTCTGTACCAACCAGAAGAATACTCAGCCAGGCTAATGGCGCATCATGCTGAAATCTCAGCATTTGGTGGTATTTTCTTACTGTTGGTTTTCTTAAACTTCATCTTTGATGAAAAAGAAGTCCATTGGTTTGATTGGTTAGAGAGCCGTTTGGCTAAGCTTGGCAAAGTCGATGCCATGAGCGTATTTGTCGCTCTCATCGTCTTGATGATTGCCGTATCGTGGGCCAGTACTGAGCAGTCAGGTGCTGTATTGATTGCGGGTGTCTGGGGTATCTTGGTTTATCTTGGCGTACAGGTTGTCTCTGGCATGCTAGAAGGTGACCTTGAAGAAGACCTAGAAAACGAAGAAAATGGTTCAGGTGCAGCAGCGACTAGCGCTATTATGAAAGGCGGTATCATCGGCTTCTTATACTTAGAAGTCCTCGATGCTTCATTCAGTTTTGATGGTGTTATTGGTGCATTTGCCATTACCAACGACGTTATTGTCATCATGCTAGGTCTTGCCATTGGTGCGATGTTTGTACGTTCTATGACTATCTTCTTGGTAGATAAAGGCACGCTTGACGAGTTTGTTTATCTTGAGCATGGCGCGCATTATGCGATTGGTGCATTAGCGATTATCATGCTGTTGTCGGTGAAATTCCACGTGCCAGAAGTCATTACTGGTCTTATCGGTATTGCCTTTATTGGTTGGGCGTTTGTTGCGTCACTTAACTACCGTAAGCAAGAAGCGAAGTCTATCAATTGATGCGCTTTTGATATTAAAAAACTAAGCCAGTCAATAAATCAAAAAAAGGTTGTGTCAATATATTTGACACAGCCTTTCTTATATCAAGCCATCATTTCGATTCTGATATCTGTGTTCATTATTAGACAATTTACTTTTGATAACAATACCTTAACCACTGTTGTCGTAGTTGTAAAAAAGTATCAGAGACACTCGGTTATTATGCTGCTTAGTAAGCATATAGTAAGCGCACAAAATACGGCTTGCTTACTAAGCAATCGCTTAGTATAGTAAAACGTAATGATATATAGAGCTTATACAGGCATAGCTTGTTTACACTTACATATCGACCACTGTACCATTTTCAGTTCGTTTTCTTATCATTCAATTATTAATAAATAGGATATTTATATGGCTATTAGCTTAACAAAAGGCGGCAACGTAAACTTATCAAAAGAAGCCCCTGGTTTAACCAATATTACTGTCGGCTTGGGCTGGGACCCACGTGCCACTGACGGTCAAGAATTCGATCTAGATGCTATTGGCTTTTTGGTCAACGAAGCAGGGAAAGTTCGTAACGATCAAGATTTTATCTTCTTCAATAACCTAAAGTCAGATAATGGTGCCGTAGAGCATACTGGCGATAACCGTACTGGTGAAGGTGATGGCGATGATGAAAAAATCAAAATCAATCTTGCTAATATCCCAGCCGATGTCAGCAAAGTAGCGGTTTGCGCAATCATCTATGAAGGTCAAGCTCGTAACCAAAACTTTGGTCAAGTTGGCGATGCTTACATCCGTGTTGTAAATGACAATGGTCAGTCTGAAATTGCACGTTATGACCTATCAGAAGACGGTAGCACTGAAACAGCGATGATTTTTGGTGAGCTATATCGTCACAACGGCGATTGGAAATTCCGCGCCGTGGGTCAAGGCTTTAGCGGTGGTCTTGGGCCATTAGCCTCTTCTTATGGCGTAAACGTATAAACCTAGTGTTGACGTAATCGCTTAGCAAGATAGATATTTCAATTAAATATTTGATTGAGATAAAAACAAGCCATCAAGTGTGCCATTTTAAAGCATTTGATGGCTTTAGTTTTAATTGGCTCGCTAAAACTAAAAACCAAACATTCTAAAAATCAGACTCTAAGAGCACGTTTTAAAAATCAGAATAAGGATGGGTAACTCATGGCCGCAACGTTCAGCTTAATCGGTACCATCGAACCTTTTTTGCATTGCAACCTCAAAAAAGGCGATTCGATTTATTGTGAAGCCAATGCAATGGTAATGATGGAATCAAACCTTGAGCTAAAAGGTAAGTTGCAAGGCGGATTGATGCAGTCACTTATGCGCCGTTTTGCCAATGATGAATCGTTATTTCAACAACAAATCGAAGCGGTAAATGGTGAAGGCGATTGTTTACTCGCGCCTACGCTTGATGGTGATATGCAAATCATTGATTGTGGTGCTCAGCAATATACGCTTAGTGATGGTGCGTTTGTGGCTGCACAAACTGGCGTCGATATCAGAGCCAACATTCAGCGTAACCTTGGTGGTGCGGTGTTTGGTGATACTGGGGGCTTTATGGTCATGCAGACACAGGGCCAAGGTCAAGTCGTGGTATCGGGTTTCGGTTCATTATTTGAGATTGAGGTGACGCCCGATAAAGACGTCATTATTGATAACGGACACGTCGTTTGCTGGGACTCAAATCTAGATTATAAGTTATCGGTCTCTACCAGTAAGAAAAAAGGGTTTATGAGCAATATCATCAATTCAGTCACCAGTGGTGAAGGCATGGTTTTGAACTTCTCTGGTACTGGTAAAGTTATTATTTGCTCTCGAAATCGTGACAGCTACCAAGGTTGGTTACAAAGTGTATTAGGCAGTAGCTCAGGTGGACGTGGTGGCGGTGGTGGGTTTTTAGATAACATCTTATAGCATCTCTTAGCACTATTTTAAACGGTTTTACTCACAACTATTATAAGGATACGAACATGGCAGTTAGCTTACAAAAAGGTCAGAAGATCTCCCTTAGTAAAGAAGCAGGTGGCGATCTCACACAGGTAAAATTAGGTTTGGGCTGGGATGTCGCACAAAGCTCTCAAGGTCAAAAAGGTGGATTCTTAGGCAAATTATTCGGTGGCGCCAGTGGCGGTGGTGACTCTATCGACTTAGATGCCTCATGCATTATGTTCGATGCTAATAAACAAGCAGTTGATGCCATTTGGTTCAGTCAACTTAAATCAAAAGATGGCAGCATCGTACACACTGGCGATAACCGTACTGGTGATGGCGATGGTGATGATGAAGTCATCAATGTAGATTTATCGAGAGTCCCTGCAAGTGTTACCTCTTTAGTCTTTACCGTTAATAGCTTTACTGGTCAGACATTTGAGACAGTAGAAAATGCGTTTTGCCGTATCGTCAATGCCAATAACAATCAAGAAGTGGCTCGCTATAACTTATCAGCGCAAGGCGGTCACACGGCGATGGTTATGGCAAAAGTGTATCGCCATAACAATGAATGGAAAATGCATGCTATCGGTGAAATAGCCTCTGGTCGTACCTTCCATGATTTAATGCCTGCTATCACACCGCATGCTTAATTGGTTTCAATAACTCTTTTAACGTTACAACGTTACAACGTTACTATAAAAAATTGGCCCTTCTATAAATAGAAGGGCCAATTTTTTTATCAAGTAAGACTATTAACTGGAGCTATAAATACGGTTACTTACTACCACGCTTCCAGCTAAAGCCCCAATTAAACGCTTTATCCATCTCTTGATGACCTTTATAGTATTGGTTGATACGCTCAACATTGATACTGCCTTGTTGATTGACCAAACGAGCAATAGCACACATCGGTAGATTGCCTGCACCTTCGGTTAAGCGTGTTTCAATCGGTGGCTGCTCTGGTACGGCAATCGTCACCACGCCATCGGTTTGTGCCCAATTGGGTGCACCTTCGTAGATAAAAGCAAAGATAAATACTTCTTCGATTTGTGACCACTGTTGGCCATTAATATCAAGCCACTCACCACCACTCACCTGCCCTGTTCTGTCATCAGCACGCAAGCAAACATATGGTGCTGACTGCAAACTGCCGAAACGATTGCCTAATGCTTGGATCAGTGTTTTTTCACCATTTTTCAAGTGAATCATCGCACCAATATCTAGATCAATACCACCCGCTTTATGCTGTTTAAATAAATCTCCCAGCAGACCTTTTTTGGGTGCATGCTGATTAGTTTCTGGGCGTTGGTTCCAGTTTAGGTTGACTGATATTTTACCAAAATCGTCGCGCTTTTTCAGATTGATGCTGGATTGGTTTTTGGTTAAAGTTACTTTACTTAAATTGACTGAAGGACTGGCCGGAATCGGTGGCGGCGTACTTGTCTGAGGTGCACTACGTGCTTTTTGCGTATCAATTGGACGCTGGGTATTGATAGGTTGAGACTGGCTTTGATCCTGACTCTGAGGTGGTGTTTCATCAGCAATCTCAACACCGAAGTGTTCTGATAGTGGCTTCAACCCACCATTAAATCCTTGCGCAATAAATCTAAATTTCCAATTACCCTGCCTACGGTAACACTCCGCTAAAATAATCGCTTTTTCATCACGTCCATTAGCACTCAGTTGACAAGTCATCAATACTTGACTACCTTTTAGCACCTGAATATCGACATCACCCACTTGTGCAAGCGTTTGCGCACTAGAAAACGCGAGTGCTATTTTTTCAATACTGGCAGGCTGCGCTGGTAAGTTAATATCAAAAAACCCATCACTATCGTGACCACGAAAACTGACACTGCCATCATCACTACGTGTTTGCCCATAAAATATCATATCGCCATCGCCGCGTACTTTACCCTCCGTGGTCAAGCGATAAGCCGCACAATCAATTGCATTTTGGCTCAGAATACGGATGCTAATATTGTCTGTCGGTAATGGTGCATTGGCACCTGCAATTAAAGCTTGACTCATCATACGTCCTTTAAGTTGTTTATTATGTCGATATGTTCATGACGCTAAGAGGCATCGTGGTTATCCTCATATAGTAGCATGAATGTCATTATCCATATGAGCCAAGATATTCATTCAGCAACAGTGCAAAAGCTATCCCAAAAAACTTTAGTGCTATTTTATTAACTACATTTATAACAATGGGTATGTGTATATAATAACTGTTAATGTCAGCAATGTTTGCAACCTAAAATTGAGCTATTTTTCACGCCTGCTTACATTCCCAATACTGTTAAGATAACAATATCACATCATCCAATTACATCTAAAACCTACGATACTGCTGAGAGAATTATGAATAATCTTGCTAACGATAGCTACCCTATAACATCAACTGCTGCTTGGCTAGCCGAAGGTCAATCAAGTCAGCGTGATATGTTAGCCAGTTTGCAGTCATTAAAGGCGCAATCTCATACACCATTCAATATTATTGCCTCACATCGTGATAATAGAGCTGAGATTTTTGAGTTTGCTGATAATATCTATTTTGAGCCTTACGCCATCACTGCAAGTGATAATGAGCAAACAGCGCCTGAACCTACTACACCACTGATGTCACGCTGGCAGTTCGTCTTAGAGCAAGCAAAAAAAGACAAAGTAAAAGTATTACTGACTGGACGTAATGGGGTTGATTATGAAGCCCATCGTGAGATATTTGAAGCTGCAGGTATTCGTTTATTAACCGGCGCAACCAGCGTTTCATCTTTAGAGTCAATTGATGATAAATTTGCCTTTATGCAACAGTGTCATCAGCATGATATTCCAGTCGCAGAGGCTTGGCGTTTTGACAACGTCAACGAGCTTGAGTCCTTACTTGCCAAACATGGTCATCAACCTTTATGCGTCAAACCAGTGACTGGTATTTTTGCGCAAGGATTTTGGAGATTAGATTCAGGTAAAGAAACGATAAATCAATATGATAGCTTTGAGCATTTATACTTTACTGAACAAAAAAAAATCAGCACTACACAATTTCTAAACGCCTATAAGAACAGCTCAATGGTACATGATCGCCCCATTCCTATGCTATTGATGCCTTACTTATCAGGACAAGAATACTCTATCGATGTCGTGTGCGAATATGGCGAAGTACTGGCTGCAGTCACTCGCTACAAAACTGGGAAGGTCCAGCATATTGGCTACGAAAAATCTGTTATGGATGTGGTCATTCCGCTCATTAAAGCGTTTAACTGTGATGGTATCGTCAGTGTGCAGACCAAAGCTGATGACGAAGGTAAGCACCGTGTATTGGAAATTAACAGTCGTCCATCGGGTGGTATAGGTTATACGACTCATTGTGGTATAGACTTAACCCAAGTCGGCTTTGCTTATTGGTTAGGCCTAACAAGCAAGCCTAAACTGTCTGACATCATCCAACAGATAAAGCCCTGCCAAGTACGCTCTATCATGACGAGTGTCAAGATAGAAGAAGCCATCATTGATTAGAGTATATATACGACTGGCTTTTATTCAAAAACAGTACGGCATAAAAAAGGTTTTTAGAATTAAATTCTAAAAACCTTTTTTGTTATAAGCGACTTAATAAACAGAACAGTCATGGCTGAGTGTTATTCACCAAATACTAGATTCTCTTTTTTAGGTGCATTTTTAGAGGCTAAAATCCATAGTAATCCCAATACAACTACTGAACCGATAAAGATAATCATTGATGAAGAAGTAGGATGAACATATGAATGACTCATAGGCATCATATTACCTGTCATCTGCATATCCATAGCTGCCACACCAACATAGTGCATACCACAAACCGCTAGCCCCATCAAAAACGCACTACCAAAGCGTTGTAATGTGCCTCGTAGATTAAACGCTAACCATAACGCAGTTATCGCTGCAACGATTGCAATTGCAATTGAAACCATTAGGAGTGGCATGTTATATGACATGGTTGCATCCATTTGCATTGAAGCCATACCTGTGTAGTGCATTGCCGCAATACCAAGTCCAGTAATGACTCCACCGCCAATCAACTTGGCCATATTAGGCTCTCCGCGACCAACGATAACAATACCAACCGCAACAAATAAAACGGCAAGTAACATTGAGATAATAGTCAAGCTTAAATCATAAGTGACCGGCATCTTCATATCAACGGCCATCATACCAATATAATGCATCGACCAAATGGCACCACCGAGCGCGATTGAAGACAATGCGACCCAAAAGTATAGATCGTTTCCTGGCTTAGCAGATGGCACGCGGATGGCAAGGTTTAAGCCAACATAAGAACCAAGTACTGCAATAACATATGAGATAAACACCAAAAGCAGGTTATATTCAACTTCTATCATTTTCTTCGCCCTCTATATTTAACAAAACTGAGCTTAAGCAACACTGGTTTGGATGAACCAAGATACTTTATGCATTTATTACTATTATTCATAGGCATTAAACTGTCTATGCATGATTTTTTACCAAATGGTAAATTCACAAATATTGGTACTACCAGCCCCACAACTTGTCTCTCTGACCTGAGCATCTTTTACCGCAGGATTACTTGCTAAGAAGCCTTCTATATAACCAACAACAAAATGACAGCCTGAATGGTTGCTATCTGACAACTTGCAGAATGGGCATTTAATTAACGAAATTACATCGTTTTTAGCTTTCACCTTAGAAAATTCTTTTAAGGCTGGTACAAGTTCACGACTAATGGTTGCTGATAGTTTTAATGGACTACCAAGAGAGTAGTCACGTTGATAAATACCGCCACCCACCTTGCGTCCTAACTCATACAATGCTTGATCGCGAATGTCATTTGGTACGACATTCTCATATCGTCTAACCACATCTACTATGTCTGGATACTGAGCACCAATAGATGTTAAAGCATTTTTTTCATCCAAGCTTTGTTTCATTGGTGGTGCTGATGAGACGGCATCTACTGCACTTGCACCTGCACCTGCACCTGCACCTGCACTGTCATCTTCATCTATTTCTAACTGAAAAAGGCTACAGCCTTCGATAGAAGACAAATCATTGATTAAATCCTCTTGTGTCTTTGACTCTCTGCTTTTGGCAACAACATGAATAATATTGCCGCCATTTTCTGAAGACTCTTGCTTTTGGGATAAGAGTTGATAACCTGCTTTGATAAGCGGTGAGATAACATTGACTAAACGAATACGCTCAGAAGATGTTTCCAATGAACAAGAAAATTTCAAAGATCACTCCTTTTCTAAAAATATCGCCAAACTTTTTAACACCAAGCTGTTTAGCTAGACTCAATGACTTATCTAAATTGTTTTATGATATTCATCCAAAACATAACTCTTTTGTAGTGCAGTGACTATAGCTATTAATATCGCTAAAATAGAAAATAACTTAAAGAATGCTATTTAATAACACCTATCTTTAACGATCGTTCAGTCCAAATCTAAAAATTAAATACTTTTTAGAAGGAAATAAGCATTATTATTACTTAATAGACCCCACTCTCAACTTGAAATAAGCAAATCAAACTGAAGAGGCGGGTTACCAAGTTTTTTATTGAGTACAAAGCACAGATTATGCGACAGAATCTTACGAATCAATCGATGAGACAAATGCCATAAATCTCTTGCTCGTACCTTTTGTATATTAAATCGTTCTGATAACTGACCAATGACTGTTTCAACGATACGGCGGGCTTTCATTAGCCGTCTTACCACAGGTTTGGGTCTATCTTCTTTCATATTAGCTCTGAGTGGCGTTTGTAAATCTACTCCTTGAGCGTCGTAGTACGATGTCAGACTCGGGCTGATATACCCTTTATCAG
>NZ_RRYV01000277.1 GCF_014861395.1 Psychrobacter sp. FME13 | reverse complement strand
TTCTCTTTGTTGTGGTAAACAAGAGTGTAAGGCGTTGCTTATTTTTTTCAACTATTTCCCAATTCTATACAGCCCCTAGTATAGGATTTATATTAGATTTCAAGATGAAATTCAGGAATCTTGGAGAATCTGTGAATATTGCTTTTTTGTATATTTTTAAGTACAGGTTAGCAGCTTGTTATGTTTGTTTATTCGATGGACAGGATTATGAGTTAGTTAACAAATCCAAGAGCCAGCATTCTGTCTGCCGGAATGCATTGTCAACTAGAGAAATGCGCTCACTAAAAAGCCGCAAAATGTAAATAGCCATGGGGCAGATCTCCATGGTTAGCAACGCTAATACGTAGCTTTATCGAGTCGCTTATGCGCGTTAAATTCATTTCGATGACTTTTGGAGAGGCACAAAAAAACCCACTATTATTTGCTATATCAAATAATAGTGGGAGTAATATTTGGGTCAGTAGAATGGCGTTCTGCTATCAGTTCACCACTTTTGACGCTGAGTAAATGATTACTCAATCACAACTTCTGCCAGCGAGTAATAAAGTATCATACTGAACGGCACCATCTATACCTTACAGTTACATTTTGGAGTAGTAAAGTTTCGTACTGAGGTAACTAGATATGGAGTGTATCTTACCCCCTAAAATAGATTAAATAAAAAGGAACTCACCTTGAGATTATCTTTCATCGGATTAGCGATAGCTTTTGTATTGGTTGGTTGTGGAGAGGATAGTACATCGTATTCAGCACCACCAACTGATGGCGAAGTCACACCAACTGAACCATCTAATACGACCTCTTTAGCTTGCCTTAATCCAACGCTGCAAACCCCAGGCACGACGATTGATCTAGAATATGCTTCAGATGCTGCTATAGATTTTGGACTTAACGATGTTCATGAAGTTGTAGAGTCAGTTCCGGAATATAAAGGCTTTAGCGAGGTATTAGCTAAAAGAGAAGGTCAATCTACTGTGTATGTAAAACACGACGAAGTTGATCAATCAGTGATCACTCTAGGGCAAACTGACAGTGATGCTGGAATGGAAGTTGATTACCAACCGAGCGGCTTAAAGCAACATTATAACTTAGAAGAAGGTGAGACGAAGCATTATGCAACAGTCACTATGGTTGAAACAACAGATGGCGAAATGAAGTCTTATGACGCGGATACTTCATTAAAATATGTTGGTAGAGAAACCATTACGGTTCCAGCAGGCACGTTTGAGACTTGCGTATTTGAACACAAGTTTTACGTTGTTCAAGACGACGGAATAAGCACTGATACGTTATACACTCGTTATACTGGCGTGGATAACGGCGTAACAATCAAAGAAATAACGGAAACAACATCGTCTGAGTCTGAAGATGTTGGCTTATTCAATGATACGATATTATTGGAGAAAGGAAATATCAATGGTCAAGCCATACAAGGTTTATAGTCAGTTAACGCTCCTTGACCTCGTTCTTCTTTAATCCACTTCTGTTGTTTTTTAGAGAGCTTAGATTAACACACCAAGTGCAACGCTAATTAATATTATAGAACGCCTGCATAGGCGTCTTAAACCCTAATCGTTTTCTTGGTCTGTTGTTTAATTTGTTCTCAATGTCCTGCATCTCATCATCAGAGACTTGTCTAAAGTCACAACCCTTAGGCAAGTACTCTCTGATAAGGCCG
>NZ_RRYV01000276.1 GCF_014861395.1 Psychrobacter sp. FME13 | reverse complement strand
GCTTATTCTCCTGTTAGTGGATTATAAGCAGTTACACAGAGTTTGGGAAACTCCCAAACCTGTTGTTTCTCTAAGAAGCTCGATAATCACTTCAAAGTGTTTGATATGGTGTTCTTTTACATCAATTATGGCTACGTCTGATGCCAGCATACTTTTTAGAACACCACCAAAAATATATCGATGGCGGTGTCGTCAGTTTAGTGCCTATCGATAGTGCGCGTGATTTGGGTGCTGATATTATCATCGCCGTAGATGTGACTAAGAGCAATCATAATTCTACTACCTCTACGCCTAATAGCATACCGAATATCAACTCATTCAGCAGCTTTTGGGGGTTTCTAGAAAACAATATCACGGCACAATCAAGTACCACGCATCACGCATCAAACTACCATGAACGAGATCGTGCAGATATTATCATTACGCCAGACGTTGGCCATATCAGCTCAATAGATACCAGCCAACGCAGCACACTAATCACTGCTGGATCAAAAGCCACTACGCCACAAATTAACGCAATTAAGCAGTTAATCAAAGAAAAATCTCAAAGCAAATATGCAACGCTTTAGCTTATAAAAACGCTTTAACTTATTAATAGGCTGCGTATGTAAAGCTTTTAGAATTCAAGCACCCATAAAAAAGCACCACAGTCATCAACTGTGGTGCTCTCTATTATGAATCAAATCTTGAATAATTTACGATTCAGTTAAGGCATGTCGAACTGGCTTATTTAACACGCGCGCGATATTTAACCGCGACTGTATCGTTCAGACCAACACCTTCCAGATCCCAACGAACCGCTTTATAGTACTTTAAATCTACATCTTGCAGCTGGTTGTTTACTCTAGTACGTAATGGCATACGAGAAAAACTATTACCATCGACGCTACCATATGGAAACTCTGGCGAGACCGTCTTCATCAATTCCACTTGCTCAGGAATACTCATGGTGACCGTCATTTTACGTACTCGATCAGCATTGGTATTGGTAAAGTATCCTTGATACTCTAAGACATTACCTGACTGCAAACGTGTACTTTCATTAACAGGAACCAATACTTCTTCACCATTTGCATCAGTGCTAACCAATGATGCAGTGATTTTGCTGTTAACAGCTTGTGCGCTTGAATTGCCAGCTTGATTAGCGGTTGCTTGTACAGTGGCCGATCCATCCACTGCTTGCTCTGGTGTAGGCAACATCGCCGACGCTTGAGTTACTACCATTGCACCGATCAGCGTACCGGCGACTACCTGAAACAAGCGATGGCCGCTCCAAGTGCTGAATGGACTAGCAAATTGATTATTTTTTTTCATGGTTCTCATTATCCCTGGTTAATATATCGGTAGAACATATTTGGAAAATTTAAGGCGCTTTCACTAGAGTCTGTATGCATAACCACTTAACTATAGTCAATAATAAACTATCTAGCCTGCTACGATAACCATATCGAACCTAGCGGTTGTATAAGGTTGATAATTTTTATTGATTATCTGCGTTCGCTATCCGTAAAGCATAGCAAAAAGTATTTGTACGCACACTAACCCCGTGTTGAGGTTGTGTATAGCCAATCTACTACAGACATTCGTTAGGGTGTGTATAGAATTCAAATCAGGGGCAACCAGATAAAGACACAAGCAAGCATTACCGCCGCTGCATAGCTATCTTTGAGCTTATCATATCGCGTGGCAATGC
>NZ_RRYV01000275.1 GCF_014861395.1 Psychrobacter sp. FME13 | reverse complement strand
GCTTATTCTCCTGTTAGTGGATTATAAGCAGTTACACAGAGTTTGGGAAACTCCCGTACCGTCTACTGTACCCAACGCTTGCCACCGTTCTTCGCCATTCTCATACCTGTCTTGTTGACGCAGACACAAGGGATCTAAAAATACCCGTGTTGCTGCTTCAAAGGATAAACGGTGCTTGCGCTGATTGATGATGTTTTTTTGTTCATCCCATTCAAATGTAATACTCATCTGCCCTCTCTGTCAGTATGCACTTTGTTGGCTGATAATTCCTGGTTACTTGCCCTGACTGACTTTTGGTAAGTAGCTTTCAAGTGTTTTGTTTGACTTTTTAAAGCTTTCAGGCTCTCGCTGTATGATATTAAACATTTCACGCTTGAACGTGTCTGTATTCATTTTACCGTCATAGCTAAGACTTGGATGATCATTATAATCATTCATAAACTGCACGTTATCAACGATTGCTTGAATAGTATCTTGTGATAATGAGCCATCTTTGTTTGCGATTTTATCAAGTATTTTCTTATGAAACTTGAGCTTTAAGCTAACATATGAACGCTTAACCTTTTTATAACTAACAGAAACTTTGTAATTCGTTTTTTCGTTGATTTCTTCTATTGCTTTATCAATCACAAATTGTCGTAGTTGCCCAAACTGCTTATACTTACTTTGAACGCCCATTATTTCTTTAAATTCGTTTAGATCTAACTCTTTACTGTACTGATATTGGTTAGTCCACATCACAATTAATTCATATAGCCTTATAGCGTGTACGCTAGACAATTCAGCGACTTCATGCAATCGGTACTTGGTGAAATTAACAGATAATTCAGTCAGGTAAGGCAATATATCTTCGGCAAACGTAACTGTTATCTGTGCCTCGTCTGGATCGAATACAACACCACTAACAAAACGAGTTCTAAGCGTTTTGTTATCTTCTAGCTTTATTGTGACCTCTCTATCAAACAAACGATCAGCAGATTTTTTCAAATCTCTATAAGCGTTATCTCTATTCGTATCTTCATAAAAAAGCTCTTTCATTGTATCAACTGAGATAGTGAATTTTGTCTGCTTTGTCACTTGATCTGGTCGATTAGGACGACTGTCTATCTTGCTTATACATGCCAATAATAGCTCTTTTTCACTAACAGACATGATATAAGATGCTGATACAAGTTCATTTGATTGTGTCACTAAATTATCTTCCATTCTTTACCTCTGTCTTTCAAATATGAGGTTAATTTATCGTAAATCAAACTTAAAAAACAATGTTTAAAACAATTATTTTTTAATAGACTGTTTTCTCACTTCATTTACTGTTTTCTCACTTCATTTACTGTTTTCTCACTTCATTTACTGTTTTCTCACTTCATTTACTGTTTTTTAGCCTTGCAAGTTATTGATTTTAAAAGAAAAAAATAGCTCTTAAACAGGAGTAAACAGGAGTAAACAGGATTAAATAAAAACCCTTAAAGATACCGAATGAAAAAAATAAAAAATTAAGAGTTAAAAAAAGCTTCCAATCAGCAGATTGGAAGCTAAACTTTGAAAACTATCTAACGAATGAGGTTAACAGATTGAGCCTTTCCTAAATTTCGTGTAAGTACTTCTACAATCTAAATAATAGTTACACACTTTTTAGGAAAGGCTCTAGAGAAACAACAGGTTTTTCTAACCGCTCGTCTTAATCGGTGTCTAAGGCGACAGTTATTACCC
>NZ_RRYV01000274.1 GCF_014861395.1 Psychrobacter sp. FME13 | reverse complement strand
TGACTATCTCTGCGAGCAGTTACGCTCGCCTAGACTGATTGTTGCGTAAGTCCTAAGAATAAAAGAGCTGATTGATAAATCACGATGAATCCCCATAAAGTTAACAACTTCCCAATACTGCAAATGACTTATGACACAAGACACTCAAGCCCCAAATACGGACAGCCAAACCGCTAGCAACTACAGCGATAACGATGTGCGCCAACGATTCTTTATCGAAGATTCTCCCGTACGTGGTGATGTGGTGCGCCTCTCACGCAGCTATGCAAGTACGATTGCCCAAAAGCCCTACCCTGAAGCCATCAAGCGTTTATTGGGTGAAATGCTGACTGCTGCCAGTTTGCTCATTAGCACGGTCAAAATAAATGGTCGTTTATCCATCCAACTACAGTCATCGGACAGCGACAGCTTGCTTAACTGGGCAATGGCAGAATGCGATCAAAACGGTGTCATCAGAGCGCTTGCCAGTTGGAAAGCTGAAACTGATGAGCAGGTACAAGCATGGAACAATATGCTCCACGCCAAAGAAGCGTTTGCGGAGCTAGGCGCACCCGGACAGGGCGTCTTATTTATCAATATCCAGCCTGATGGTGGTGAGCCTTATCAAGGTATCGTTGAGCGCAGCCATGACAATCTGGCAGACTGCTTAGCCCACTACCAAAAGCAATCAGCTCAGATTCCAACATTGATTAACCTGGCATCGGATGGTCTACAAGCGGGTGGTATATTGGTGCAGATGTTACCCCGTACTGCTGCAGAAACTTATGAAGTTGAGCAAAACGAAGATGCAGGTATCGACGATGATTTATGGATACGCTTATCTGTCTTGACACGCACAGTCAAGGCCGAAGAGCTGACGACGCTTGATGCCAACGAGATTCTCTATCGCTTGTATCACGAAGAAAACATCGTTGCCCCTGAACCTGCTCCTTTGTCATTTGGTTGCACTTGCTCACGCGAAAAATGTGAGGCTGCTATTGAACAAGTTGGCGAAGCAGAGGCATTAGATATCGTGGAAGAGCAAGGCGGCACGTTTGAGATGGATTGCGGTTTTTGCGGTGAGATCTACAGATTTAATAAAGATGATGTAGCAGCGATATTTGCTGGGTAAGTTGCCTTACTTACTATAAATCACTACTTATAAAAAAACCCTCAAGCGTGATGCTTGGGGTTTGTTACTTTTATATAAAATGAGGTACTAAAGTAAATTTATTCTACTAGCTCACTGGGCTTAAACTCGTAGCTATAGCTTTGTGATTTTGAAGCGATAGCTATGTTGTAGCCATATATTAGCGTGACATAAACCACATCCAACTCTTCCGCTAGCGCATAGTTGCTATAAGATTTTCTTGCTATCTCTTTCGCAAAATCTTAATCACTGATTATATTGCTATCCACAAACACCTGAAGGCTCAAACTATCTGTGACCGTTTCACCACTTTCCGTATCAGTAAAAGTATGAGTATTTTTGAATACGCTAACTGAACTTACTTTAGGCTCATCAGCAAGCATTTTTTGTACTGTTACCAACTCTTGGAAAGGACTATTATTTACCATATCTTTAGTAAAGGCAGGAACAGCTGCTGATATTAAAAATAGCAAAGCAACAATGACAATATGACCTTTCCAAACGGGTAGTAAGTTCTGCTTATCAGAACCTATATTAATCACGATAGAGTTTGCAACAAGATCATGTAATAGACCTCTTGCAAAAGTAGTTGTAAGACACAACGTACATTATTGAACTCTACT
>NZ_RRYV01000273.1 GCF_014861395.1 Psychrobacter sp. FME13 | reverse complement strand
GTGGTAATCGTTTAGTTGATTTATTTTATAACATTTTTGTGGTCATCTGACTATAGTTAGGTAAAATAAAAAATGCAATGACTAATTCAACAATAATGATATTCCTTAATATATATTAATAATTTAATTTTTGATCTGATGAAAGACTTGTATTTATAAGTTAATAAAAAAAATGCCCAATATATAATATATATATTGGGCATTTTAAAAATTTGAATTTAATAATACTACTCTGCGTCATTCAAATCTAAGTTACGATCTATTTGCCAAATCAAGAAACAACCAAGCCCCATTAGTGCAAACATCGCAATACCAACTTTTAGCACAGGATTAACTGGAAATAGGTTTAACAATAACCCACCGAAAATACCAACTGAAAACATCAATGAGCCTTGTAGTGCACTTGCCATACCAGCACGGCTTTTTTGGAACGCCAGTGCAATAGCAGAGGCATTGGGCTGAGTCAGGCCTAAGCCTGAGATACAAAAGAAAATACAGACCAATACCAGTGGTAGCCAGGCATCTGTACCCAAAAATAGACCTATCACAAAGAGCACGCCCGCAGAGATAACCTGCATCATCGCACCAAAACGCAAGATACTTAATAGCCGAAAGCGATTAGTCAACAATTGATTCAATTGGGTTAAACCGACAAATCCCGCGGCATTCATACCAAACAGCCATCCGAAATGCGTTTCTGACATACCATAAGTATCCATAATCAACTCAGAGGCCGAGCTAATATAAACAAACATGGCTCCCATCAAAAGCCCGCCGCCAATGGCAGGATAATTAAATGTTGGGTCTTTTAATAAATCCCAATACTGGCTAAGCACTTCTTTTGCTGGACGTACATTTCGGTTTTCTTCGATAAGTGTTTCAAAGAAGAAAAACTTAGCCAATAACAAATTAAGCGCACCAAAGGCAGCCAAAAACCAAAAAATAGAATGCCAGTTAAAAAACTGTAAAAATAGCGCACCAAGCGATGGGGCCAATATTGGTGCCAGACCCATTACTAATATCATGATAGAAAATGCTTTTGCCGTTTGCTTGGCGGTCAAACGGTCACGAATCGCGGCACGCGTGACCACTGATCCCACACAGGCTCCAAGCGCTTGCACGGTTCGCCCGGCAAATAACACATACTCATTATTTGTGGTTGCACAAATAATTGAGGCGATAACATATAACGTCATACCAATATATAAAGGCTTCACTCGCCCAACACGATCACTGAATGGGCCATAAAACAACTGACCAAATACCAGACCCAAAAAATAAGCTGGGACAGAATTTGCCATAAAAGCCGTAGAGACGCCAAAGTCATCTGCCATTGATGGTAGCGCAGGAAGATACATATCGATAGATAAAGGCCCTACCGCTACGATGAGTCCGAGCATCATAATCCATGCAACGGGTAGATCAGCAGAACGAACTCGCTCAGACGCAACAGGTTTATTGGGGAGGGATGGTTTTGAAGCAGACATATTAAGGCCGTTTTATATAATAAGTGTTTCATTACTCATACTATGGTTATCATCAGCTGTGACTTGTTGATAGGAGGTATCAAAAGCAGCTCACAAAAACAATAGTATATAGTCACATGCACATTAAAAGGTGGACAGTGCTATATCGCACTATCCATTTATATTTCAATAGGCAAATGACGTCAATAAAACAGATGTTAATTAGGGGCTGTATAGAATTGAGAAAACATTGAAAAAAATAAGCAACACCTTACTCTAATGTTTACCACAACAAAGAAACAAGGCGTCACTTATGGCTCGCAC
>NZ_RRYV01000272.1 GCF_014861395.1 Psychrobacter sp. FME13 | reverse complement strand
AGAGTAAGGCGTTGCTTATTTTTTTCAATGTTTTCTCAATTCTATACAGCCCCTAAACGTCGTGACAGGGAACGTATTAAAAGTCGCCGCAATCAACGAGTTGACACCATCACCTAATACACCACCTTTGATACGCTTTTCGTATATAGGGCCTTTGATTGGTTCGCCTGAAATCATAGATGTGGCTGTCAAATCACCTGATGTTTCGATACTGGTAATGATATACATAAAGGCAATAGGGATAAATGCTTGCCAATCAAAACCAAAACCGAATTTGAAAGGTATCGGCGCAGTAAAGAGAGGGGCTTCTGCGACCAAAGAAAAATCAATGCGACCCATAAAGGTGGCGGCTAGCAAGCCAAGCATTAAACCGATAAAAATAGCACTTGAGCGAATTACTTTATTATTGACGATACTAATCAACACCACACTAACCAGTACACCACCGCCCAGTAATAAGTTTGGCATACTACCAAAATCCTCAGCACCAACCCCGCCTGCTAAATCTGTTAAACCGACTTTGGTTAAGGACAGACCGATAGTCACGATCACACAACCTGTCACGATTGGACTCATTAAAGATTTGAGTTTGGTAATGAATTGACTTAAGAAAATTTCGACGAAAGCACCAAGAAATGAAATGCCAAAGATGACAGAGAGAATCTCCTCTGGACTACCACCACGGTTTTTTACCACAAACCCTGCTGCTAATACTGCGGCTAAGAAGCCAAAACTGGTGCCTTGTAATGCCATCAAACCTGAACCGATTGGCCCAACTTTGCGTGTCTGAATAAAAGTAGCGACCCCTGATACCATCAATGACATGCTAATCAGGTAGGGAATGTGCTCTCCCAAACCTAAGACGCCGCCAATGATTAGTGATGGGGTAATGATACCGACAAACGCGGCCAGTACGTGTTGTATGGCACCCAAAAATGCTTTCCCAGGCGCAGGACGGTCATGTAGTCCATACAGTAAGTCTGGGTTTCCTTGAGTGTGCTCACTCATCTTGGCTTCCTCCTAAAGTGACTTTCAGTCCAAACTCTACGGAGATTATTAAGCAAGGTTATCAATACATAGAATAGAGATGAATGTTGGCACACCTTTAAAACTTCGTATCGCTTATCTATCTCACAAAAAGTCGCACCGATCCTTGTGTGAATACATAAAAGTAGGTAGCTATCTGGTATTTATGAATCTTATAATTAAGTCAAAGTTACAAACCTGACTAATTGGTCAACTATCTTAGGGTATAGTGAAAGAGTTGTTTATTGCAATGTTTTTTTTAGATTGGCATGTTTATTATTTAAATAATGAATATTTAACAAAAGAATAGTGTGTGGGTGATGATACTTGGAAGTCCTTGATAATAAGGGTTTTGAAGGATGTAAGTGAAAAGAAATAAAGATAAATTAAGCGCAAGAATCGTTTTCTAATATAAATTATTTAATGATAATTATTGCTAAATTGTTCGTATTTAGTTAGGATACCTGTCAATAATTAAATGCTAACAATTATCATTAACATTTCTATTTATATATCAAGTTTGGCATCATCAAGCCTTCCTTATTATTTAACACAAACGTAATTATTTAATACAAACGTAGTGATAAAAAATAGTTATGAAAACCGATTATCAACTATTAATAAAAGTAGTTTTCACAAATCAGTAGCCTTCAAAAACAAGTAATTTTCATTCCTAATCATAGAAAAAGCGAGTAAATGCGTTATGCGTGAAGTAAAGTTGTCAAAACTATCTAGGGCGTGTTGAACATTGGCGACAAATTGATGGCAAAAAAAATAGCGAACGGTT
>NZ_RRYV01000271.1 GCF_014861395.1 Psychrobacter sp. FME13 | reverse complement strand
CTGATAAAGGGTATATCAGCCCGAGTCTGACATCGTACTACGACGCTCAAGGAGTAGATTTACAAACGCCACTCAGAGCTAATATGAAAGAAGATAGACCCAAACCTGTGGTAAGACGGCTAATGAAAGCCCGCCGTATCGTTGAAACAGTCATTGGTCAGTTATCAGAACGATTTAATATACAAAAGGTACGAGCAAGAGATTTATGGCATTTGTCTCATCGATTGATTCGTAAGATTCTGTCGCATAATCTGTGCTTTGTACTCAATAAAAAACTTGGTAACCCGCCTCTTCAGTTTGATTTGCTTATTTCAAGTTGAGAGTGGGGTATTATTGTACTTTTAAACGATAGACTGTATTTATATTTATGCTATGGGAATGACTTTGCCCATTTTTCGCTTGCCTAGTGTTAGTGTATCCCAGTCTCTCAATAAGAAAAGGGCGATACAGGCTGCTAGCATTGGCCATGCAGCAAAAAACAATAAGTTATCAAATGGCTGCATATATAAAGCAAAGGTTGAAAGAGTTGAGCCTGCATGAGCCAGTAGCAAAATGCCATAGGTCCAAGTTTTAAATAATCCAACGACAAATAGTAAGATAAGTATCAACTGGACAGTACCCATAACATAAAATATGGAGTCACCCATATTTTCCATGCCATAAAATTTAGACATAACTCCTGCGGCATGTTCAGGGTTAATAAATTTATCAAGTGTCCAAAATAAAAAGACAACAAAGATACCCAGTCGAAGCAATAAAAGTGAAAGCGGTAAATGTTTTGGCATAAGTAAATTCTTTTTAATAAGTTTTAAAGTTAGATTCAACAATCTTGATGAACAAAACAAGCATGGATATTTACTCTAGTTAAGCAAAAAAACAGACACTTAAAATTATATTTAATTTTTGAGTGAACGCTCAATTTTAAGTAAAATCTTATCGCTAAATCGGCTAAGAAATTGCATTGTAGTTGTTATTGAATGGTTGTTCAAGTTCGCATTGCTATGTATGGAAAGGTTATGGCGATTTGTTACCTTTCTCAACAAAACCTGTAACGCTAGCTTAAAGGTGATTGTTTTCTATACAATAAAAAACCCTTTATAGAATTAAACATTCTACAAAGGGTACATACAATGACAAAGCGAGTATTATAAATATTGAGTATTTACCACATTAAATCATCTGGAATGACATAAGCGGCATAAGGATCGTCTTCTGCTAATACCTCTTCTGACGTGTCGTTGGACACAACCATAAAGCCTTCCATCTTAGAATCTATACGATCTGCTAACGGGCGGGGAAGTAATGCATAGCCTTCTTCTAATCGTGCAATAACGACATGACCTGCGACGACTTGGTCATATAGCTTTTGGGTAATAGAGATCTTTTTGACTTTTGAGCTGTCGACAAATTGATAGCTGACATCACCGCTAGTATCACTGATTTGGTGCTGCTTAATCATTTGAATGATATTTGCCTTGAGCGCCTTTTCTTCTAAAGCACGCTGCTTTTCTTGATTGAGCTGCTGATCTTTTTCTAATTTTTTGGCTTGCGCCTCAGCCAATGCTTTTTTTGCTTCTAGGCTTTCTGAGTCACCAGTACGCTTGGCATGTTGCGTTTGCTTGCTGATTTTTTTGGCTTTTTTGCTATCTACCAATCCTGCTTTGAGTAGTTGAGCTTGTAGGGCATTTTTTGCCATAATTCCATCACCTAAATAAGAATATTCAAATCATAAATGCTAAAAAACACATTGTAGCAAAATTTGTTAGCGCATGTGGTCTGACCCCTGCCGTCAATCCCGTAGACTTAAACTTGGGAGATTTTAGTTACGCAGC
>NZ_RRYV01000270.1 GCF_014861395.1 Psychrobacter sp. FME13 | reverse complement strand
TTACATCAATTATGGCTACGTCTGATGCCAGCATACTTTTTAGAACACCACCAAATAACTCAATCAATTTAAGGATGAATAATGAGTAAGATTTATGATTTTACTGCTACGTGTATGGATGGCACGACGCAAGCGTTTACTGATTATAAAGGTCGCGTGCTATTAGTCGTCAATACCGCCAGTAAATGTGGGTTCACTCCGCAGTTTGAAGGGCTAGAAGCACTATACCAACAGTACAAGGAGCAAGGACTAATCGTTATCGGTTTTCCTTGTAACCAATTTGGTAGCCAAGACCCTGGTAGTAATGATGAGATTGGCGCGTTCTGCCAAAAGAACTATGGTGTTAGCTTCCCTATGATGGAAAAGGTGGACGTTAATGGAGAGGGCGCTCATCCACTATTTAAGTGGCTAAAAGCCCAAAAAGGCGGCTTACTAACAGATGGAATAAAATGGAACTTCACCAAGTTTTTGGTCGGTATAGATGGGCAAGTCATTGACCGCTATGCACCAACGACTAAGCCCGCCGCTTTAAAACCAGATATCGAACAGGCATTGGCAAAAGGTTGAGGTCTTATAGACTCCACTATAAAAGCATTACAGTGCTAACCTCGCTTGAAGCGTCACATATACATCTATATTTGGTTGCCTGGTATTGCTTTTAAATTGAATCGACTATAGTGCCAAAAAATATTAGTGCTAAAGAATATTGGTTTTTTATGAAAATATAAAATCAATAAAAACATAAGCTTATTCATGTGGTTGATAAAAACGCAAAAAATATGTCAAAAATTCAAAAATACTGTTTGACAGCCATGTGTAAATCTATATAATACACATCCACAGCAAGGGGAGTTAATCAATCCTAGCTGATAAAGTTAATTTAAGTGTGACAGCTTATATTAATGAAGCAATACACAAAATCTTATTTAAAAGATTTTGTCTTGCGAAGCTAAAATTACGGTGCAATTTTTGAACGCTTCTCAGGGTGATTAGCTCAGTTGGTAGAGCGTCTGCCTTACACGCAGAATGTCGGCGGTTCGAATCCGTCATCACCCACCACTTAATAGCTTGTGGTAAAAAAGCTAAACGACCTAAGCAGCGGTAGTTCAGTTGGTTAGAATGCCGGCCTGTCACGCCGGAGGTCGCGGGTTCGAGTCCCGTCCGCTGCGCCATATTTAAAACAAATTTAAACTTACGAGTTTAAGCAAGTTTCGCCTCAAGTATTAGTTTACTTGGGGTTTTTTTGTGTCTGCTGTTTCTGCTCAAATGCCTTTTTTGTATAGGTCTTTTCTTTTAAGTTTCCTCATTAAAACATCTACGACATTAAATTTTTGCCTTACGGATATATATCTTGCAGATGAAAATCACAGAATCAACAACATATTAGAAAGTAATCTCTTTGTAATGTTAGTAAATAAAAAAGTAAATTTTTGTTGCACTTATATTTTTATTACATTAGTATCTTCAAATTCTAATCAACAATTGTTACTGCCGCAGTGAGTCTGTTATTAGCAATGACCTGTCGCAGATGACTACTATGCGCAAACTAATAATTTAATGATCGACCAGTTATCTTTATAACTGAACCCCCTTTTCTTGAGTAAGACATATGCGTGGATTCAAAATAAAGCGAAAACTAGACTTTTACCTAAGCGTATCTCTATTTGTATTTATACTAATAAGTATGACTACAAAATATGCTGGTATAGGATTCCCTAAAGAAGACTCCCTCTTTTACACAACAGGTATTTTAGGTCTTCATGACAATGTGCGTCACTGTAGTGGCATAATTAAATTGGACAACTGCTAAGAGGCTATACTAACCCAAAGAA
>NZ_RRYV01000269.1 GCF_014861395.1 Psychrobacter sp. FME13 | reverse complement strand
TGACGTTTGCAGTCCTTGCACTGGTAGTTCTGCTTGCCATAGCTTTTTTTGCCGTTTTTCTTTAAACTGGGACTGTGACAGTCGGGGCAATTGATCTGTATTTGTGTCTTCATAACCTCAAATATATCATCTTGCTTCGGCTGTCACCCTTCTTTTATTACTCCAGCATACTTTTTGATACACCACCCAAAAAAGAAGTGCTAATCGAGGGTAGCGACAATGCCAGTATCGCTAAGGCGTTAGAGCTAAGTAGTATACTGCCAAGCTCTGTGACTGATAGTGATGATGCTATCGTCAATTATAATCTAGAAGGTTGGTTCGCCCCTGATACTTATTATTATGGTGAGAACACCAGTGATAAACAGGTATTGACTGACTTGTATAAACGCCAGCAGCAAGCGCTAAATGATGCATGGGAAAGCCGTGCACCGGACTTGCCTTATGCCACACCTTATGAAGCGCTAGTGATGGCGTCTATTATCGAAAAAGAAACCGGCGTAGCAGAAGAGCGTCCGTTGGTGTCTGCAGTATTTAGAAACCGTCTGAATCAAGGCATGCGCATGCAAACGGATCCGACCATTATCTATGGTATGGGTAGCCGCTATGATGGTAATATTCGTCGTCAGGACATCAATGAAAAAACGTCTTATAATACGTATCAAATTGATGGCTTACCACCAACGCCAATCGCACTGCCATCTGCGGCCTCCATCGAGGCAACTCTGCATCCAGCAGACAGCGAGGCATTATATTTTGTAGCGACGGGTAATGGCGGTCACAAATTTACCAATAGCTTGGCTGAGCATAACCAAGCGGTAAAAGATTATTTAAAAGTCATGCGCGAAAAGAAAGCACAAGCAGCAGCAGAGTAACTTGGTATATAAAGCCAGCACTTCTATCGCTTCTCAAAAAACCTATCATTTACTGAGCGTTGTGTCATTAGCTATCTAACTACATGACGCTTATCAATGACACAAGGTCATATCATGTCAGCACCTGTACAAGAGCAGTTATCTCAAACAACCTCGCCTAAAGAAAACCCCGATATTATGCCTAATCAAGGGCGTTTTATCAGCTTTGAAGGGACAGAAGGCGTGGGGAAAACCACCGCTATTGATCAACTGTGCTCACGTCTACAAGACAATGGCATCGACTATCTGCGTACCCGTGAGCCGGGTGGCAGTCCGTTTGCAGAGCGTTTGCGAGAGATATTACTAGACCCTGTGACCGATATTAATGACGATACAGAGTTATTGCTACTATTTGCCGCGCGCTGTGACCATATGCAGCAAGTCATTCTACCTGCGTTACAACGCGGTACATGGGTGATATGCGACCGCTTTACTGATTCAAGCATTGCCTATCAGGGCTTTGGTCGTGCGCATGGTGATGCAGCAGTACGAGCCAAGATTGATGCGCTTATCGAGCAATTTGTGCCCCAGTTGCCTGAGCTGACATTGTGGTTAGACTTGCCTGTATTAGAAGGCATGGCACGCGCTAATAAGCGCAGTGCTGCGGATCGTTTTGAGCAGCAAGCCACTGAGTTTTTTACGTGGGTGCATCAAGGATTTGGTACGCTTGCCGCGCAGTATCCCGAACGTATACAGCGTATTGATGCATCAGGAAGTACCGATGAGGTGAGTGCGCGTGTGTGGCAGGCAGTACAAGATAAGTTGGATATTAGGTGGTGTATCAAAAAGTATGCTGGAGTAATAAAAGAAGGGTGACAGCCGAAGCAAGATGATATATTTGAGGTTATGAAGACACAAATACAGATCAATTGCCCCGACTGTCACAGTCCCAGTTTTTCGATACACGGCAAAAAAAGCTATGGCAAGCAGAACTACCAGTGCAAGGACTGCAAACGTCA
>NZ_RRYV01000268.1 GCF_014861395.1 Psychrobacter sp. FME13 | reverse complement strand
GCTGTATCTAGCTTGTACTATGATTCATTGCAAACTGAATTAGGGACACGCCCTAGTATTCAAAGTATTTTATTTTATTCAACACCGCAGCCTATTGATAATCTAGAGCAATCAGCAGCTGATTGGAAAAATATCTTATTTGCAGATACTGTCAGTTTTAACTACCCAGTAACCAGCAATTATATAGATATTAATAGTGACTCAAATAAGTTGAATTCCAATTCTTATGCATCACAGACTTTATCAGAGCGCATAAACGAGGCATCAGAGGCTAATCAAACCACAACAGATAGTGTATTGGTTGGTTATATTAATATTACTTTAGACGTGCAGGCAATGCGAGAATATTGGTATCGTACCAATCTGTTGGGATGTTTGATTATTACCATCATAGCAGTGCTTTGGGTGTTGTATATTCTGCGGAAACTTAAATGGCCAGTAAGAGATATTGAATCTCTTACTAAAGTATGTGAAGTTGTTCTAGAAAACCCAAGTATTGATCAATTACCCGTTATTTCACAGCATTTCAATTTTAAGGATCTAATACTGATCAAGCGGACCTTTGTGGTTTTGTTTAATCGTTTGCAAAAAGTTAAGCAAGATTACGAGGCAATTGTCGCATTTGAGCAGCAATTACATACCAAAGATGTTTCTCTTGATGTGCAGTTGCATAACTTTCAAAGCATGATAACCCATGAGCTAAAAACCTCCTTAAATGCAATTGTAGGTGGTTTGCAGTTATTAGATCATGATGCTCTTAATAGAGAACAAAAAGATGCAGTTGAAATTATCAGTAGTGGTAGCGAAAAATTGGTGTCATCGCTTGATCACATTATTCAGCTCAACCAAATACAAAAAGGTCAGATACATATCAATTATAGTGAATTTAATCCATTACAATTGATTGCAGATATTTTAGTAGAGTTTGAACCTATTGCCCAAAAAAAAGGTCTAGAGTTGGTCAGTCGTGTTCATCATATAGACTATAGCCTGAAAGGTGATGCAGAAAAGATACAACAGATATTATCGATATTACTTAGCAATGCGATTAAATTTACACCGGTTGGGCAAGTAATTATTACATCGCAATTGACGCATTTTGATAAAAGTAATCGTTGGCAGATCAGTGTGAAGGATACTGGTATTGGTATCGATAGTCATCATATTGATGATATTTTTAATCCATTTTTTCAGGTGGATTCATCAAAAACTCGGCAATATGAAGGTTCAGGTGTTGGGCTGCCCATCGTTAAGCAAATGATTCAGCTCATGGGTGCCACTATAGAAGTTGATAGCACGCTAGGAGTAGGTACGCAGTTTATAATTACGATAGCGATGCCTACCATTCAACATTCTTGGCAACAGAGTTTATTGGCTGGATTGACTTTTATCTATTACTACTATGATGAAGTTGGTTTTTTAGGAGCTGAACTTGAGCATTTAGGGGCAGCTGTTGTTTATTGTCAGCATGAGCAGTTGGTAATCGATGAGATGAAGGCAAACAAAGTAGACATGGTGATGTTTGCGGAAGATATTTTTCCAAGAAAAGCTGAATCCTTAGCCAGTCGTATTCGTAAAGCTGAAGACGACCATCGTGCGTTATTAGTGTATTGGTATTCACCGCATCAAGCGCAATATTTAGACAGTTTCGAACATGGATTAAAAGTCGCAGGTATTGATTATTGTTGTAGTGCTATTTATAAAGATAAGGATTTAAGTGATTTGCTACAACGTTGGATGGTATGGAAATAATGATAAATTCTAAAATATGATTAGCACTATTAACTGTGCTACTTTTTTTGGTAATAATTTCTATCGCGATTTTTAAGATGAGAAGAAGCCATATTTAATAGACCTCTTGCAAAAGTCATAGTTTAAGCTCGGAATTAATGATACCAGCAAA
>NZ_RRYV01000026.1 GCF_014861395.1 Psychrobacter sp. FME13 | reverse complement strand
TAGGCTTAGATGTGTATAGCTCATGGTTGCAATCTCACTTTGGTCGGTGGATAAAGACTTTGATGCTAGCGCATCTAGGTCTTTTTTTCACCTGCTCTTTGAAATTGCACTTCATGTGTTAATCTAAGAAATAAAATAAATACTTGGTAATAAGTTATATTTTTATCGATTTCTGTTTTGCCTTAACATAGCACAAGCATGTTATATTGTAATCTAAAATTATTATTTTAAATAAATAGCACTTCTAACGACAGAGTACCAATATGTCTTTTCCCCTCTTGCTCATTCTACTTAGCTTAATTGCGATCGTACCCATATTCTTTGTGATGAAGGAAAAATCTAAGCACACTCAAAATAACTCTATACAACGCCATCAAGAGTATTTAGCATCGGCGCATCATATCGCGGTTCAGTCTCAAGCAGAGTCAATTAAAGAGTCAGTAGGTAATGAACAAGATAGCACTCTTAGCGTAATTAATTTTTCAGCTCATCATCCATTTGTACAACTGCTATATAACGAGCAAGTGCCTAAGAATTTTCGAGTTACTATGGATGCTATTGGTCAGCAATACGAGTCCACGCATCACGATGAAATTACTGAATCACAGTTATTCACCTTCAATAAACTCATCGCTACCCGTGTGCCAGAATTGATTACTGACTATCTAAGCCTTGACCAAAGCTATGCAAAAACAGTCGTTATTGATACCGATCGACAAAATACCAGTTATGACATTGTATTAGAACAGTTGAACTCAATTTTAGATTTTTCGCAAAAGCTTAATACCCAAAGCCAAAGTGGTGTCGTTGACAAACTGCTTGCCAGTCGCCGATATTTGGACGATGTCTACAAAGAAAGCGGTATGGCAGCCGACAGTTTAAAGATAAAATAAATTGCTTTTGGCTCGTCATCAAACGCCTCTTACCTTACTCACTAAGATAGTGGACACTTATAACAGTCAATAATTAATACAAAAACTGACTCACATAATTTACTGTGCGTAAATAAAGCACGCTTATTGGATAAAGATCTACTCATGAATTATTTTAACTCACACTCGCCAACTGCCAAATTTTTCTATCGGATAGTACCTGTTGCTTTTTTTAGTGTCTTGCTACTGGCAGCTTGTCAAAAAGGCTCAGAACCTGAGTCAGATAATGACACACAGACCGAAACAGCCGTACAAACAACGCCCGTCACGACCAATATCAACGCCCCTGACACTGGTGCTGACGCTGATGCAAACTTAGACAACAATACCGACAATACGACAGCACAGCCAACAGATGCAAATAGTGATATTAGTTTAGAACAGTTAGAAGGTGACGTTGAGGCGAACAACTCAGCACCACCCACGACTGAGGTAAAACCTAACCCTGAGCAAGCGATCAAAGGGACACAAATCACCGATGTCCGTTATGAAAACGCAACAGGTGAAACGCTATCAGTGATATTCGAGACCTCAGCGGAAGGTACGCTAAATGCTATTGTCACAATGTCCAATAAACCAAAGATGACGCTAAGTGCACCAAAAGGCCAAGGTAATAACCCTACTTATCGCTCGAAGGATGGTAGCCTTGAGCTGGTCAGTCATGCTGGCGGTGGTACTATCGACCTTGTCCAAAATAACAAAGTCACTAGTTTTGATGCGGTCAGTGCAGAAGCAGAAGTCGTCACTGAGTAATGCCTAAGCCTTACTATTTATCAAAATCTGCTATAAAAAATTGCCATAAAAAAAGCGGCACACGTTAAATAATAGCGTGTACCGCTTCTGCTGCTGATTGTTTTGTTTTAGCCAAACCCAGTAGCTTTCCCAAATAGACTGACCAACCAGCTCATCATTACCCATAATCCCCAGCCAACCACCACAATGACAATCAATCCTAAAATATCAGGAATATGCAAATACAGCCAAGCAATAATAGGGATTCGCCAAAAGCGGCTGTGCTGCTGCTTGTCTTCTAATGACTGATGTAAGAATGGTCGATCCATGTGCATGGTTTCAGTGATGCCATACTCATCATGCAGATGCCCGTGCACGATACCCAAGGTTTTACGGCTCGGACGAATAAATATGTCAAACAATGTGCCAATACCAGGCACGATACCCACCACCATATCGATAAGCGCCAGTCTGACAGCAGGCGTCATCTTATGTGCAGGCACACCCAATTGACGACCCAACACAAATGCATAACTGGTCAAAGCCAGTCCCGCCAAATCACCTGCCAGCGGAATAGTCGATAGCGCAGCGTCCGCACCCATGCCTTGTTTGGTAAACGGTATCCGTACTAACGAATCCATGGTATTGGCAAATTTTGCCAGTTTACGCTCCGTTGCGATGACTTGCTCGCGTGTGAGGCCCTGCTCAGCCAATCGTGCCTGATAATCGATAGCAGACGTATTGGTATCAAAGATTTTTTTCGCTTTTAACCTTGATACCTTATTTAACTCATCCATTAACCGTTGTCCATATACAAGCGATGGCAATGAGCGCAAAGATGTAACGTCCCACCCAAATATTGGCCAAAAATGCCTGAAAGCAAGCGCGCGCGTTGTAACTAGCACAAGCACTGTTTTGCTTGGTAAACATCATGGCTACTAATGCCAAACCAAATACTGGCGTAATGCCTAAAGTGGTCGGTGAAAAATAATGCCATATGACCACGCCCATAATTAGCAAAAATAACGTCTGTAGTAGCGAGATGATAATCACATCATAGCGACCAAATAATATCGCCGTTGATTTTACACCAATTTTTAAATCGTCCTCGCGGTCAGCCATGGCATACTGTGTGTCATAAGCTACCGTCCAGCACATATAGGCGATAAACAACAACCAACACCAAATGTCAGGCGTGCCTTGTATCGCCACATAGGCCATCGGTATCGCCCAACCAAAAGCCGCTGCTAAAAACACTTGTGGCAAATGGGTGTAGCGTTTCATAAATGGATAAATAAACGCCAATACAACCGCACCAAGCGACCAATAAAACACAGCAATGGGTAGGAAGAATAGTAAACTGGCACTTAATAACACCAACACCAAAAATGCAGCAACGGCTTCCTTACCTGATAGGCGTCCATCCGCTAATGGTCGTCCCTTAGTACGAGTCACATGACCATCGACTTTTCGATCAGCGAAGTCATTAATGGCGCAACCAGCTGCCCGCATAAAAACCGCACCAAGCGCAAAGATTATAAATATCTTAAAACTCGGCAGTGCTGCTGGCGCGCCTTGTTGCTGAGCCTGACCCATCTCAGCCAGTAGCACACCCCATAATGTTGGCCATAACAATAGCTCAATGCCCACAGGTTTATCAAAGCGGGTCAATTGAATATAAGCTTGTAGTTTATCTTTAAATGTCATGGTTATTTATTATCATCAATAGAATATGTTATATACGCGCTCATAGTCTTTGCGAAAAGCGACTAAAATGACTGTTAAGTGATTTGGCTAGTTACTGAATTGTCTGGTTAATGAATTAGCTAGTTACTGAATTTGTTTCCACAATTGGTTGGCTTCTACTAGTGACATCTCAGGATACTGTTTGCGCAAAGCTTTCAGTGCAGGGACTTTATCTTTCTGTGATGCTTGCTGACGCAAAAAATCCAGCTGCTCTTGTGGATTGCTTAGCTCTTTTAGACGTGCTTCGAGCCGCAGGATTCGAGTACGCAAAATGATATTAATCAATAATAGCGCCGCACCCATCGCCCAAATAATTAGCGTTGACATTCCTTGCTCCTAAATCCATTTTTCTTGTAAACAATCACTATCAAACAGTCACTAGTAAACAGTTACTATCCAACAATCTCTAGTAAACAGTCACTATCAAGCAAAATAACCGTCAAAGCGCACTGCCTCATTATGCCAGCTTTCACTAGGTTGTTGGCTTGCTAAAAATGGGGCCTGCTGAGGACGTTTTACGACCACACGACCAGAGTGCTGTGTAGATTGACTAACGATAGATTGTGCTGACTTGAGCAGCTGACACTCTTCTTCTACTGTTGGCGGGCTTGCTAGTTGATGTAATGCTTGCATGTGCTTGCCCACTTTAGCACCTTTTCCTGTCTTGCTGTCTTGATAGCTGTCCTCTGGAAACATAGGATCCAGATATACGACATCAATAACCTTACTATCACTGGTCATTGGTTCCGCTTTGAGCATTTCAAAATAACTCAGCGCATCAATATTTACAATTTGTAGACGTGACATTAGCTTTTGCCAGTTCGGCAACGCACTCATACGCTGCTGCTCTACCAATAATAGCAATGCCATTAATGGTTGCTGCTCTAGCATGGTGACCTGTGCGCCAGTACTACCCAATATTAGGCTATCATGACCGAAACCAGCCGTCGCATCAATAACATTACTATCCGATGTGATCTTAGCAGCCTGCAATAGCAACTCGGACTTTCGTCCTGCACTCACCACACGGCGTTGTAGTTTGTCCCACTCTGGCGTCACACTCAGACCATCACTGAGCCATGATAGCTTATCTTTATTATCCAATAATAAGATAGGTTGAGTGGCGCTATGACTTAATTGCTGGCGACGTTTTTGTGTTAATTTATCGACAGACAACTCAGCGTTTAATATGATTGGTAATCGGTGCTGTTCTATCAATGCTTGCAACATATCCACTTGACTGTGCTGCGACTCGCTCACGTAGAGTAGCTGGCACTGCATAAAGGCGATAGCCTTATTAGAAACTGTATCCAACCTACTCATGACTACCCTCTTTACGACTGCTAATAACGCTATAAGTCATAGCAACAGCTAACCTGCCATTTGATAACCAAAGCCCCAAGCAGCGATCAAAACAAGCACACCTGTGATAATACGTAACCAAGCAAAGATGGTAAAATCACGACGGCTCACCCATGCCACAAGCAAACGAATACAAAGTAAAGCGACGATAAATGACACCACCGTGCCAACGCCCAGCACTAGCCAATCGTCACTATTGGTCAGTACGTCGCCATGTTTGATTAAATCTAATAGTGCCGCACCTACAATAACAGGAATACCTAAAAAGAATGAAAACTCTGCTGACGCTTTGCGCGAGACACCAAGCCACAGGGCACCAATGATAGTAGCACCTGAGCGTGATGTTCCTGGTATTAGTGCCAAGCATTGAAATAACCCAATCATCAACGCTGTTTTTAGGCTGACATCTTCAGCTTCATTTGCAATGACCGCTTTAGGACGACTCTCAACATAGAATATCAACAAACCACCAATGATGAGCATAATTGCGACAGTAATCGGATTAAATAAATAGGCTTTAATCTCATCAGCGAAGGTAAAACCAACGATCATTACAGGAATAGTAGATACAATCAAACTCAGTCCAAGTTGCCTTGGGTTATTCATGCCTTCTGCTTTACCCGTTAGCAAGCCCATGAGCGCTTGCCACAGTCTACCCCAATAGTCATAAATAACGGCCAAGATAGCACCCAATTGCACGACAACGACGAACAAATCGACTTTTTCTTTGGTCCAAAAACCCATCACATCTGCTGATAAAATTAGGTAGCCCGTACTAGAAATGGGTAAAAACTCAGTGATACCTTCAACGATACCCATGATGACAGCTTGAATTAATAAAATAATATCCACGGTGGCTTTCCTAGATACAAACCTATTGGTTAATACAGTTTTTAGTGTGTTGTTATATTTTGCATAGTACGACAAATGACTGAAAACAACTATGCTTTGCCTTGCTCTTTCAGCGTTTTCCAAGCTTGGTTACGTAAGTACTTTGGTAAAGCTTGTGACGCCTCTACTCCACCTATCGCCATAAATTGCGCGATACCGAGCTGACCGATGACCACCGCATCCGGTGACACGTATTCATGCCATGCTTGTGTATCATGCAAAGTCAATAAACCTGCGCCATTACCGACTACTGGGATATCAAGGTCAGTTTGGCTGTCATAATCCAGCAGCTGCTCGGTGCTATCATTATCAGCAATCAGTACTGGCTGCATAATGCCGGCTTCACTATCGATTACTGCGTACTGCCCAAAATACACTTGCTGCATACGAGCATCCAGCGCACTATAGACTTGTGTCAGACCATATTGGTTATACGCACGCTGCGCAATCGCCTGTAAGCTTGAAACGCCCACACAAGGAGTGTCATGTGCGACAGATAGCGCTTGTACTACCGCTGTATTGATTCTGATACCGCTAAAAGCGCCAGGACCACGGTTAAAGATCAAGGCCTGTATATCAGCCAGCTTTAACTGCGCTTCAGATAAGGCCGCATCGATCATGGGTAGAATCTGCTGAGTCTGCTGACGCTTACCAGTTTCGGTATGACTCGATAGTACCTGACCATCTACATCCAAAATTGCGATCGAGCACTGATCAAACACAGTATCCATTGCTAAAAACATCATCACCTCGGCTTGTACGCTTGGCATCATAAAATAGTGCCTATCATAGCATTTAGGACAAACAAATAAAATAGTGCCTATCATAGCATTTAGGACAAACAAATTTTATGACTTTCTACGTTTTTCATACTTTATCCATGCGTACTGAGTCAGAGTAGAGAAAAAGCCTCAAAACCATATCAGTTTTGAGGCTCCATCAAAAATTATAAGCAGTACAATCAGCTATGGTTTAAAAGCGGGTTTTAAACTTCTTTGGCGCTTGATTTTGCATTTCTTGCATTTGCTTTTGCATCTCTTCAGTGCTTGGCATGTTGTTTGGATCAAGACCCATCTGTTTTGCCATTTGCTCTGGGTTCACATCTTTTGCGCCACCTTGCTGACCACCACCGCCGAATAACGGACCAGCACCACCTGCTCCGCCGCCGCCCATCAAACCTTTCATAGACTTCATCATTTTACTGATGCCTTCCGGCTTAGAGATCATTTTCATCATTTTGGCCATCTGCTTATGCTGCTTTAGCAAACGATTCACGTCTTGAATCTCGCGACCAGAACCTGCAGCGATACGACGCTTACGGCTTGGATTAATCTTATCAGGGTTTTTACGCTCAAACGGTGTCATAGAATTAATCAAGGCTTCCATTTCACGCACTTTTTCTTCTGGCTTGGCATCTTCAACGGCTTTTTGCATATCAGAGCCACCCATACCTGGCATTTTATCTAAAAATCCTGCCATGCCGCCCATATTTTTCATTTGCTGAAACTGCGTTAACAGATCCTCAAGGTCGAATTCACCGCCCTTTTGCATCTTTTTCGCCATTTTTTCGGCTTTATCGCGGTCGATTTTTTGCTCGACTTCTTCAACCAAGCTCAGTACATCACCCATACCTAAGATACGCTGAGCAATACGCTCAGGATGGAACAGCTCTAGCTCGTCTAGTTTCTCACCGCGACCTAAAAACTTGATTGGCTTACCTGTGATGGCACGCACAGAAAGTGCAGCACCACCGCGAGCATCACCATCTGTCTTGGTCAGAATAACACCTGTTAATGGCAATGCATCATTAAAAGCTTTTGCGGTATTGGCCGCATCTTGACCGGTCATCGCATCGACGACAAATAGTGTTTCAGATGGACTGACGGCAGCCGTTAACGCCTTAATCTCATCCATCATCGTGTCATCAATATGTAGACGACCAGCGGTATCAATGATTAAAATATCTTGATACTGGATTTTTGCTTCTTCGATCGCACGTTGCGCGATATCGATTGGGTTTTCGTCAGTGCTTGAGTTCACAAACTTAGCATTTACCTGACCTGCTACTTGCTCAAGCTGCTTGATGGCGGCTGGACGATAAACATCCGCCGAAACCAACATGACTTTTTTCTTATGACGCTCTTGTAAGAACTTGGCCAACTTACCCGCGGTAGTCGTTTTACCTGCACCTTGCAAACCTGCCAGTAAATAGACAACTGGTGGCTTACCTGTCATTTCTAACTGTTGATTGGCACTGCCCATCATTTCCGTCAGCTCGTCATGGACGATTTTGACAAAGGCCTGTCCTGGAGCCAGCTCTTTTAGAACTTCTGCACCCAGCGCTTGCTCTTTAACACGTTTAACAAAGTCACGAGTGACAGGTAGCGCCACATCGGCTTCGAGCAAGGCCATGCGCACTTCGCGCAAGGTATCTTTGATGTTATCTTCGGTTAGCTGTCCACTACCCACGATATTTCGCAGGCTTGAGGATAGTCGTTCTGTTAAAGTATCAAACATAAATAACTCTCAGTTAAAAATAATTCTTAGTAAAACCTTTTGAAGGGTTTATAAACAATATTCGGGCATAGCATGAAATATTAGATCAGCATTTATAAAATAATGATAAAAACAGCATATTATCAACACTATAGCATCAAGTAGACTCAAAAATTGATAAGCTTTTTATAAAATTATTGATTCGCAAATATATTTTTAAGCCAGGGCATTGTGTTTGGTATACCCTAAGTCTTTATAAGTAATACGCAATATGGTACTCAATTGGCTGTCATTTTATGATAAATTAAACAATTATTCTAATCATTCCGATAATACCATTTTAGCATCAATCTGAGTGGCCGTTTTACACTCAGTATGAGACGAGGCTTTATGTCTGTGAACCTTGCATTCTTACTTGCTAGCCTAGCTTATCTCTTAGTCAGCGTTTACATTGGTTGGGCGTTAACTCGAGGTAAATCCATTCATAAAGGCATCAGTCTGGGATTATTAACAATCGGTATGATGGCACATGCAGTGCTACTTTATCCTTATGTCGTAACCCTTTACGGTCTGAATTTTAATCTATTTAATATCATTAGCCTGATCAGTTTGTTTTTCTTATTTTTCTATGTTCTGTTTTGTCTCTATCGCCCTATCATTAGCCTTGCTATTTTAGCAGCACCTACGGCATTAATAGGTATGACTGTTGGCTATATCGGTCGCGCCCCTTATCAACCTATTACCAATATCAGTGTTGGGCTTGAGGCGCATATACTACTATCTTTGGCGGCCTATTGTGTGCTGCTGATGGCCGCGGTGCAAGCGCTATTTTTACGCTTACAAATTCGTGAGCTAAAACATCACACGATCCATCGCTTTTGGGTCAATAAGCTACCCTCATTACAAAGCATGGAAAGCTTATTATTCGACATGCTATTGGTTGGCTTTGTCTTACTCAGTATTGCGCTAGGTATTGGCTTTATCTATGTACACGACTTGATGTCTCAACATATTGTTCATAAAACCGCGTTTAGTCTACTCTCATGGTTATTGTTTGGCACGTTATTAGTAGGTAGTTGGCGTGCAGGCTGGCGTGGTAAAAGGGCTGCCAATATCACTATTTATGCCTTTATTCTACTGGCTATTGGTTTTATCGGTAGCAAATTCGTTTTAGAAATGCTGTTATAAAACAATAAAAAGCATAGCGTTCAGCAGTTATAACCACTGACGGCTATGTTTTTATAAAAACTAACTGTCGAATGTTTTAATTAAAAACCACCGTCTTATTACCCGCTACAATCACACGATTTTGCACATGCCAATTGACCGCACGCGCCAATACATTACGCTCAATATCACGCCCTATAGCACGCAACTCAGTCACACCTTGACGATGCGTCACGCGATGCACATCTTGCTCAATAATAGGCCCTTGATCCAATTCAGCAGTAACATAATGCGCCGTTGCACCAATCAGTTTCACGCCTTTATCATAGGCCTGACGATAAGGGTCCGCTCCCACAAAGGCTGGCAAGAATGAGTGATGGATATTGATGACTTTCATCGGCCAACGCTTCACAAAATCAGATGATAATATCTGCATATAACGCGCTAATACGAGCAAGTCATTGCCCGCCATCAGCTCATGAATTTGCTCTTCTGCCTCTGCTTTATTGGCTTTGCTAACAGGCACATGATGAAAAGTGATACCGAAGTTTTCTACCGCTTGACGCAAATCAGGGTGATTACTAACCACACAAGTAATATCACAATCAAGCAGACCACGCTGATGCCGCCATAACAAATCTAACAACGCATGATCAAATTTCGATACCAAAATACCAACCTTGGTTTTGATCGCATTGTTATGTAACCGCCATTCCATATTATAACGTCTAGCCACCGTATGATTGAAGCTGGCTTTAAAATTATCAATGATATCGCTCAATCCTGCCAAGGCAAACTCTAAACGCATAAAATACTGACCGCCTTCATGAGCAGTGGAATATTGATCAAGCGTAATAATATTAGCACCATAACGATGAATAAACTCAGATACCGCTTGCACGATACCCGCCTGATCTTTGCACTTAATCAGTAATGTCGCGGTATCGATAGCAGCCGTTGTTGGCGTATTAGGAGAAGTACTACTAGGCTGCGTGTTCGATGGCGAAACAATATTTGTATTATCTGACATAGTAAACCCAATTAAAAAAATGAAACCTGCTACTAAAGCCAAATGCTAGAGCATAGTAAACTGGTTATTTTAGTCTTTTTTTTGAATCTTTGCTGAATGAGTTGGTTGTTTTTTATAACAATTGCATAAATAACAGGTTAACTGAAAAATAATCTTTACTATTAGATAATCAACAACATAGCCGCTGCATTTCGAGGTATAATAACCACCCTTAAAACCACAATAATCATAAAAATATTTGAGTATTCATCTCTTTTATGGTATAAATGTCGGCTTTAAAATTTTCTGAATTGGTACGCCTGTTATTTGCCTTTAGATAACAACAATGCCAACTCAACATTCATATAGTTTTGTTTGGTGCAAAGCTGCCGCTTGCTGTGTCCATGCCGCAAAAACGTGCAACTTGCCCAGACTGGTATGAGAAAAACTCATACCTCATAGATTAGGAGTTCGCCATGTCTCGAGTTTGCCAAGTGACTGGAAAGCGCCCTATGGTGGGTAATAATGTTTCGCACGCAAACAACAAAACCCGTCGTCGCTTTCTACCAAACCTTCACAACCATCGTTTTTGGGTAGAGTCTGAAAATCGTTTTGTACGTCTACGTGTGTCTACCAAAGGTATGCGCATCATTGACAAACTTGGTATCGATAAAGTGCTAGCAGATATGCGCGCACAAGGTCAAAAGATTTAAGTTGAGACTTGCAGCTTAGTGTATTGATAATTTTCAACCGTTAAGCTGCCATTCTGCTACCTTTTATATAGTTATTTTATATAATCACCTTGTGTAGCCACTTAACCTTTTAGATCCGTACCTATCGTTTGAAGACCCCTCATTTACAGGAAAGCTATCATGAGAGATAAAATTAAGTTAGTATCAACTGCTGGTACTGGGTATTACTATACCACTACCAAAAACAAGCGCACTATGCCTGGCAAAATGGAAATTAAGAAATACGATCCAAAAGTACGCCAGCACGTTGTTTTTAAAGAAGCTAAAATCAAATAATTTATTGTTTAAATAAATTATTTGTATAAAAAAGGGTTTATCAATTGATAAACCCTTTTTTTATTGCTCATTGATTTTAATTGAGGTATCCATTGTCACATCAGAATTTGTCACACCAAAATTGTGATTATCAAAATCACTTCTCTGTAATATCAATCAACTGTAATGCGCTGGCTCTTTGTCATAAACATGTGCATGCCACTGACTCATCTGCTTTTGCATAATGACTTGAATCGCCGCATGAATCATATGCTGACCAATCGCTTGCGTATCAGTACCCAGTATTTCTTTCAGTTTTTCAGAAAAATCTATCGTCATCAGTGGCGCTTCATCTTGTTCCGCATCACGCAATAACAACCTACCGTCTTCGGCTTCTACCAGCTCCAGTGTGGTTTCTTTCGCAAATCCTGCAAATTGGTCAGTACTCTCATTATCTACTTCTATATCATTATCGATATCATATGGCATTAATTTTTTCCTTATTATCCCGTCTAATTATGTATAAAGACAATTGCGTGTAAAAACTTAACCTCTTACAGCAATACGGGGAGATCATCGTCCTTATACAATGGACGCTTTGGCCATCAAATTCAAGTGCTGTCACATAAGTCTTCTCTATAGGTAACCACTTAAGCATAAAACTTATGAAAAAATCAGCGCCAGTAACGCAGTTTTCCTAAAGTAAATAAGAAAGCGACGAACATCCCCAAATAATAAACCAGTTTTAGCTCAAGAGTTGGATCGCGATATTTAAAAGGCAGTGCCACCGTGGCGGTAGCAGTAGGCAGTATCAACAGCATAATCAGCCAATTTTCCATGACATTGAGCCAACCTTGAAAGTCCGTACCATGACGCAACGAGGATAACCCTAGTAGCAAACATGCTATGATCAAACTAGTAAACAAACCATTTGGTAAGTCTTTTGGGTAGATAATATTGGCAATATTAGTAGGCATGATTCGCATGTGAAATTCCAGTCATGCTTATAGAGCATGACTTAGTGGTTAAAAAGTGTGTAAAAAACTTATAAAAACATCATATTAATTATGCAGCAGTATCAGTGATAGCATCATAAATAATCTGTATAGTTGGCAGCATGTCTAATTTATAAAGTACTGACTATAAAATCATTCAACTATAAGTGCCCATCAACCATAGCATCGAGATACAAGACGTTAAATAACCCAAACTAATCGCATTCCATCCCTCTATATGCATGCCTTTAATCTTGTTAACTATACGTGAGCCTACCCAAAAAAACAGGGGAATACCAATCATAAACGAGGGTACTATCACGGCTGCATGACGTACTACCTCTCCTACATCATCGCCTACCATCAAGCGAAAACCATACCCTGCTAGACTAAGCACAAGTGCAAACATTGCTAAGCCAATGGTAATACCTCTCGGTACCAAACTGCGTTGTATTGGCTGTTCCTGACGTTGCTGTGCTGAGCTTGTCTCTGATTCAGACGGCGTTGACAAGTCGGTTGAATTGTTTGTATTCATACTTCACCTTTGTGTAACTCGCTATCATATATCATTGTGAATCGTACTTCATAATGAACCATACTACGTCATTAATCGTGGGGCGTATTTGATGGCCATATATAAGCATATTTTTTGAGTGAGTTTTTGATGCGTCCATAAATCAGGTCAAAAAACATGCTATGTCATTTGGCTATAACTACTGACTACAATTACTTACCGTTAGCCAGTGCCAGCTCTGCGCGCATCTCATCAATAGCATTTTTATAGTCTTCTTGATTAAATATCGCAGAACCTGCAACAAACATATCAGCACCTGCTTCTGCAATCGCACGAATATTATTGGCTTTGATACCACCATCCACTTCTAGTCTAATATCACGACCGCTTGTAATAATACGCTGGCGAACTTGGCGAACCTTCTCTAAGGTACCTTCAATAAATGATTGGCCACCATAACCAGGGTTGACGCTCATTAGTAAGATTTGATCCACTTTATCCATGACATAATCTAAATAATGCAGCGGAGTCGCTGGGTTCAATACCAAACCACACTCTGCACCACCATCTTTAATCAATTGTAACGAACGATCAATGTGTCCACTCGCTTCTGGGTGAAAAGTGATAACGCTCGCACCCGCTTCTAGAAATTGCTCAATCATGCTATCAACTGGTGATACCATAAGGTGTACATCAATGGGAGCATCAATACCATAATCTCGCAATGCCTGACAAATCATACTACCAAATGTTAAGTTGGGTACATAATGATTGTCCATCACATCAAAATGAATTACATCGGCACCTGACTCTAATACCTTTTCAACCTCTTCTCCTAAACGTGCAAAATCAGCTGAAAGTATGGATGGGGCTATTAGATATGGCTTAGAAGGGCTAATCATAGTAGAACTACCTAATTTATATGTAAATAAAGTACTGATAGAATAAAAGTTAGATGCTGGCTTATACACTATTATAAGCCTTTCATGCATCGATATTGAATAAAAAAACTATCGCGGCTTATACTGAGTTTTACAGTAAGCACGACCCACGCCAAAATCACGTTTCGCTTGATGTTTGGTCGCACGGCTGCTGACTCTCTGACGCCACAAGCGAAAAGATGATGGCTTTAGCGTTTGACGCATGAGCTTAATGACACCAGCTTCATTGAGACCGTAGCTATACTCTATTGCCCCAAATGGTGTTCTGTCTTCCCATGCCATCTCTATCACTCGTGAGTGTTGCGACTCATCAAGCACCTGCTCACCCTCGCTGTTGACGTTTTTTGCAATAAACGCTTCTGACTGGACTTGAGATATTTGGTCGTTATTTTCATGACTGGTCTGCTGCTTGTTCTTTAACGCTGCATCCATATCTGCTTGCATAGTCGCCAGCGCTGACTTCGCAGCGCTAGCGTCTGATTGCTGATCGCACACAGAACGCGTACTAGCATTAAATGCCGTTGAGTCTTGATAACTTGCCATAAATTTACCTTTTAAATACTCGGTTCTAGTTCTGACAGCATAGCGAAAATAGCTCGATATCAGTGCCTAGCTAAGTTGCGCCATGCGCCAATGATGTTCGATATGATCATCAATGATGCTCTGAATAAAGTAATAACTATGATCGTGACCCGCTTGATAGCGTAGGGTTAAAGGCTGTTTTACTTTTTCACAAGCTTGCTGCAATTTAGCAGTTTGTAGTTGACCTTCTGCTAAAAAATTGTCATCAGCACCTTGATCGACCAAAATACTCGAATACTGCTGACCAACTTCTTCAATCACTTTTGAGGCATCTGATTGTAACCATAGTGATTTATCATCACCAAAATATTCTGTATAGGCAGCCTCTCCCCACGCTGACTCACTGGCTGCACATACTGGCGATAATGCTGAGACACTGACAAATTTTCCTGGAAACTTAAAGCCTAATAACAATGCGCCATGACCACCCATAGAGTGCCCTGTGATACCAATACTTTGAATCGGGAACTCTGAACGTAGCAAATCATGTAGCTCATCGACGATGTAACTTTGCATATTAAAATGCTCTGCCCAAGGTGCTTGCGTGGCATCAACATAGTAACTAGCGCCTTGCCCAACAAAATAACGCTCATCGTTGGCCACATCATTGCCTTCACTACTGCGAGGAGAGGTGTCAGGTGCGATAAATATCATGCCAAGATCACTACATTTTTGTTGAAAATGTGCTTTGTGCGTAACATTGTCAGCATTACAAGTGAGGCCTGATAAATACAAAACTGCTGGGCAAAGACGGCCAGCAAGTGCTTCATCCGGTAGATAAACACTAAACGTCATTGGCGTTTTAGTCGTTGCCGATTGATGGCTATAATAATGTTGCTCTCCATCAAAACAGCGATTCACACTTTGTTGAGTGAGTTGTGAATTGGCAGACAAACTGTGATTGTAAGAATGATTCATGAGTAACGCTCCTTTTATCTAAAGAAAAACACATGATGACTTATAAAAGCTTCTATCAAAAAGCCTCTATAATGTCATCCCTTATAAATGAATAGCAGATACTTATTCCGTGGTTATGACTGTCGTCACCATTGGCGGACTCACCTCATTATTATCCCCGATAGGAATAACAGTCGTATTGGAGTCCTCAGTGATGCTAGCAACTGATGGTCGTGCTTTATCAAATAGTACTCGTTCAAACGCAGGTAAAGCCGTTTCCATAAGACTACCAATAAACACCTGCGGGTCTGACGATTCAAAACCCATCAAACTCTCTTTTTCACTGACACGTAGACGAGCATCTTTAAAGGCAGACTCAAAGCTGGTGTTGTCTCGCATGCTTTCAGCGAAAAACGCTTGACCAAAATAGGTCATCTCTGCGGTATTGGTACAGCCAAATGAAGCTTTTTCAGTAGCTGATGCTGTAATCACTACCGTGGTCGGAGATGCCAACTCATCGATGAATGATCCTGAATAACAAGCAGAGACCACAATCACCCGCCAACGAATGCCTGAATCATCTAAAGCAGCACGTAACCAGGCTGCATCTAAGTTTTCCATTGCTAATGGTGGATTGGCGAGTTGTATGATGTTCTCATTGCCATGTGAGGATAGTGTGAGGAATAATACATCTTCGTCAGCATTCATCTGCTGACCGATTCTTTTTAAACCGCGTAAAATACTAGTTTTGGTAGCGATTGGCTCATCTAGCCAGCTATAAGTATTATTGATTAATGATAGAGAATGGCCACTAGTACCAAAGCGTACATCAAATAACTCACGTACTTTATTAATTTCAGAACGGAAGACATTTTGATCCGAGAACCCTGCAACACCCATAAAGTACCAGTCGGTTTTTCCCAAGATACTTGGATCAATACTATTTAAAGCTTGTTGCAATAGACGTGGCTGCTCATATAATGCAGCTTCTTCTAAAACTGGCTCTATAGGAATCTGCTTAAATATGGGTTGGTCAGTAACATTACGCTGCCAAATTGTCAAAAGTGCAACAGCACCTACCAATACAATCACTCGCTCCCACCAAGGCAGCCGGAAACGATGGAAAAAAATCCATAGTAATGCCAATGTCTGCCATAAAAACAGCACTAAAAATAAAATGGGTAAAAATGAATAGCTCCAATCAGGCAGCCAACCATAACTACTCAAGTATTGTACTAAGCTTTGTAATAAAGCTGACAATGTATCAGCGACCAACCATAACACCACTGGTACAAATACCAGTGCTTGATTGCCTGCACGTCGTGCCAAGATAATGCCACCCAACAGGATAATCATTGGCCAAATCAAATAGCTAACCAGCCCCTGCTCATTAAAGACACTACTATTTTCCGCAGCCAACCACGAAAACAGCACATTGCTACCAAGTGCTGATAGTGCAAACACAGCAAACTGCATAAAAGTCGGTTTGACCCAAGAAAACGCACGGGTTGACCCTACCAACATCCACAAAGTGGCAATAATATTGGCAGCGAAGTTGAGCGAAAAGCGCTGAAGCGATACAGTTTTTAACGACGCAAGTGACAAAGACTTAAACCTCTAGCCAGCCGAGAAAAATAAAGTGAGCCAATGATAAGTGTTTTACTATTTGTATCATCTGATATCGTTTATTGACTTTTCAACGAGTCAGATGGACAGCAAGTTTATATTTGATTCACTATGAAATGATTATAAGAGGTGAAAAGCAAAAACTGAAAACTAGGACTAACAGTCTAGCTTGCTAATCTATCTTAATTGTAACGGATTGTTAGTCTAGAGGATAAGACTGATTTGTAAAATTACTCATATGCAAATTAAAAATAAAAAAGAGGTCTTGCAAGCAAGACCTCTTTGTTGATGAAATAATAACCATTATTTCATCAATAGCTCATTAACACGTTTTAGATAAGCCGCTGGATCATCTAGTTGACCACCATCTGCTAATAATGCTTGATCAAAAATCACTTGAGCCAAGTCATCAAATTGCTCGCTACTTTCAAGTTTTCTGATTAATGGGTGCTCAGGGTTTACTTCGAGCGTTGGCTTGCTCTCCGGTACATCTTGTCCCATCTGGTTCAGCATTTGGATCATCTGTGGTGATAGCTCACCCTCACCCACAACCAAACAAGCTGGGCTATCAACCAAACGAGTGGATACTTTTACATCTTTAGCTCGTTCGCCTAGAGCAGATTTTAGCTTATCAACCACCGGCTTTAAGCTTTCTTCTGCTTTTTCAGCCTCTGCTTTTTCAGCTTCATCTTGCAAATCACCTAAATCCACTGCACCTTTGGCGATGTTTTGTAGCGGTGTTTCATCAAATGAGGTCAAGAAATTCATTGCCCATTCATCAACACGACTGGTCATCAAGATAACTTCGATGCCTTTCTTTTTGAACAACTCTAACTGAGGGCTGTTCTTTGCCGCTGCCAAATTATCAGCTGTTAGATAATAGATGGCTTTTTGGCCTTCTTTCATGCGACCTTTGTAGTCTTCAAAGCTAGTTTCAACTTTGTCACTTGTACTCGTCGCATAACGAAGCAACTTGGCAATACGTTCTTGATTGCCCATGTCTTCGCCTAAACCTTCTTTGATGACATCACCAAACTCAGCATAGAACTGAGCAAACTTCTCTTGCTTATCGCTGTCTTCGCTATTGGCCAAACTTGCCAATGTCGTCAGAATACGACGAGCGTTACCATCACGAATAGATTTTACATCACGTGACTCTTGTAGTAGCTCACGGCTAACGTTCAATGGTAAGTCGGCTGAGTCGATAACACCTTTGACGAAGCGTAGGTACATCGGCAGGAGCTGCTCGGCTTCATCCATAATAAAGACACGCTTAACATACAATTTCAGACCATGTTGCTGTTCGCGAGTATACAAATCCGCTGGTGCTTTTTTGGGGATATATAACAATTGAGTGTACTGAACACGACCTTCAACACGGTTGTGCGTCCAAGTAAGCGGTGCATCCATGTCATACGAGATGTTTTTATAAAAATCAACATACTCATCATCTTCAATCTCAGATGCTGAACGTGTCCATAATGCACTGGCTTTGTTGATGGTTTCCCATTCATCAGTCAATACCATCTCGCCACTAGCCGGCGTGTCATCGTTCTCATCTTCTTTTACGTCTTCTTGCCAGATTTCTTTACGCATTTGAATCGGTAAGCTGATGTGATCTGAGTATTTATTGACTAAACGCTTAATTTTACCACGATCTAAGTAGCTGTCTTCACCTTCAGAGTACTCTTCTTTGAGATGCAAAGTGATGGCAGTGCCGCGAGCGACCTTTGTGATAGGTTCTACTGTAAAGCTACCTGTACCGTCTGATACCCAGCGTACACCCTTGTCAGCAGGCTCTCCAGCTTTGCGTGATTCAACGCTAATCGTATCCGCTACGATAAATCCTGAGTAGAAACCCACACCGAACTGTCCAATTAACTGACCATCTTGCTTTTGTGATTCAGATAATTTATCCAAAAATGCTTTGGTACCTGACTTAGCAATTGTCCCTAAATTTTCAATAGCATCTGTTTCATTCATACCAATACCATTATCGGTAAAGGTAATGGTTTTCGCCTCTTCATCAAGATCGATACGAATTTTTAGCTCGCCATCATCTTCATAAAGGCTATCGTCATTATTTGCTTCAAAACGCAATTTATCGCAAGCATCCGAGGCGTTTGAGACCAACTCACGCACAAATATATCCGCATTAGAATATAGCGAATGCGTCACTAAGTGTAGCAACTGCGCTACTTCTGCTTCAAATGTATGTTTTTTTAATTCAGGGTTTAGGCCATCGGCTTGAGTTGCTTCACTCATAAAACACTCCTTTAAATTCCATTAAAAACTTATTATAAGTAACAGTAAAACACATCAAAAAGGCTCTAATAATATCAAAACCGCTCTAGCGTTAAATACTATTAAGCTGTTTATACTAATAGGGGCATAGGTGAAAATTTCAAGCTAAAAACATTTATTCAATAAAAAACACCACCCTAGTTCCCTAAGGTGGTGTCATTATATTGAAAATCAAAAGCTTAATGGCTTTCGTACCATGTCTACGTATGGTACCTATTAATTATAAACAGCTAGCAAGGTGACGCGCTGGATCTGAGTCACGAGCTGCCATTGCATCTTCAACGCTTAAACCTAATGCGTTAGCCACACCTTCACCATAAGCAGGGTCACACCAATTACAATTACGAATGTGACGATACTGAATAAAGTCAGGTACGCCAGCCATATTTCTTGCGGTATTTTCAAATAATACTTGCTGCTGCTCAGCACTCATTAAATTGAATAACGCACGGGGTTGGCTAAAGTAGTCGCTATCATCTTCACGAAAATCATAGTGTGCTGCATCACCATCAATTTTCAATGGTGGCTCAGCATAATCCGGCTGCTCCTGCCATTGGCTAAAACTATTTGGCTCATAGTGTGGACGACTACCATAATTATTATCGACACGTCCTTGACCATCACGGTGATTGCTCATCACTGGGCAGCGTGGTTTATTGACAGGAATCTGCTGATGATTAACACCAACACGATAACGCTGGGCATCGGCATAGTTAATCAAACGATTTTGTAGCATCTTATCTGGTGAGACACTGATACCCGGCACCAAATTACTTGGTGCGAATGCTGCTTGCTCAACATCAACAAAATAGTTATCAGCGTTTTTGTTCAATTCAAACTCACCAACCTCTATCAAAGGATAATCACCTTTTGGCCATACCTTAGTCAAATCAAATGGATGATAAGGAACGGTATCAGCCTCAGCTTCTGGCATGATTTGCACATAGAGCTTCCATTTTGGAAAATCACTATTTTCAATGGCATCATATAAGTCTTTTTGATTGCTTTCACGGTCCATAGCAACGACTTCGGCTGCTTCAGCATCGGTCAAATTTTTGATGCCTTGCTGAGTACGAAAATGAAACTTAACCCAAAAACGCTCGTTGGCTTCATTCCAAAAGCTATAAGTATGCGAGCCAAAACCATGCATGTTTCTATATGAGGCGGGGATACCACGATCACTCATTACCACGGTAACCTGATGAAAGGATTCTGGTAATAAAGTCCAAAAGTCCCAGTTGTTGGTCGCCGAGCGCATATTGGTACGTGGATCACGTTTTACGGCTTTGTTTAAATCTGGAAACTTACGTGGATCGCGTAAGAAGAATACTGGTGTGTTATTACCTACCAAATCCCAGTTGCCCTCTTCTGTATAAAATTTTAGCGCAAAGCCACGAATATCACGCTCAGCATCAGCAGCACCACGCTCACCTGCAACTGTACTGAAGCGCGCAAACATCTCGGTCTGCTTGCCCACTTCACTGAATATTTTGGCTCGAGTATATTGACTGATGTCATTGGTCACAGTAAACGTACCAAATGCACCAGAACCTTTGGCATGCATACGACGCTCTGGGATAACCTCACGAACAAAGTTACCTAGCTTCTCATTTAGCCAAATATCTTGCGCCAATAAGGGTCCGCGCTTACCTGCGGTCATGCTGTTTTGATTATCAGCAACTGGTGCACCATTACCCATTGTTAACTGTGTAGGTGCGTATGGACATTTTTTATCGCTCACGGGTCTTCTCCTTTGGATAGTAAATCATTTAAAGTACAAAACCTATTCTGAATAAGCTTCTATCAATATATCCAGAAGAGTAGTAAATTTTTTCGAAAAACGACTATCTGTTTTCATAGTAACCTTTAAGTGCAATAACATTGTTTTGTTAGAACCATTACAACCGATTACTATAAATTTGTAAAATAAATTAACTATATATTTTTGTTTTGTTTTACCAAACAATAGAGAAGGTTAAAAACTAGCGAGGCATCGGACGAATGGTCAGAATTTGCTCACTACGCCCAAAAGGCCCATGTACATCATGCAATACGGCACTGGTAAGCCCTATGCCGTCATCGCCGTACTGTTGTACAGCTTCGATACCGAGCCAACGGCCTTTCGGCACACGATGCATGTGAATTTGTAAATCAGTATTAGGAAACATCCACTCTAACCCTGATAAACCGAGACCGAGTCGCGGTACAACACCATTGGCAGTATCAACCATACCCACTAAATGCACCATATCATCAGTAAGCTGGCCCTCTACCATTTCTACATCATTGGTTATCCATACCATGCCTTTACCAGGTCGACGCTCAGGGTCAGCAACTAAGCGCACACTCTCAATAAAACCGCCCGGCCAGCCTTGCATATCATTCCAAACTGGCAAGTCTTCAGGTTTGTGTTTGGCTTTTCGATCTTCAATTCCTGCTATCGAGCTGGTGTCTTGAGTCATGAGTCGCCACGCGCGAGCAATGATAGCGTCACGGCCACGACTGCTCATTACCGCCTCAATAAGCTCAATCGTCTTGCCTGGACGAATACAACGCGTGGTAATGGTAAAATCATCAAGCGGTATCAGCCCTAAAATATCAAGGCTGATACGAGCAACACGGGTATTTGCTTGCGGGACATAGCCTGTGAGCTCAGCAGTCAGCAATCCTGTTGCTGGTGCCATGTGTTGCTCGTGCTCATTCCAAGCACCTTGTGCATGCTCAGTTGGCTTATAATAAGCAACAGTGACACCATCGTCCTGCTGTTCACGTTTGATAAATTGGTAATAAGCTGCCATAACTGTCCTATATTTCGTACTCTTTATTTTATTGCGTCAACTCTTGCTTTCTTATTATGAGAATATTACGAGCCTTTCTTATAAAAAATAATAAAACAACCATCAATACTACTAGAGCTGCATAAAAAAACGTTTTTTCTGCCATGAACTTCATCATGTTCATAAACAGCACAAATATCACTACCACAGTCACCAACATATTCATTTTTAATTGCTGATTAACTTCAGTCAGAGTGGCACTTGCTAAGACAAATCTACTCTTTTGCTTTTTCATTCTACTTTGCTCATAGTAGGTTGTTTTTGGTCAACAGCTTTTATAATAGCTGATTTTTGTTAAGGCATGTCATCATTTAGATGGTGAGATTTACAGTATCAAACACTGCCAATAAACGACATACCCTAAGCTCCTATATCTGACCTTACTTACCCACTTGGGTAATCGGGATGCGCAATGCTTTAGGCAGACTGAACGTCACATTCTCCTCAATACCTGACAACTCGCTAGGTAAATCACCACCCCAATCTTGTAGCTGCTGTAGTACTTCTTGAATCAATACTTCAGGCGCTGATGCACCAGCAGTCACACCAATACTCTGCACGCCATCCAACCAACTGCTATCCATTTCACGGGCATTGTCAATCAAGTAAGCGCGACAATCCATACGCTCTGCTAACTCACGCAGACGATTAGAGTTTGATGAATTTGGTGAACCAACGACTAAAACCACTTCACAGCGACTGGCCAAATCTTTTACCGCATCTTGACGGTTTTGAGTGGCGTAGCAAATATCATCTTTACGTGGACCTTGGATACTAGGAAATTTGTCACGTAATGCATCAATGACACGTGCTGTATCATCCATAGACAATGTCGTTTGCGTGACAAAAGCTAAGCGCTCATCGTTTTGCACGGTCAATGCGGCGACATCACTTTCATTTTCGACCAAATGAATATGTCCACCATGACGGCGATTAAAGCGTCCCATGGTGCCCTCGACTTCTGGATGCCCAGCATGACCAATCAGTACCGCATCCATGCCCTCTTGTGCAAACTTGGCCACTTCAATATGTACTTTAGTGACCAAAGGACATGTCGCATCAAATACCGTCAAATCACGACGTTCTGCCTCATCTTCGACCGCCTTTGATACTCCATGGGCGGAAAAAATGACGATTGAACCATCCGGCACTTCGTCAAGCTCTTCAACGAAGACGGCACCACGATTGGCCAAGTCAGAGACGACAAATTTGTTATGTACCACTTCATGGCGGACATAAATAGGTGGTTCAAAGCGTGTCAATGCTTCGTTTACAATCGCAATCGCTCGATCCACACCAGCACAAAACCCACGTGGATTGGCAAGATAAATTTGCATAAAAGGGCCTATCATTAGATAATTTATAGTTAAAGCTTATTTTAAAGGCTTCAATTCAAACATTGGGACGAATTTATTATGCTACTTTAGCATAATTTTCTTTCATTACTCTTGAAAATAGTAGTGTACTAAAGGCAGTAATATGTACATCGCTGATACGCCAATAACACGTTGCAAGAGTGGCTTTACGTAAAATAAAAACCATCAAAGCAGTTTATAATGACATATTCATTATGGTTTTCATTGCCTTGTATGATGGCGATTTTTCTTTTTACCAGTCTTTAATTTCTATCAGAACACATTCCATTAGGACAAATTGTATGACAGGTTCATTGTTTATTATTACCGCAGCCTCCGGTACAGGTAAAACCTCACTGGTAAAGCAATTACTTGCCACCACCAATGACTTAACCGTCAGCGTCTCACACACAACACGTTCACCGCGTCCTGGCGAGATTGACGGTCATCATTATCACTTTACTGATATAAACACGTTCAAAAATGCTATTGATGAAGGCAGTTTTTTAGAGCATGCCGAAGTTTTTGGTAACTATTACGGTACTTCCGAACAAAGCGTACGTTCACAACTAGAGGCAGGCGTTGATGTCATTTTAGAGATTGACTGGCAAGGTGCATTACAAGTCAAAGAAATATTTACAGAAGCAACAATGGTTTTTATTCTACCGCCAAGTATTGCCACTTTGCGTCAACGCTTATCAACTCGTGCACAAGATAGTATAGAGGTTATTGAGCAGCGTTTGGCAGGTTCAGTCAATGAGATGTCACAGTATGTGAACGCTGATTTTGTAATTATTAATGACAACTTTGAAGTGGCTCTGACAGAATTAAAAGCTATCATCGTGGCTGATAGACAAACTTTAAAACGTCAACAGCAGCGCTATCATCGTACTATTAGCAACTTACTCGGTAATAAAACAGATGCAAAAAGCGAGCACTAGAATCAAATTATCTGCTAATTGAACGCATCGAGATAAAAAGCAACTACGCGCTTGAGCAAAAAATGCTATAATGTCTAGCTATTCCCCTTTTATATTTTTGATATTATTTTTATTGAGTAGCGGGCAAGGTCCGTCACTAATAAAAACAACTGAGGTAGCTATTTATGGCACGAGTGACGATTGAAGATTGTTTGGATAATGTTGATAATCGCTTTGAGCTGATTTTAGTGGCAAGCAAGCGTGCACGTCAATTGGCCAAAGGTATCGCTGAGCCAATGGTTGACGTTGATAACGACAAGCCTACTGTATTGGCATTACGTGAAATTGCGGCTGGTAAAATCACTCGCGATATCATCAATCAGCCAGAGCACAACTTTGCGACCAGTTCACTAGATTTAGCGCTATCAGGCGATCATAGCTTTTAATGAATGACTTGCTAAGATAAGGTATAGTGATAACATCTTAATAATAAAAACCACAGCATAGTCTGTGGTTTTTATTATTATAACGATAGCATTTGGGCTGTTTTAATCATGATTGATACTTCACAATCTCACATTCGCCTAGAATTTATAAATTTTTATCATCCCGACTCGCTTAGCAGTTGACATTGAATGTGATTTACGATTAATTAGAGGATTACTCATTCATTTTCAGCTTTTTCTCAAAATTTTTAGTATTCCAGCACTCACTCAGTCACCATTTACCTCGATAGACAGTCAGGCAGATAGGTAATGAAAAACAGGATCGTTACTTTATGAGTCAAACCTTACCCAAACTCAGTCATCACCTAGTCGATGACGCTCAATACAACTTGCTACGTTCAGTAGGTTATCTCACTGCTAATGAACGCTGTGACATTATTGATGCCTGTGAGTTCGGTGACATTGCGCATATTAAAGACAAGCGCAAATCAGGGGAACCTTATATCACTCACCCGATTGCAGTCGCTGAGATACTGGCAGGTTTTCGCTTAGATCGAGACACTATCATTGCCGCAATTTTGCATGATACCGTCGAAGATACTGAAGTGAGCGACGAACAACTTGAGGAGCGCTATGGCAAAGTAGTGGCAAGATTGGTCGATGGTGTGACCAAGCTAAAATCATCCTCACACAATAAACAACAAAATAAAGCCGCCACTTTTCATAAGATTTTGACAGCCACACTTGCTGATCCGCGTGTGCTAATCATCAAGCTTGCTGATCGCTTACATAATATGTCTACACTTGATGCGGTACGTCCCGAAAAGCAGCGTGCCACTGCACAAGAAACATTGGACTTTTATGTGCCATTTGCGCGTTTAATGGGTCTCAACGACATTGCTGACTATATTGAGGTACTTTGTTATCGAAATCTTGACTCTGACATGTACAACAAACTGTCTGATAAATTACTGCAGCATGGTCTAGGACGTAACTTTCAGAGAGAAGCCATTCATCGCTACTTGAGTATTGTGCTCAATAATTTAGGATTGAATGGACTGGTCACTGTCTTGGACAATCGCGTGGTGATATACCGTCAGTTTTTCCGCAATCGTGGAGAAATCAATGCTCTACTACGTCATTATGCTTTTGAAATTGTCTTAGATAATGTCGATGCTTGTGACAAGCTGGCTTATTATTTGATCAAAAAGTATCAGATTGATGATACACATATTGCTGATAATATTCGTCGGCCGCTACCCGGCGGAAATCAATCGCTGACGCTAATCTATGAGCGTGATAACGATGTGGTCAAAGTAACTATTTTAACCAAGCAAATGCAGAGCGCAGCAAGGCTTGGCGTTATTGGTGCAGAGCACGCCTCCGATGTCAGTCAATCCGTCATTCAAGCCTCCTTGCGTAATATGAAAGACTTGGTCGATGAAGACAATTTAAATGAACAGAGCCCCGATTTTTCCGCAGCCGTCGCTACGATTAATGAGCTCATGGATTACCTACATTCCAGCAAAATAATCTGTTATAGCCCAAAAGGCCGCGCCTATGAACTACCACAAGGTGCAACCGCGCTAGATTTCGCTTATGCCGTCGGACCTATGGTAGGTAATGTAGCCATTGGCGCTAATATAGAAGGTAAAACAGCCAAACTCGGTACAGTCGTAAAAAATGGGCAGCTTGTCGAAATTGAAGTTGATAAACACTCAGAACCCAAAGCAGAGTGGCTAGGTTTTGTGGTGACCAATAAAGCTCGCGAAGAGATTTTGCGATGGTTTAAAGACCTATCTGCTGCAGACAAAAAACTTCACGGTCAGCAAGCATTAGCTAGAGCGCTAAGAACCTATCAAAAAAACCTAGATGATCTAACAGAAAGTGACTGGAAAAACCTAACAGAATGGCGTGGACTAACAGAAAAAGACGCACTGTTTGAACAAATAAGCTCCGGTACACTACTACCACAGCTCATCGTGACTCGCTTATTCAGTGATGAAGTACGTGACTTGCAAGCACGGGAACATAGCGAGGACATGACCCAACCACAGCAGTTAATCGTTAACACATCTGGAGTAGAACTAGACTTTGCCAACTGTTGCCACCCCATTTATGGCGACCCTATCGTCGGTCACCTATCACGTCATGGCTTGGTCGTACATCGACACAAATGCTTCTCCTTAGATGAGATTCGCAAAGACAATCCTTATCAGGTAATTCAGCTACGCTGGCGCAGTGATGAAGCAGTCAAACAAGGCAGCCCAGATGAATACGATATAAAAAACACTGGAAAAATTCGCTTTCATGCTTATTTGAAGCTATCTATCGCCCTCAGCGACGAACAAATCACTGAAGTTATTTATCATTTACGTCAGTTGAATATGGGTATTGAAGCCGTCGATGTCCGAAGTAGTGATACCATCATTCATATCATTGTCCGTAGTCGCAATCATTTAGCACAGGGTATTCGAGAGCTACGTTCATTACTTGGTTTTCCGAATATCATGCGTCTGTATCAACTATAGTAATCACCATGATCTATCATCAATAACCACTTAATAAAATGATTAATATTTGATGTGGCAATTTTAGAAAACGTAAAAATAATGATAAACTGACTCACTTAATTGTTGATACAAAAAATTGATGCATACCATCATTTGCATAGGTAAGTTTGGATTTTACTAAATGATGATATGCAACTATCTACCAAACCAGAAAAGTATAAAAAGGAAAAAAACATGACTCGTCAAACTATTCAAACTGATAAAGCGCCTGCGGCCGTTGGTACTTATTCTCAAGCGGTAAAAGTCGGCAACACTGTTTATATTTCAGGTCAATTGGGCTTTGATCCTGATACAATGGAGCTAAGAGAAGGCTTTAAAGCACAAGCAGAACAAGTATTTGAAAATATCAAAGCTATCTGTGAAGCTGCTGGTGGCAGTTTAAATGACGTGGTTAAATTCAATGTGTCGTTAACTGATTTGAGTGATTTTGCGGTATTGAACGAAGTATTCGTTGCCAATTTAAGCGAGCCGTATCCTGCTCGTGCTGCCGTCCAAGTAGCAGCATTACCTAAAGGTGGTGTGGTCGAGATTGAGTCTATCTTATACATCGAATAGTAATAGTGAGTGACAGTACTTAGCTTCGAAAGACCTTAAGTACCTAAGCCCATTTTAAAATAAGCCCAAATTAAGCCCAAATATAGTTATTTGGGCTTATTGCTATCATACTTCATCATCTACGCTTCATTACTTATGCTTCATCACTTTCGCTTCGTCATCGCATGTATTTTGCACTTACTTTTACCATTCGCACCAGTATATTATTCAACCATTGATAAGCTATAGGGGTATTCTATGTTGGTACAAGTTGCTCTGCCTGTGCCCCTCTATCGGGTATTTGATTATAGCCTGCCAGCAGATATCCATACGTTACCAAATACCGCACCGACTCCCATGCCACCTCTTGGCAGCCGCGTCGAAGTGTCATTCGGTCGTCAAACTTTAATCGGTATTGTGATTGCTCATATTTCTGAAGCTGATAGCAGCGTGCCCATCAATAAGCTCAAACCTATCAATAGGTGTTTGGATGCTGAACCAATTTTAGATGACAACATGCTCAAGCTCGCCGCTTGGTTATCGCGTTATTACCATTATCCTCTTGGTGATGTTTTCGCGGTTATCTTGCCTACTCTCGTTCGTCAGGGCAAACCATTAGATTTGCTGATTACACATTGGCGGATTTTACCGCATGTCAGTGACGAAGATTTCCGTACCAATGCAAAAAAGCAGAAACAGCAATTTGATATGCTCAAACTGCATGGTGAGCGCGGCGCAAGTGAAGATGTTTTATTACTGGAGGGAATGCAGCGTAGCTTTTTAAAAACATTGGAAGAAAAAGGCCTCATCGAGCGCTATATTGAACCGAAACAAAGCCCTTCACCTGTCAAACTCGCAAAAATGCCGCTTGATCTCAACGATGAGCAACAGCGTGCCGTTGACGCCATTGTCGCTGCCCATAACTCTGAGCGCTATAGCGGATTTTTACTGAACGGCATTACTGGTAGCGGCAAGACTGAAGTATACCTACAGGCGATGCAGGCAGTATTAGAAGCTGGTAAGCAAGTCTTAATTTTAGTGCCAGAGATCGGATTAACACCGCAGACTCGCGCACGTTTTGCCAGTCGGTTCTCAGCACATATTGTGTTGCTGCATTCTGGATTGAACAACACGCATCGCTTACAAGGATGGCAAGATTGCCGCACAGGTCATGCACAAATCATCATCGGCACACGCTCATCACTGTTATATCCATTTGCCAATTTGGGGCTAATCGTCGTCGATGAGGCACATGATGGCTCTTATAAACAGCAAGATACATTGCGTTATCATGCCGCTGACGTTGCACTATACCGAGGGCTACAAGCCAATATCCCTGTAGTGCTTGGTACGGCTACGCCTTCTCTTGAACACTTAAAACTGGTTGATGACGGCAAGCTCCTAGAATGCCAATTACTAACCCGTCCAGGCAATGCCAATCCTGCCACCATGCAACTCATCGATGCTCGCCTACAGAGCACCCATCAGCAAACACAAGACGATGGCGCACGCTATGACACAGGTTTGACCGATACCTTGATTGGCGCGATTCGAGAAACGCTAGAGGCAGGCAATCAGGTCTTAATATTTTTAAACCGTCGCGGCTATGCCCCTGTTTTATTATGCGAAGCCTGCGGCTGGCAGGCAGATTGTCCACGCTGCGATGCGCATTTGACCGTTCATTATAATAGCCAGTCCCAACACAACACTTACGCCGGTAGCTCTTATTTAAAATGCCATCATTGCGACTGGCAGTCCTATATTCCAACAGTGTGCCCTGATTGTGGTAGTCAAAATTTAGATACCAAAGGGATGGGCACGACAAGACTAAGCGAAAACCTACACGCTATTTTTGCCAATCCGCAAACCAGCAAAGAGCTATATCCTATTATTCAAATCGATCGTGATACCACTCGACGTAAAGACAGCTGGGAGAATATCTATCAACGCATCAATGAAGGCAAGCCTGCCATCCTAGTCGGTACGCAAATGGTCGCAAAAGGTCATCACTTTCCTAATGTCACACTCGTTTGTTTGCCTAATGCTGATCGTGGATTTCTATCAGCAGATTTTCGCTCACCTGAGCATACCGCACAGCTTATGATCCAAGTAGCGGGACGCGCTGGACGTGGTGATAAGTCTGGGCAAGTACTGATTCAAACCTTGCAGCCTGATAATGAGCTATTATTAAAGCTGGTAAAAGATGGATACCTATCCTTTGCTCGTGAATTGCTGCAAGAGCGTAAAATGATGGGCTTACCACCTCATACTCATGCCGCATTGATACGCTGTGAAGGCAAAACCCTTGCAGCCCCCACCCAAGCGCTCAAAGATGCGATTAGCATTCTACCAAATGCACACAGCCTCGCTGTACTGGGTCCGATCGATGCACCAATGAGTAAAAAGAACAGCCGCTATCATGTTCAGTTACTACTGTTAGCCAAAGAGCGCAGGCAACTACACTATGTATTAAACCAATGGTGGCAACCAGTGCTTGCCTTGCCAAGCGCCAAATACCTCAAGCTCACTTTAGACATTGATCCAGTTGGTTGGTAATCTAAACCACCAACTCAACTTCGTCTAAAACAAGCATTGATGACTATTACTGGCTATAGTCGAAGCCATTAACAGTTAAGACAAACCGCAAACATATCCACTCATAGTTCACGGCTTATAATAAGTGAAAGTAAATCCTGTTTCTTTTAAATGAACTCATATCACATTAACCTCTATCAATGTAAAAGCATGTCAAAAACAATAAAAAATCTAAGTTTACCAACATATTTTTAATGTAAAATCTGTATACTATAAAATCTATATACTTGTACTTCACAAATCTTATTCACGCTCAACTGATGACCTGATACCATGTCTAGACGCTCAGCACCTTTTGTCGCTCCCGACTATATCGATGAGCCTTCTTCAAAAGATGGCAAAAAACACGCCAAAGTTTTACTCTCAACGCTGCAAGAAGATATTGCCAGCTTTCGAGATGAGCAGTTTCCACCTGATGTTTTGCGCCAAATTCGTGATATGCCTATTTATGAAGGCAACTTGGCAGAAGTACAGGCTTACGAGCAACGCTGGCACAACTTGATTGACCGTGCCATGGCATTTTATCCTGCAGCCAACTTACCGCCAGACTATCTACCGCTACCAGCTAGCCTTGAGATACCCCAGTTTATCTATCATGTTCAGAGATTACACCTGACCAAGACCCGTGCCAAAGAATCTAAAAGCTTTGGCTCAGTCGGAGCTCTGACTGATAAGTGCGGTGATTATAGCGCTGAAGAAGTCGCACGTATGTCCGCCGTGTTTGACAGCGATGATGAGGCACGCTTAGTGGCACATCGTGAGTTTATTGATTTGCGTGCTTATGTATTTTGCCGCGACAGTAAAGGTGAGATGCTAGAGCCTGAACGGGTACGCTTTTATCGTACTGGTCTCATCGTCCATGCTCTACCTGACTTTAAAATAGTCGATAGCAGACAGACTCCGCGTAAGCGCCGTAATGACGCTTATAACAATCCACTTGCCAATAATGGTATTTGGAAGATTTATCGTAAAAGATAACATACGTTAACGCCATATCGTTTTTACTATAACCACTTTATATTGTTTTTTTGGTGGTGTTCTAAAAAGTATGCTGGCATCAGACGTAGCCATAATTGATGTAA
>NZ_RRYV01000267.1 GCF_014861395.1 Psychrobacter sp. FME13 | reverse complement strand
ATGGTGGAGCCAAACGGAGTCGAACCGTTGACCTCCTGCGTGCAAGGCAGGCGCTCTACCAACTGAGCTATGGCCCCGTAAAATAATGGTAGGCCTGGGCAGACTTGAACTGCCGACCCCCGCGTTATCAACACGGTGCTCTAACCAGCTGAGCTACAGGCCTTTGTATGCCTACAAAGGCAAAAGCTAATAAATACTAGCTTAAACTAAAGAACAACTTGTTGTGAATTCTTGCTGACCGAATGTCATCTATAAGGAGGTGATCCAGCCGCAGGTTCCCCTACGGCTACCTTGTTACGACTTCACCCCAGTCATCAACCACACCGTGGTGATCGCCTCCCCGAAGGTTAGGCTAACCACTTCTGGTGCAATCAACTCCCATGGTGTGACGGGCGGTGTGTACAAGGCCCGGGAACGTATTCACCGCGGCATTCTGATCCGCGATTACTAGCGATTCCTACTTCATGGAGTCGAGTTGCAGACTCCAATCTGGACTACGATAGGCTTTTTGAGATTCGCATCACATCGCTGTGTAGCTGCCCTCTGTACCTACCATTGTAGCACGTGTGTAGCCCTGGTCGTAAGGGCCATGATGACTTGACGTCGTCCCCGCCTTCCTCCAGTTTGTCACTGGCAGTATCCTTAGAGTTCCCGGCTTAACCCGCTGGTAACTAAGGACAAGGGTTGCGCTCGTTGCGGGACTTAACCCAACATCTCACGACACGAGCTGACGACAGCCATGCAGCACCTGTATTCTAATTCCCGAAGGCACTCCCGCATCTCTGCAGGATTCTAGATATGTCAAGACCAGGTAAGGTTCTTCGCGTTGCATCGAATTAAACCACATGCTCCACCGCTTGTGCGGGCCCCCGTCAATTCATTTGAGTTTTAACCTTGCGGCCGTACTCCCCAGGCGGTCTACTTATTGCGTTAGCTGCGTCACTAAGTCCTCAAGGGACCCAACGACTAGTAGACATCGTTTACGGCGTGGACTACCAGGGTATCTAATCCTGTTTGCTACCCACGCTTTCGAGCCTCAGTGTCAGTATGATGCCAGGAAGCTGCCTTCGCCATCGGTATTCCTTCAGATCTCTACGCATTTCACCGCTACACCTGAAATTCTACTTCCCTCTCACCTACTCTAGCTTAACAGTATCAGATGCAGTTCCCAGGTTAAGCCCGGGGATTTCACATCTGACTTATCAAGCCACCTACGCTCGCTTTACGCCCAGTAATTCCGATTAACGCTTGCACCCTCTGTATTACCGCGGCTGCTGGCACAGAGTTAGCCGGTGCTTATTCTGCAGCTAATGTCATCGCATATGGGTATTAACCATATGGTCTTCTTCACTGCTTAAAGTGCTTTACAACCAAAAGGCCTTCTTCACACACGCGGCATGGCTGGATCAGGGTTGCCCCCATTGTCCAATATTCCCCACTGCTGCCTCCCGTAGGAGTCCGGGCCGTGTCTCAGTCCCGGTGTGGCTGATCATCCTCTCAGACCAGCTACAGATCGTCGCCATGGTAGGCCTTTACCCCACCATCTAGCTAATCCGACTTAGGCTCATCTAATAGCGAGAGCAGTAAACTGCCCCCTTTCTCCCGTAGGTCGTATGCGGTATTAATTCGAGTTTCCCCGAGCTATCCCCCACTACTAGGTAGATTCCTAAGTGTTACTCACCCGTCCGCCGCTCGACGCCTGATAGCAAGCTATCATCGTTTCCGCTCGACTTGCATGTGTTAAGCCTGCCGCCAGCGTTCAATCTGAGCCATGATCAAACTCTTCAGTTTAATCTATCTGAAGCCTTTACCTATAAATAGGAAGATGACTTCTAATCTTGGCTCATTTATCTAGCAAATCGCTTAAAATTATGTTCGTAATGAATTAACTTTGAGTTTTTCTGCTGAGTAAATGATAATTTTTATAGTTAG
>NZ_RRYV01000266.1 GCF_014861395.1 Psychrobacter sp. FME13 | reverse complement strand
TTATCTAAATTGTTTTATGATATTTGCCCTGACCATAACACTTTTATTTTGAACTAACTATAGCTCGGTATCTGTTGGACCGGGTGACACAGCGTTGACAGTGATTCCTCGCTCGCCAATCTCTTTGGCAAAGACTCGGGTCAGCTGCTCGACTGCGCCTTTGGTCGCACAATAAGTGCCATAAGTGGGCAACATCATGCGAGTGGTCGTGCTTGAGAGGTTCACGACACGACCACCGTTATTAAGTTTGGCTGCTGCCTCACGCAATGTGTTAAACGTGCCTTTGACGTTAACGGCAAAGGTACGATCAAAGTCTTCGTCGGTGGTCTCTGCGATAGGTTTATTAATCATCATACCTGCGCTATTGACCAAAATATCTGGTTTGCCAAATTCACTGACGGTGGTGTCAAACAGCGTAGCGACTTGCTGAGAGTCACTGACATCTGCTTGCACAGCGATGGCTTCACCGCCTGCTGATTTAATCTGGCTGACGATATCATTGGCTGCGGCGTCATCGTTTGCATAGTTAATAACGGTTTTGGCCCCTGATTCTGCTAGTAATATGGCTATCTGTGCGCCGATGCCTTTTGATGAACCGGTTACAATCGCGACTTTATTATTTAGTGTTGTCATCGATATTTTCTCCAATATTATAAATAGATATCAGTAAGCCTATATGGGGCTTTGACTGATGATTTTTAATTAACGATATAGACATTAGCAGTGTGCAAAGACAATGAGTAGAGCGGTTCTGTATTCTAAATTTAAGATAAGTTTATTAATTGTGTCTATTAAGATATATGGAATGAAAATAAAGATGTTCGTTGAAGATAAGCCTTCATGATTAAATGTTTTTCGGCAAGTTGATAGTTATACTCGTATAGTATTTATCAATAATGCAAAGTTTCAAGCACAGCTATAATATTTAAAGAGAGTTATCCGCTATTAGGTTTTTTATTTCAAGAATCGATAAAGTCTTATCTTTTTTTCTATGAACGACAGAGTGGCAATTCGCGCATAGAGGAATTAAATCAGTTTCGGGATCTATGTCTTTAGGTGTATCAAATTCTGATACAGGAATTATATGATGAACATGAATAAATCCTTCAGCATATTCCCCATAAAAATTTCCAAAGTTAAATCCGCAAGCAGCACAAGAGTTACCGTGAATGGCAATCGCTTGCTTTCTGTATTTAGGATTTCTTTCGTATTTAGTCACATAGCGTTTTGATTTTTCGCCTTCACTGAAAGATTCAAGTGAATCCTGAAAATCTCCTCCAGTTTTGTCTGAGATATAAGCCGTCTTTTGCTCTGAAACTTTGTTAGGAGTGGCTTTAGAGCTAATAAGATGATAAGTTTCTTCATCGATAGCTCGTACCCCATCGCGCCAATAATTAGATTTTCTCGAATCGGGAATTGTTTCTAGGTAATCGGAGTCGCTCTTTGCTAAAACTGCTTCTTCAAAGGGTATAAAGTCAGTAATGGTAGCAAAAAAGTCATTTTTACTACTTTCTTTGTCTGGGTAGGTTCTACCGATTTTAGCGATAGCGAAATAGTGAGGAGCATTAGATAGTCTATCTTTCGAGAAAGATTTATTTTTAAGGCTTCCCTTGTAGTAAATAACATGAGTGCCTGGCTCTAGATATTTGGTGGTGTGTCAGAAAGTATGCTGAAGAAATAAAGGAGGGTGACAGCCAAAGCAAGATGATATATTTGAGGTTATGAAGACACAAATAGATATCAGCTGCCCCGACTGTCACAGTCCCAGTTTTTCGATACACGGCATAAAAAGCTATGGCAAGCAGAACTACCAATGCAAGGACTGCAAACGTCAATTCATTGGTGACCATGCCTTAACTTATAAGGGCTGTCACTCTAAAATAGAAGACATCATACGGCTAATGACGGTTAGAGGTTGCGGCGTTAGAGACATAGCTATTATAGCCTCAGTCAGTATCGGTAAAGTATTGAGC
>NZ_RRYV01000265.1 GCF_014861395.1 Psychrobacter sp. FME13 | reverse complement strand
GCACTTACGCCAAGTGGCCAAACGTTTTGATCACACGCTGGTTGAGAACAACAAATCCATCATCAAGCTGTTGCGTGATCCTAACGCTGAACGTGAGCAGTATCTGGCACTGATTCAGCATTTTACAGATTTCAGAGACAATATCGATCAAAAACGAGCGGCATTGAATACCAGTAACATCGACGAGCTGGGCGGTAGCGCAGGAGAGGTAGGGAGAATGACTCGGGACACCATGTCATCGTTCAGCTATATAGAAGAATTAACGGATTACATCAATCAGGATAACTACCCAACTGAGGCAAGAGGGCTTGCCAAAGAACATTTAGCAGATACCTTAAATGAAACCTGTGAGCAACTCAAACTTGCATTGCGTGATGTCAACTCCTTACCAACAACCCAGCGTAAAACCTACTCAGAGGCTCTTAAAGCCACTTTAGAGACGTTTACTGAGCAATATGGCAAAGAGCTGTCTGAAAGCCAACACAGAGCACTACAGGGTGGTTTAGAGACCTATCAGTATCAAGTGAGTAGAACTAATACACCTAGGCGAGGATTTAGTCCTTAATCTAGTCCTCAAAAAAACCGCTACTGAGGAAAAATTTGCTTAGGCAAGATACGTTGTTTAAGTGATGATTTTTTACTTATCCACAAAAAAATTTATCACCCGTTTCTTTAAGGGTTTTTATTTGATCCTGTTTACTCCTGTTTACTCCTGTTTAAGAGCCTTTTTTCACCTTTGATATCAATAGCTTACAAAGAGAAAAAAGAGTAAATGAGCCAAAAAAAGAGTAAATGAGCCAAAAAAAGAGTAAATGAGCCAAAAAAAGAGTAAATGAGCCAAAAAAAGAGTCGTTTAAAGATAGCTATTTATTTTACTATTTTTATGATAGTTTGTCTCATGTGGAATTCTAATAAACGTAGAAATAGTGAAATATAAAATGGAAAATAATTTAGTCGTACAGTCAAATGATTTAGTTCTTGCTACTTATACGATGACAACAAAAGAAAAAGAGCTTTTACTAACTTGTATTAGTCAAATTGATAGTAGACCTGATGCGCCAAATATCAGTAAACAAACCAAATTTACTATTACTGCTGATGAGATAAAAAGGCTTTTTTATAGTGATAGCAACGCAAAAAATATCTATCGTGATATTGAGCAAGCTAGTAACCGCTTGTTTGAAAGGGAAGTGATCATCGCACTGCCAGACAATGAAGCATTGCGTACACGCTTTGTTAGTAGTCTTCTGTTTAGCCCAAATACAGGGAAGATTACGCTAACTTTTGCAGAGGATATATTGCCGTATCTGACACAATTAAAAGCAAATTTTACTAAATATAAGTTGTTAGAGATCAGTGAGCTATCAAGTATCCACTCAATACGCTTATATGAATTAATAGTGTGTTGGATCGGACAGTATCAATACAGTAAAGCATATGAACTTGAAGATTTTAAATATGTTATGGGTATAAAAGGCAAGTACAAGCAATTTAGTGAACTTCGAAAGTATGTGATCGATAAAGCCCTAGAAGAGATTAATGAAAGTACAAATTATAAGGTTAGTGTGGAATATAAAAAAAAGAGTAGAGGCAAAGGCTACGAGGGGCTAACGCTCAAATTCCACCGGAAAACACTAGATAAACTAACCAGTGAAGATGGCACCCTGTCACAAGCTACCATAGAGTCGATTGTTGATAACGTGCAGTTTATGAATGACTATAACAACCATCCGAGCCTAAGTTACGACGGCAAAATGCAGAATGACACATTTAAGCGCGAAATGATTCATATCATACAGCGAGAGCCTGAAAGTTTTAACAAGCCCAATAAATCTTTAGAGAGTTATCTACCAAAGATTAAACACTAATACTGAGACCATCCCGAATTCTGTGTAACTGCCCTTTAGATTAAATGCTTACTGATACGATCATCAAACATAATCATAAAGTGTAGTGGTCAACTAATTTAGGACACCTGATAAGAGGTTTTTGTTAAAGTAGCGT
>NZ_RRYV01000264.1 GCF_014861395.1 Psychrobacter sp. FME13 | reverse complement strand
CTTTGATAGAATGACTGGTTCGGTTCATGCCCCAAAGCTCAAACAATATATTGTTGTAACGAATATAAGTATGTAAGGTTTCATCGTCACTTAGAATTTCGTTGTTTTCTACTTTGACTAAATATTGCTGATAAAGCTGGTCTAGTATTTCAGCAGCTTTATCGTGATCGTTAATTACTAAATTAACAGTTTCTGTCATAGCAAACTTTTCTTGATCCAATAGCTGATGTCCGTATTTATTTCTTTGTTTTGCGCTTAAAGGCGAATAAGCAATTTTATTTATCTGCTTTGGGGTAGGGCCATCGCCACTGGTTTGAAGAAACCCGTTTATATCATTTAATGAAAAATCACTTTTGAAAAGGTTGGCGCGGCTTACTTTTTCCCATAAAGGAGAGGCTTTAAGTCTTTTGATAAATAGTTCTCTAGAAATAATATTAATAGACGCATCTCTTAATATATCTATTTCAGGTAATGCAGGTAGACTATCGTATTCTGATGGTTCATAACATATTATTGGTTTATCTGGCTTTATAGGTTCATTTATTATTGCCTGTTCATTATCTTGCAATAGTGCTGGCTCACTAGCTATGACTTTTGAAGTACTTAAGGTTGTACAACTTGCTAAAGATAGCGACATTGCTATAAAAATAAGTTTAATCATGTTCAATTTCTAACTGACTGTCAGCGTTGTTAGCATATTGAAATTACATACTTCCAAAGGATGTGTATTTCTACTTAAACCCCACAGCTCAAACAATATACCGTTATAGCGAACATAGCTATGCAATGTTTCTCCGTCACTCAATACATCATTATTCTTAACTTTAACAAGATACTGCTGATAAAGCTGATCTAGGACTGCAGCAGCTTTCTCGTGATCATTAATCACTAAATTAATAATCTCCGTCATAGCAAATTTTTCTTGATCTAATAACTGATGTCCATATTTATTTCTTTTATTTACATCTAGAGGGGTATAAGAAATTTTCTTTACATGTGTAGAACTGCTACGAACTTGAAGAAAGCCATTTGTCTCACTTAACGAAAAATCACTTTTGAAAGAGTTAACGTGGCTTACTTTACTCCACAAAGAAGAGGCTTCTAGCCTTTCAATAAATAGCTCTTTCAGTACGATATCAATGGGAGTCTCTCTGCGCACTCCTGTATCAGGTAGTTCCGGTGGATTATCATATTCGGGTGGTTCATAGCATATTACTGGTTTGTTATTATTGACAGGTTCATTTATCATTGCCTGTTTATCATCTTGTAGTAGTGCTGGCTCACTAGCTATGACTTTTGAAGTACTTAAGCTTGTACAGCTTGCTAATGAGAGTGACATTGCTATAAAAATAAGTTTGGACGCTTTCATAATATTAACCTTCTAGAATTAATTATAGTAACTATTCAGTATCGAAATAATTCATGCTTCTATCGCTACGTAAAATATCCCATTGCCATTTAAATAATGCTCGCATGTTTCCTTCGAATGGATTGGATATTTCAGCTCGAGGAGTACGACTTGGATTTGCTTTATCGTTATAATCCATTAGATTATCGGTATAACCCCTATAAAAGCTGTATGCAGGAGAGACATAATCGCCTACATCACTTTCACGTTGAAAAGTATGTGCCAAACCAAAGCTATGCCCAAGCTCATGAACTAAAGCATGTAAGTTTTTACCTGTCCTATAGTACACAACCGCATTTCCCCAAAGCATAGAGCAACTGTCACCATTAATCTTACAAATATCCTTTTCTTCTTGGCTAGTATTTCGAGCATCAGCAGCCCCGCCTATAGCAGAGACGCCTTTACCCACTTGATAATCTGTAAAGATGGCAAAGGTTTTTTTATTATCATTGCTATCAACCCAGCCTTTATATCTTAATTCTGTTTTTGAAGATTCTAGAGTCTCTATAGGATGAAGTGACTCAAATACGGTAATCACATCTTTTACTAACTCTAGACTCTTACCTGATGGAATCTGCTTATCTGGATACTCTGACCCCTGCTGTCAAATCCGTATAACTAAACTTGGGAGATTTTGATTACGCAG
>NZ_RRYV01000263.1 GCF_014861395.1 Psychrobacter sp. FME13 | reverse complement strand
TCAATCAGGCAGCTTAATTCTATTTATTAGGTGTCTTAAGTTTGGGAGGGTTACCATAGCAATAACGAATACAGCTCTCGAATGTAGCAAGCACATACGTAACCCTCAATTGAAAAAAGCCTCTATCATCATATGATAGAGGCTCTTAAATTGGATACGGTGTTCTCAATTCAATTGACAGTCATCTAGATGCGCTAAGAACTCACTCATCACTCGATTGACCTGTTCAGGTTCTTCTACTGTCGCTGTATGTCCAGCTCCTTGAATAATCGCAAGTTTAGATCCTGCAATGGCAAAATGCATACGCTCAGCTTTTGGATAAGGTGTCGCCACATCTTCATCACCAACGATGATCAAGGTCGGCGTTATGATATCACCAAGCTGCTCATAAGTTCCTGTACGCTCAATAACACCCATTGTTGCCTTAATAACACCACCCTTACGATTTCCTTGTAACATCGTGATCCACTGTTTGCGCTCAGATTTCCTTAATTTATCTGCCAAAAAGCTACTACCAAACATAATCGGCATTATCTTGTTGCTCACGCGTTTGACACCCAACCAGCGAATGGCTTTGACAAGCTTACGATACTGCGGCACATTTTTAGGATCTTCAGGATCAGCAGACGTCTCTAAAAGAGTAAGTGATAGTAATAAATCAGGACGCTTAAGCGCGATTCTCTGTGCGACAAAACCGCCCATAGATAACCCAACAAAGTGACATTTATCAATATCAAGCGCTGCAAGCAGTCCTAGCGCATCTTCCGTAAGCATTTCCATATCATAGCCAGACTTGGTGACCTCCGATTGACCTTGTCCTCGAAAATCAAAAGCAATACAGCGATAGTCGCTTTGAAAATACTCGACTTGTTTGTCATACATCTGCGCATTCCACAGCAGACCATGTGCAAATACCATCACAGGCTTTTTTACATCATTTGGCGCACTGTCTTCATAATAAATATCCACATTATTAATTTTGATAGTTGGCATAATCACTTCCTTGTTTTATAGATAGAAGAGGCTCACATATCCCTAAATATTCAAGCAGCTTCATAAATAATCCCCTAACATGGGTTTTAGCATTTTAGCATAGCCTATTAAACTTCAATGTGTCTTGAGCGCCCACAAAACCCACTTTTATAATCATACCAAGCTGCTATAGTTAATGCAGTTTAAAAAATATGCAAAACAACCAAGTGCAGAGGTATATGTGATACTTCAAGCAAGACGCTGTCACTCTTTTCTAGAGAATTGACTATATAGTACTATGTCGTCGATAAGACACCTATAATAACTTATACAAGGATAGATACCATGACGCAGGTTTTTGTCGATTACCATGTCGACCAGCACATTGCCACCATTACCTTCAATGATCCAAAAAGCCTAAATGCTTTTGGCACACCATTAAAAAACGACGTACTAAAAGCACTTGATAATGCCGAAGCCGATGATCAGGTTCGCGTCATTATTTTACAAGGCGCAGGCGGTAATTTTTCCAGTGGCGGCGATATCAAAGAAATGCTGTCCCAAGGCATGGATAAAGACGTTATTTCAAACAAACTAAAAGGTATGGTCGAGGGCGCTGGAGAAGTCAGCTTAAAGTTACGCCACATTCATAAACCCATTATCGCTAAATTAGAAGGCGCGGTGGCTGGCGCAGGTATGAATTTGGCGCTCACTTGTGATTTCCGTATTGCGGCTGATAATGCTAAATTCGTACAGGCCTTTGTCAATATTGGATTGATTCCAGATGCAGGTGGTATCTATCTACTCAATCAGCTCATTGGTGCGGCCAAAACCACTGAACTAGTAATGTTGGGTGACAGGCTCAAAGCTGAAGATATGGCTCGTTTAGACTTAGTCAATAGTGTGGTCAGTGTCGATGAGCTAGACGCTAGTGTACAAGCATTGGCCATGCGATTGAGCCAGCTACCAGGTAAAGCGTTGGCATCTATGAAACACATGCTAAATAGACCTCTTGCAAAAGTAGTTGTAAGACACAACGTATATTATTGAACTCTACTTACTTAATAGATATGCCAAACATAGATAAGCTACTCAAA
>NZ_RRYV01000262.1 GCF_014861395.1 Psychrobacter sp. FME13 | reverse complement strand
TCTAGGCCTCTTTTTCACCTGCTCTTTGATATTGCACTTCATGTGTTAATCTAAGTAATAAAACTTATAAATAATAGAACTTAATTAAGAATACGGATGTTCGGCGGGTCTATCTATAAATAATCAAACTTACCAGAGGATAGTAGTAGTTTATTTAGCTGCTCAGCAGTTTCGGTAATGTAGTCTGCGCCCCACTTTTTTAGGTTTTTCTGATCTTCAGGTGGAATATAACCATACGCCGCCAAAATAGTTGGCATGCCAGCTGCATTGCCAGCTTCAATATCACGTATATGATCGCCGACATATAGCACACAACCAGCAGCACCACGAGGAATAGCGAGTTTTTCTAACGCCACATACATTGGCTCTGGATCAGGTTTTGAGCGTGAGACATCATCAGGACACACCAAAACAGCGCAGCGCGAATCTAACTGCATTTGCATTAATAACTGCTCTGCCAAATAACGTGGCTTATTGGTGACAATACCCCATGGCACCTTCTTTTCTTCGAGCGTTGTAAGCACTTCTTCAAGCGCGCCGAATACGCAACTATCAACACATATCTCAGCTTCATAGTCATCTAAAAATTGCTGACGAAACTCAAGCAATGTTTCTTCACTGAGATCAAGTTGATCGTTATACCTTAGCATCAATTGCACCATGGCTGAGGCGCCCGCGGAAACCTGCTCACGAATCTCAATTTCAGGTGGTGCTTGCCAATTATTTTCGCGACTCATTTTACCGATGATACGGACAAAATCAGCAGCAGTATCGATCAATGTCCCATCAAGGTCAAATAAAACTGCTTTCACAAATTGGGCCATAGTAAATACTCTTAAATTAAATAACAAAGTTAATAAAATATGATGTCACCGAAACAACCAAGCACAGTACCAAAGGTCTAAGCCATTGGCTTTTGTACCGCTATCATATAATTGACATCGACATTTTGTGCGAGCCAGTAACGCTTGGTCAATGGATTATAATGCAGCCCAATGATGTCTTTACGCACAAAACCTGCATTGGTTGCCATTTGGTCTAATTCTGCTGGAGTAATAAATTTGGCATAATCGTGTGTACCACGATCAAGCAAACGTAATACATATTCTGCACCAACGATGGCAAATAAGTATGATTTAGGGTTTCTATTAATCGTCGATAATACACAAACACCGCCTGGTGCTAATAAATCAAAACACGCTTGCACAATCGAGCTTGGATCAGGTACGTGCTCCAGCATTTCCATACAAGTCACCACATCAAACTGACCGGCATGCGTTTTTGCCAAATCTTCTACTGGAATATGCTGATAGCGCAAAGTATTTTCTAAGCCGCTCTGCTCTGCATGTAACGCCGCCGCTTTCAGGTTTTCAGTACCCAAATCAACACCTGTTACATCAGCGCCACGACGTGCCATCGACTCTGACAATATACCGCCTCCACAACCAACATCAAGCACTTTTTTACCAGCCAAACCTGTCTCAGCTGTTTGGCTATCATTGTCGCTTTGATAGCTGCGCTTAATATGTTCTTCTATCCAATTCAGACGCAATGGATTAATTTCATGCAAGGTTGCAAACGCACCGCTATTGCTCCACCACTCGCTAGCCAATTTATTAAATTTTTCAACTTCGCTAGGATCAACATTTATAGCATGAGCCTTTGTATCATCGAGAGGGGTCTTCACTTTCTCATTCAAAGAGGGCGAGTAATGTAGAGCTGAGCTCATAGCGTTTTTCCTTTATTGTCATTATCATATACAGTATGCAATTGTGTGCTTAATATTAGCATGAGAGCAGCAACTTTGTCGTAAAGACATCGTCACCGATTGTGAATGATCTGCGCACACTCTGGCTTATTACAATATTCGATTACCAATTTTCTCTGGCCTATAATAAATGAGTGCACCTTCAATAATAGGTTGAAACCGTCCAAGCCTCAAATGACGAAACCCTAGGATGTGTCCTCATTTTAAAAATGGTGATCAATTGCCGTCAAACAAGGAAAATAGCGCAGATAAGATCGAGATATTAGGGCGTGTCCCTAATCTGGAAAAGTAAGTATAAAGCCTTTAAAATAAAGAGAC
>NZ_RRYV01000261.1 GCF_014861395.1 Psychrobacter sp. FME13 | reverse complement strand
CATTGTCCCCTTTGGAATTATTATTTAGGGGTGACAACTATCCTGCCATAGGGGGACAATGTGGGCTATACCAAGAATCATGTTGAGAATGGAAGGTTATATTGGCGATGGATTAAATCATGTGGAACTTTTGGAAATAAGCATTGTAAACGTGATAAGTATGTAGCACCTTATATATCAGAGCCTGAAACAGTAAAAACTTATCAGCTTTCAATCTTAGACCAAAATATAGACAAAATAGTCATTGCCTATAAAGATGATAGCGTATCAGATGTTCAAGATTTAGACGGTATCAAATCAGCCATTCAAACGCTGACGAGTGATGTGCCAACAGTGGCTGGTACAAACAGTGATGCATCAGTTGATGAGTCAAGTTTGGCCGATGCGACGAGCTTACTTTCAAATTTCGTAACCGCAGAAGACAGCAGTTTAACAGATGCTCAAAAGCAGCAGCTACAGGCGCTGATCGATGCGCAAAATAGTGGTAGTACTATTGATAATGCCGCAGCGCAAGACTTAATTGCTAGTATCAATGAAACTATAGCACAGAGCGCATCTGAAGAGATACGCAGCAGTGCTAGTGCACCGACTCTGCCAAACAGTAGCCTATATGGCACCAATCCTGATAGCAATGCTGATTACCTAGTTGAGACCGATCCCGCATTTGCCAACTATAAAGACTGGCTGTCATCGGACTACATGTTAGATCGACTACAGCTAGATCCTAATATTACCCAAAAGCGTCTAGGTGATGGCTATTATGAGCAGCAGTATATTCGTGATCAAATCATGACATTAACGGGTCGCTACTATCTGGGTGACTATCGCAGCTTAGATGAGCAGTACAAAGGTCTGATGGATGCGGGTATCACTACTGCTCAAACTTTAAACTTGCGCCCTGGTATTGCGCTCACTGATGATCAAGTTGCTCAGCTCACGACTGATATGGTATGGCTTGTACAGCAACAGATCACACTCGCTGATGGTAGCAGTCAACAAGTACTGGTGCCCAAAGTCTATACTCGCCAAGCGGTTGGTCAAATTGATGGTACAGGCAGTCTAATCGCTGCTGATAGCATTGATATGCAGTTATCGGGTGACCTAACTAACCAAGGTAGTATCGTCGGTCATCAGAGCGTTAATATTAATGCTACTAACCTGACCAATGCCAATGGCGGTTTGATCAAAGGCGACTATGTCCAGATTGGCACGGCCAACGATCTAAACAATCTAAGCGGCACTCTGCAAGCGAATAAAGCTATGCAGCTTGACGTTGGTGGTGACTTAAATAACGAGAGCCTGACCTATACCACCAGCTCTGCCAAAGATATGAGTAGTAGTACCCGTACAGATATCAGACAAATTGCCAGCATTTATGTTGGCGATGGCCTCAAAGGACAAGTAGATGAAAAAGGTAATGCGTTAACGACCTTCATCGCTAATGTGGGTGGTGACACAACCTTTGCCGCAGGCCTTTTGGACAATCAAGGAGGCAGCAGCGCTATAGATACCCAAGGCAATGTCCAACTTAATGCCGTGAATACCAGCTACCAAACCAACAGCATTGGTGACGCCAATAACTACTTTAAGCAAGGCGAATCTGTCGATGTTGGCAGTCAACTGAGCAGCAATAGCGATCTCATTATTAAATCAGGCAAAAATATCACAGGGGTCGCCAGCCAAATAAACAGTGATAATGGCACGGTTGATATCTCCGCTGACGGTAATGTCGACTTTACAGAGGGTAGAAACAAACAGAACCTCAGCACGGCCGTTAAAACCACGGACAAAGGTACGTTCAGTAAGAAAACCACTCAAAAACGCTATGACATGCAAAGCGATACTGCCATCAGTAGCAATATCGAGGGTAATACTGTTGTCATGCAAGCAGGAAAAGACATCAGCTTGACAGGTACCAATGCTGTTAGTGATACAGGCACTGGTCTGACCGCTGGTGGTGATGTCAATATCTTAGCCGCTGAAAACACCTCAAGCGAAAGCTCATTTAGTCAAACCAAAAAATCAGGGCTGTTCGGCACAAGCGGCGGCATGGGCTTCACTATCGGCAAGCAGCAAACTGATGATAGTAGTGCTCAAACGGCACTGACGCATACTGCTA
>NZ_RRYV01000260.1 GCF_014861395.1 Psychrobacter sp. FME13 | reverse complement strand
GTTCAATAAAAAGCGTATACACAGTGCATTGGGCTATGTATCGCCTTTTGAGTTTGGAGACCTTCCTAAATTTTGTGTAAGTATTTAATCTAAACGTCAGTTACACAGAATCTGGGATGGTCTCGTTTACGCCACCCCTTGCTATAAGTAGTTCGCTAATATCAGTCTATTTTAGGTAGTCTGTTTATCGTTTAAACGGTCTGTTTGGATGGTTCCGTTGGGGTATACCTCTGATCGCTTGTTAAATTTTGACAGTTCAAGGGCTTGGAATACCTCTTACTATTAACCCAGCATTCTAGTAAAAGACTCTAAAATGGCATCGCTATCCTCAAAATCAAGAAAACACTCCGTCTGCCAATTTTTTGTTCGTTTAGCTTGTACAGCCGTTGGGGTTGTCCAAGGTGCATATACTCTAATTGCTCTCTTACCAGCCTTTGCTTCTTCAGAAAATACGCCTTTTTTAGCAAGAAGTTGTGCACTGAAAACGAAAACTCCGAAATTAGCACCCTCGTTGGCAGCTATAATCACCCAATCCACCCCATCCTTCAGGTCAATTGGTGCAATTTCACTGTTAGGGTGTTCACGCTTCCATATTGTCACAAATTGACCAATCTTTTTTGGTGTGGTTTTCGCTTGTCGATAAAGTACCCTTTGACCATTAAGTGTAAATTTAAGCGCCCCGTATTCCGTACTTTCCATTTCAGGCTCAACGTTTTCAACTGCATACCCTGCTGGCTCAAGTAGCCTTCGCAATACAAGATTAAATGATGCTGGGATAATGTCTAAAGTAAGGTTTTCAGTATTAAGTGTTTCCATAAAGATTGTCCGTAGTCATATAGACTGTCAATGAGTTAAAACTTTGGCATCAGTAGCCTACAGCCGAAGATTCAAGTCCTCACTAGGGAACCGAACCAGTGAATGAGCCTGATTGGTTCACAATAGGCATACCCAGGGAACCAATGAAATCGAATTCTTCTATCGAACGTTATTTGTTATAACACCCGTTACATTTTTCAGCATAAATCACTTAGACATAGCGATTAACTGTATGTCATTATTTATCTTTAAATGAATCTCTTATTCTAATTAACAAACAGTCTGCAGAAAAACTAACGCATTTTAGGGTTTTATTATGAAAAAACTATCAACATTGAAGAAATCTCTTGTAATGGCACTGAGTGTCGTAAGCTTCAGCATAGCCTCTGTTTCAGCCAGTCAAGCAGCCCCTGCTATGAATGAGGTAACGGCAGTGTCACAGAGTAAAATCAGTTTAGAGCAGGCGATGGCCCTTGCTAATAAAGCGGTAAAAGGCGATATCATCAGTGCAGACTTTGATCAAGAATATCGTAACGAAAATAGCCATTATGATATCAACATCATTACCAACAATAATGAACAAGAAGTCAGCGTGAATGCCAATACAGGCAAGATCACGAAATGGGAAACAGAGCGTTTAGACAAAGAAGACTTGGCAGAATATAAGGCCATGAAACAAGCAAAAGTGAGTTTGTCTCAAGCCATAAAAAAAGCAAACCAAACGCTGAAAGGGAAAGTGCTGGAAGTAGAATTCGATATAGATTTTGGCAAGCCTGTCTACGAAGTTGAAATTGGTAAAGGCAATCAGATTCATAAAGTTGTTGTCGACAGCATGACTGGTAAGATTACTCGCCGTCAGGTAAGCGACGTTGATCGTGATGATTAACTACTGATACCCTGTATTGCATATAGCCTCAAATATTAAAAAGCCCCAAGCTAAAATATTTTCAGTTTTTTATTTTATAAATATACCAATTTAGTCAAACCTAAATATCTGTATTGGTATTTCTTTGTAGTCTCTATGGTCATCTCAACCATCATACGCCACTTATGGTTTTAGCTATCACCAGTCAATGACTGGCGATAGCTAAAATTGGACACTCCGAGTAGTCTGTTTAAACGTGCTCAGCTTCTAACTTGGTTACTATATCGCTAAAAACTTCCTCAAAATGCTCGTTGTCAGTACATCGTTTGAATGCGTTACCATTCCAAAATCCTAAATGAAATGTGATTGTAAGTCGCTTTTTATCCGCAATTATCCGTCTTATTTCCGATAAGTGAGACCATCCCGAATTCTGTGTAACTGCCGTTTAGATTAAATGCTTGCTGATACG
>NZ_RRYV01000259.1 GCF_014861395.1 Psychrobacter sp. FME13 | reverse complement strand
TTCTCGCTTGTGTCTTTATCTGGCTGCCGCTGATTTGAATTCTATACAGCCCCTAGCATCTTTTTATAAGCAATATCTGTCATTACCCCTTACATTATTTAATCAGTCGAATATTAAAGGGGACTCTAAAGTCTTTACCAGCAGAGCTTTTGACCGCACCCATGATACAAAATACAGGGTGTACAAAGGGATACAAGAATAAGAACATCATCGGTAACAATGCCAAGGGTGACCAAATAAAAGCGAGGATAAAGCCCACTATCATCACTGCAATCCACAGCACAATATAAGTGATGAAAAAGGTAATACACCAATTCAACGCTTCTTTAGCTTGCGACTGAACGTAAGGATCGTCCTTTTTTGTCAGCATGATAACGAGCGGCGGGATAAAACCAAAAAACAGACACCCTAGCCAATTTAACAGGGCGATATTTGTAGAGTCCTGTTGAGTGTTCGTTGCTTGTATAGCCGTGCTGTTAAGTTTTTCTTGAGCGTTAGCAGCGTTATTGCCAGTATCTTTGTTGATATTCACGTGAGGTTGTTGCGTGCTATTAGGCATGTCTAAATATATTCCTGTATAAGATTAGCTTAAATATCGAGTTGTGTCTCTAATTACCCAACACCCACTCATCATTGATTTTATAAACACGAAAACCACCTTTATTCATTCGGCTATTACCGTTTATACTTTGCGTCACTTCAGCGGTACACATATAGGTATTTTCGCCATCAGTGGTATCACAGCTGATATTATCAACGCTTTCAAGCTTTGGCATCATGCCTTCCATCATGCCACTCATAGCCTGTACCATTTCATCGTTGCCGGCACCAGCCACCACATCATCCATTGCGCTATCCATTTGCTCATACTGCGCTTCGATTAATCCCTCGACAGTGCTATCAGAAGGGCCACTAGAGCAGGCTGCAAATAGTGGGGTTAATAATAGGACTAATGCCAATTTCTTTAAATTTTTCACGTTACCTTCTATGTATCTATAATGTTACCTGAACTATACAGATTTATTGCTCAAAACCCAACTTAATTTCAAGATATTTGTCTGTTTATACTTAAAATTTTATTATTAACTTAGGCCTGTTGATAAGTTTTCAGACGACGGTTAACAAAACCTAGCCACTTTAAGACCATTAAATGTATAAATGTGCTCATTGAGGATACGTCCTAATACAGACAGGACAATCGTGATGCTGTTATGATGCGGTTAATAATGACCGTTGCGAGATGACTGTGTGGCAGATGTATTTTTTTATATTACCGATTGGTCTGGGTATTATGACGTTAGTCGCCAGCCTGATTTGCCTATTTGCTTACTTAATGTCCGATGATAATGCCACGCGCTTACCAGCTTTTAACTGGTTTAAGCGCTTAATTTTGGTGGCGTTTTTACTGCTGAGTGCTGGGCTGTTTATGACTTTTGGGGATTTTCAGAGTTAGTTTAAAATTAAAATAAGCCTTATTGACTAACGATTTTTTCTAACTCTAATAATTCCAAATCTTGGCGTTTGGGCTCGCCATTATTGCCATCAATTGGAAACGGCATTTTATTGCCATTTAACTGATAACCGCGACGCTGGTAATAAGACAAGAGCTCAGGACGGTGGCTTAAAATAGACATGGTCAGACGAATAGGTTTGTTATCAGATGCTTGTAGGTCTGATTGCAAATGACGAGTGGCAAAAGTTTCTGCGGCCTGCAATAGTTGATGACCAACGCCATACCCTTGCAGCTCAGGCAGTACCGCAAACATGCCGATATAGGCTTTTTTATGACTGACACTTTGATTGCCGCCACTTTTGTTTAAGTCAGCATCAGTTTTTATGTCGACTGCGATACAGCCCAATAGCTCACCTGTTTCTGCACCATCGCGTTGACCTGTCGTGGTTTTTGGATAAATAAAAACGTAATATTTTGGGTCAGCGATGACGGCTGCAAGCTCAGCTTGAGTGGTTCGTATACCGCCCACTAAGCCTGCCTCATTGGTCCAGCCTTCGTCTTGCCGATAACAGCGGTTTAATAACTGCTCGAGTGCGCGAACGTCGTTAGCTTTAGCTTGACGTAAAAATACAGCATCTTTCTTCATATTGTCGGTGGTCCTTTTCCTATAGACATATTAGGGGCTGTATAGAATTCAAATCAGCGGCAGCCAGATAAAGACACAAGCGAGAA
>NZ_RRYV01000258.1 GCF_014861395.1 Psychrobacter sp. FME13 | reverse complement strand
TGAGCTGCCGCTTGAGCTGCTTTATTTCTTGAAGAGCACTCATAAGATCAGGATCGTATTGCTCTGTGCCGACAAGCTTGCCTTGATTGGCTTTGTTATGCCAATTTGATAGCGTTTGCATGGCAATGCCAAGCTGCTTTGCAGTGGCTGAGATATTGCCATTATTGTCTGATATCTTCTTGACGGCCTCGGCTTTAAATTCGTCACTGTAGGTTCTTACTTTCTTGGTCATGGTAAACTCCTGTTAATACGCTTAGTTTACCAAGTTTATCTCTACGGTTTTTTCAGCATAGCTCAATACATAAGAGTTTTCACGGGTTTATGTCATGTCATCACCTTCTAATGTAATGCGTATGCAGGTTCAGGTAACTTCCTTATTATTGCCTTTAAAGAGCTTAGAAAACTTGAGATGGAAGTCATTAAGCTACGTCAAGAGCTAGTAAAAAACGGTCAGCAAGATGATTTCTTTGATGAAATTAGTCTAGATTCATCATTTTCACGAATTAGGCTTTCTCAATTCTATGGTATAGAGCTTGATGATTTTGCCCATGAGGTTGCTATTCTGTCTCTTTGGTTGGCTGAGCACCAGATGAATGTAGAATTTAAAGCCGAGTTTGGAGATTGTGCCCCATCCCTTCCTTTGAAAGCTTCAGGGGGGATCTTTCATGGTAATGCACTAAAGCTCGATTGGTTCGCGGCTTGTCCTCCACTAGAAAAGGAAGAAGTCTATATTATCGGAAACCCTCCGTATATAGGCTCTAAAAACCAAAGTAAAGAACAAAAAGAAGATATGAAACAGTGCTTAAAAGAGCTAACAAATACTAAGGCTCTAGACTATATAGCATGCTGGTTCATAAAGGCCGCTCAGGTAATTAATAGTAAAAGTGCATTCGCCTTTGTGACAACGAACTCTGTATGTCAGGGAACTCAAGTACCGTTACTATGGAAAATTATCTTTAACTACAATGTAGAGATTTTCTTTGCTTACAAGGATTTTAAGTGGAGAAATAATGCAAAAAATAATGCAGGAGTTACTGTTAGCATTTTAGGTTTAAGGAAAGAGTCAAAAACATCTGTGAAAAAGTTTATCTTTGAGAACGAAATTCGACGTGAAGTCACCAATATAAACCCATACCTAATTGATTCAGATAATATTTTAATAGATAAAGCGGTGACTTCGATTTGTGACTTACCAAAAATGCAAGTTGGTAACGAACCTTATGATGGTGGCAACCTAATATTTACAGATAACGAGAAACAACAATTTATTGTTGGAAGTCCTACTTCTGAAAAGTATTTTAAGAAACTTGTGGGCTCAAATGAGCTTTTGAAAGGTACTTACAGATGGTGCCTATGGATTGAAGATGATGAGCTTGAAGAAGCTAAGAACATCCCTGAAGTAAATGCAGTAATTGATGCAGTACGTATATCACGAGAAAGTGGTGGGATGAATGCTAGAAGCTGCGCTCATAGACCTCATCAGTTCCGATGGGTAAACAGATCTAAAACCAATCAAATAGTAATTCCGTTAGTATCGTCAGAGCGTAGACCATATATACCTATATCTTTCATCGATAAAGAAACTATTATTACGAATTTGGGGCAAGTTATCTATGATGCTCCTATTTATATTTTTTCAATTATAAGTTCTCATATCCACATGACATGGGTTAGAGCTATAACTGGTCGATTAGAGAGTCGCATTCGTTATTCTTCTGGGATTTCTTATAATACATTTCCTGTACCTAATATTAGTTCAGGAAAACTAGCTCAACTAGAGATTGCAACCCTTAATATCATTGAAGCTCGCGAAAGTTATTCAGAGCTAAATTTAGGAGACATGTATGATCCCAAAAAGATGCCTGATGAGGTGCGAAAAGCTCATGAAGAAAATGATAAGTTAGTTGATAGTCTTTATTCCTCTAAGGGCTTTAGCAATGACACAGAGAGGTTAGAGTGCTTGTTTTCACAGTATGAACCGCCCCGACTATATCGGAGAGTGGATTGCTTGAGTCAGGCAGCTTTGTCTGACTCACAAAGACTATCATAGTATCGTCTCTCAAACTCAAAAGGCGACACATAACTAATCGTACTATGAATGCGAGTTTTGTTAAACCAATCGACCCATTCTAGGGTTGCTAATTCAACATCGTTCACACCTTGCCACTGCTGTTTTAAATATTCAATCACCTCTGTTTTATAAAGCCC
>NZ_RRYV01000025.1 GCF_014861395.1 Psychrobacter sp. FME13 | reverse complement strand
TGGTGCCCAATACTTTACCGATACTGACTGAGGCTATAATAGCTATGTCTCTAACACCGCAACCTCTCACCGTCATTAGCCGTATGATGTCTTCTATTTTAGAGTGACAGCCCTTATAAGTTAAGGCATGGTCACCAATGAATTGACGTTTGCAGTCCTTGCATTGGTAGTTCTGCTTGCCATAGCTTTTTATGCCGTTTTTCTTTAAACTGGGACTGTGACAGTCGGGGCAGCTGATATCTATTTGTGTCTTCATAACCTCAAATATATCATCTTGCTTTGGCTGTCACCCTCCTTTATTTCTTCAGCATACTTTCTGACACACCACCAAAATTTTATCTAGATGTCTTTGACAACCAATCTAGCATCTCTATGAAGTCAGTCGCGGAAATCTACGAAGTCTGGTGTTTTTTGACCATTAGAAACATCTTGATAGATGAGTTGGGCTTTAAGGAAGTATCTGCCAGTAAGCAAGCGTTAAAACTTAAAGACTTTTTTGAATATCAGCTCCAAGATGGCTTCGCTGGTGCATTTGAGTTTGAACGTAATGATGGTATTACAGCAAGGTTAGCACATGAACCACCATTTAATAAAACAACCAAAGATATTCGAACTTATTCAGTTAGCCAAAAACCTGATATCGTCTTAGAAGTTACTCTACCCAATAACAAACGCTTTATTTGGTTGTTCGATGCTAAATACCGTATCAAGACACTTAAAAGTCGCTATGATGATCCTGAACAAAACATTGATACTATGGATTTTGTACCGGATGATGCCATCAATCAAATGCACCGTTATCGTGATGCCTTGATTCGTATTGAACGAGATAAAAACTCTCTTAATGAAAAAGGTAGCAATAAAGAAACAGCCAAAACGCAAAAAAGCCGTCCGATATTTGGCGCATTTGCGCTATACCCAGGTTATTTCAACCAGTTAGATACTAAAAACCCTTATCTCAATTCCATTGACGAGGTCAGTATTGGTGCATTTGCACTATTGCCAAACGCCCTAAAAACGAATTCAAAAAGCAATGCTGGACATTACTGGCTATTAAGTTTTCTGCGCCAACAGCTTGGTAATGGCATCAACTCTCAATCTAATGATACACAATCAAGCACTATCGCGTTGACCAATAATACAATAAGAAACAATGAGGTGAACAGCAAGGCTGTCGCTTATCAAGCTAATAGCCATCAGGTTGATAAAGTTGCTAAACATAACCATCAACTCGAAGAGCGTTTGTATTTGCAAGAAGCAACACGTATACCATACTCAGGCATGGAGCAAATCCTCTATCCAGATTTGACCTTGACCATTGCACTAGCACCAAAAGCGGGACGTCATAAAGAGTATATAGATGGCTTCAAACACAGTACCGCTCAGTGGTATCACTTACCTCAAACTACATTTTTAGATAAATACAAACAACATATCGTCAATGAAATACGCTATTTAGCTATTGCTACGACCAATGACGCTCAACTAACGAGTAAACAAATAAGCAAATTATGGCCAATTGAAAGTGTTACTCTTGTCCCTAGAAGATCAATAACTGCTGAACAATCTGGTAAGAGCTCTAAAGATACGAAACCATACTACTTATTTAGACTAGGCAAGCCCCTAACTATAAGAGACACGGTTGATAATGTGCCCTTGCGTGATTTCAAAAACTCAATGAAGCTCACTACCCTAGAGCACTTACAACAAGCAGCCAGTTTTGATGAGCTACAGACAGTCTATCAACAAGCATTAATCTAACCAGCCTTAGACTTGCTTATAGACAGGCTATAACGACTCATACTATGTCTTTCAAAAATTTTAAATAAATAGCTCATTAACAATCTTTAGTAAAAAGCACCTTCCACGACTTATTTTCACTTGTTATCTTGCCTCGCGGCCCTTGTATTCTAAGAAAGTCTGCCCCACTGTGACCTATCGCCCGTAGTATTAACATCTGCTTTATATTGGATATTATGAAACACAACCTTAAGGTGAGCTCAGATGCTCGCCGAACTCAGTATTTTCAAGTATTTTTGATGGGTGTTAGTGCCTTTATCATGAATACTACAGAGTTTGTACCCGTCGCCTTATTAAGTGACATCGCCCAAGACTTCTCTATCACGACGGCAGAGACTGGCTGGATGCTGACATTGTATGCATGGATTGTCGCTGCTATGTCATTGCCGCTGATGCTACTAACCAGCCAGTTTGAACGCAAACGTTTGCTCTTGGGAATCTTTGCGGTATTTATCGCCAGTCATGCGCTATCAGTGTTTGCATGGAGCTTTGATGTGCTACTCATCAGCCGCGTTGGTATTGCCTTATCACATTCGATATTTTGGTCCATCACGGCGGCTATAGCCATACGCGTAGCACCTGAAGGCAAAAAAGCATTGGCGCTCAGTGTGCTGGCGACAGGCACTTCATTGGCGATGGTATTAGGTGTGCCTTTGGGGCGTTTAATCGGGCAATGGTTTGGGTGGCGTGCGACATTTGGCAGTATTGGTGTGGTCGCCTCAATCGTATTTATATTACAAGCGAGGCTCTTGCCTATCCTGCCCAGTATGTTTCAAGGTTCTTTTAGAAAAGTACCAGAATTACTCAAAAACCCATTATTGGTCTGTCTTTATCTCCTGATTCTGCTTGTCTTCACCGCTCACTATACCGCTTACTCTTATATCGAGCCATTCATGCGACAGGTCGGCGCAGTCAGTGAAAATGCAGCGACTTTCGTGTTACTTTTATTCGGTATCGCAGGGATTGTCGGTAGTGTTATATTCAGTCGTTGGGGCGATAAATTCAACACTAGGTTGATGCTGATATCTACTATATTGATGCTGGTATCGATGCTTGTTCTGTCGCTAGCGGTCACCTCGGTATGGGCGATCAGCTTGATTGCGATGCTCTGGGGCGCAGCACTAATGCTACTCATTATCTCTATGCAAGCCAAAGTGATTATGATCGATGTCAATGCACAAGACATGCTGATGTCGATGTTCTCAGGCATTATTAATTTAGGTATTGGTACAGGTGCGCTATTTGGTGGTTATGCGGTGATGCATATTTCACTATCTAGTGTCGGGTATGTCGGTGCGATTATCGCTGGTGTTGCCTTGCTATTACTGATTTTTATGATAAAACGCTTTTCTGAATTGAGCGAAAGACTCGGTTAACTGACTATTTTCAAAATAACGATGCGCCCTCATGCGTTATTTTATCCTTATATTTGGTAATAAAATGAACGACTGCTCAAAATAAACTTGAACGGTCGTTCATTTTTGTTTATAGTGGTTCTACAAAATATAGTTCACAGGCTGTTCAATCCGTTCAGATCAATACCTAAAACGCATAAGGATATTATAATGTTAAAGTTTTATTTTCACCAAACCCCTAACCCGATGAAAGTAGCACTCTATTTAATGGAGACAGGTCTACCATATGAGTTAGTCGCAGTGGATACGATGAAGGGTGAACAGCATACTCCTGAATACCGTGCTATCAACCCTAATGGTAAAACGCCAGCGATTGAAGACGATGGTAAGCGCGTCTTTGATTCGACTGCTATCCTGATGTACTTGGCCGAAAAAACAGGTCAACTAGCAGGCAAGCCTGAAGATCGTGGTGAAATGCTGTCATGGCTCATGTTTATAGCGACTGGTCTAGGACCTTTTTCTGGTCAATCAGTACACTTTAGTCATAAAGCACCAGAAAAAATTCCTTACGCTATCAATCGCTACCTTCGTGAAGCAGAGCGTCATTACGAAGTGCTAGACAAGCATATGGAAGGCCGTGAGTACTTGGTTGGTGATGACTACTCTATCGCTGATATTTCTGCATGGGGCTGGATTGATAAGGCGGCGTTTATATTAGGCGAGCCCGGTTTAGATAACTACCCTAACCTAAAGCGTTGGTTTACTAGCATCAATAACCGACCTGCAGTAGAGAAAGCGCGCAACATTGCCAAAGATATCGAATTTAAGTCTGAGTTTGATGAAGTCGCTGCCCGTGCTCTATATCCACAAAACTTCGCAAAAGACGCATAATCGCGCGAGGAGTTATAAAAATGACGGACCAATACGTACCACCAAAAGTCTGGACGCATGATGCAGAGAGTGGCGGCAGATGGGCCAGTGTCAATCGCCCCGTTTCAGGCGCTACTCATGAGCAAGCGCTACCAGTAGGTGAACATGACTTACAGCTTTACTCTATCGCCACGCCTAATGGCCAAAAAGTAACGATCATGTTAGAAGAGTTACTGGCACTGGGCAAAGCGGCAGAATATGATGCACATATGATCCAGATTGGTGAAGGTGACCAGTTCGGATCAGGGTTTGTAGATGTCAATCCCAACTCAAAAATTCCCGCTTTGGTCGATCGAAGTGGCGAAGATAATGAGTCTGTGTTTGAATCTGCCTCTATTTTGGTACATCTTGCTGAAAAATTTGGAGTACTATTACCTGAAAAAGGAAGCGCGCGGACCCAAGTGTTTAACTGGTTATTTTGGTTACACGGTTCTGCACCTTACTTAGGTGGTGGTTTCGGTCACTTTTATGCTTATGCGCCCGAAAAATTCGAATATGCGATCAATCGCTTTACCATGGAAACCAAGCGCCAATTAGATGTATTAGATAAGCAGTTGGCAAACAATGAGTTTCTCGCTGGTGATGAGTACAGTATTGCCGATATCGCGACTTGGCCATGGTACGGCAACTTGGTCGTGGGCACTCAATACGACGCACAAGAGTTTTTGCAGGTTGATGACTACCCTCATGTACAACGTTGGGCAAACGCTATTTTGGCAAGACCAGCCGTACAACGTGGTCGTATCGTCAACCGCACTTGGGGCGAAGCGTGGGAACAGTTAGCAAACCGCCATACTGCTCAAGATATCGATGATGTATTAGCATTAAAACCAGAGTAGACTTACCTACTAAATTTATTCTGACTAAAACATCCGTTTGAATACGGATAACACATAAAAACCAAGTGACATCATTATCAATGCAAACGATAATAGTGTTACTTGGTTTTCTGATTATTGTTTTCTGATAGTTTTAAAACATAGTCGGTGCAATATAGTTGGAATACAAGGAAGCCGAGTAAAAGTGCTACGAATAGTAGACTGAACGAGACTGCCACCGTATCCAATTTATAACGGATTGGCTATAACTGCTTTTAAGGTGAAAATGATGAGTGCACATGCCAAGTTTGACCGTGATGAGGTCATCGAAAAAGCCAAAGACCTGTACTGGGAAAAAGGCTATCACGCCACGTCTATGAGAAACCTACAAGACGTAGTCGATATGCGTCCTGGCAGCATTTATGCCGCTTTTGGCAATAAAGACAGCCTGTTTAAAGAGGCGTTAAATCGCTATGCTGAGCAAGGCGCTACAAACCTTGCCAATAGTATTGCACAAGAAAAAACCAAGCTTGAGGGTCTAAAACGCTTCATCCATAGCGTGACTGTCTGTAATAAAAGTACGTCTCCGAGTGGCATGTGCATGATTGTCAAAACAGTCAGTGAGCTAACGAAAAACGACAGCCCCGACCTGCTCGACCATGCGACAAGTATTTTGGAAAATGTCGAAGCCTCTTTTGTCAAAGTTTTTCAACAAGCCATTGATAATGGTGAGATTGATGCTAGTAAGGACGCCACTGAGCTGGGGCGCTATTTCCAAATTCAGATGATGGGCTTGAGAACCTATGCGCAAGTAACCGATGATAAACAAGCGGTCGAACAGTATATTGACAGAATGTTCGAGACGTTTTTGTAAAACTACTTTGTGATATTAGGACTCAAATCTTTTAACATTTAGCGCATCACTTTCGATAAGACCGTCTACCAGATTAATGGTACGATCACAGGATGCTGATAGACGTGGGTCATGAGTCACTAGCAATACCCCACAATCACGCTCACGGTTGACCTGACGAAACAGTTCAAACACCTCAGCAGCGGTTACCGTATCTAGATTGCCAGTCGGTTCATCCGCTAATAATAATGCAGGCTCAGTTATCAGTGCGCGAGCAATAGCCACTCGTTGCTGTTGACCACCTGAAAGCTCATTTGGCTTAGTGTCGGCAAACTTCTCCAAACCCACCGCCTCCAGTAACTCGCGTGCCTTCTGTATTGCAGAATGATTTGGGCGACCCTTGGTCAGCATTAATGGCATTAATATATTGTCCAACGCCGTAAATGCCTGAATAAGGTGATGAAACTGAAAGACAAAGCCAATACTATTACCTCGTAGTGCCGTACGACCAGCATCATCCATCTTGCTCGTCGGCTGCCCGAGCAGATACAGCTCACCACTAGTAGGCGTATCTAGCAAGCCAAGCACATTCAACAAGGTGCTTTTGCCAGAGCCCGAAGGCCCAATTAGCGCCGCAAAATCATCATTATCGATACGTAAATCGATACCATGTAGCACCTCAATCTCATTGGGCTGACCGATATTATAAGATTTTTTTAGTGCCTCTAAACGCAGCACTTCATGAGAGTTATTATTAGACATAACGAATAGCCACTACTGGATCCAATGCGGCAGCTCGGCGCGCTGGTATCGCCGCTGCCAATATACCGGTTAACGTCGCTAGCAACATAGCCAGCAAGACAAGCTCTATAGACACTGGAATATAAAACAAACTTGGGCCAAAAGTGTTAAATGCCCACACCAGCACATAACTCACCGCACTACCCAAAACAGACCCTAGCAAACCAAACACAGCGCCCTGAATCAAAAATATCCATAATATCTGCTGACGAGTGGCACCAGTTGCACGCAAAATCCCAATTTCTCGAGTACGCTGTACCACACTGACGGATAGTACGCTCGCAATGCCAAAGGCGACCGAAATACCCACAAACACAATAATCATATTGGTAGACAAGCTTTGCGCTGAAAGACCACTCATTAATTGGGCGTTGGTCTCGATCCAACTCTCTGCCTGTAACGATGTCAATCGCCCTACTTGTTCAGCGATATTGTCTGCCTCAAAAATATCTGCAACCGTCAAATCTATCACCGTAACGCCGCCTGGTAGGCTTAATAATGATTGTGCTTGTTTTAAATCTAAATAGACATAACGCGCGTCTAGCTCTCGAACACCCAATTCAAATATACCAGCCACATTTACCACAGTATTGTCCTGCTGACCTGTATCTAATCGCAGCTTGCTACCCACTTGCACACCGAGGTTTTTGGCAAGCTCGCTACCGATGAGCACATTATCAGCACCGATTCGCAGATCGCCACTGATTAGATACTCATCAAGCGGTATGATTTTTTGGTAACGCTCAAGCTCAGTACCGATCAATACCACCGACTCTAAGGCTTCTCCTCGCCGAACAAACGCAGGCCCTGATACCACAGGTGAAACTGCCGTCAAAAATGGCAGTTGATCAAGAGTATCGGTAATCTGCTGCCAGTTATTGATAGATCGTAACCGCTGAGGACGTTTGTCTTCTTGCACCAGCTGTACGGTACCCGCTGCTACTGGTGCCATTAAGTTGGTTTCATCTGGCGATACCAATTGAATGTGGGATTGACTACCAAGCGTGCTATCAATCAGATTGGTCTGTAAACCTTGAATCAAGGCTGTGATAAACACAATAACAGCCACACCAATGGCCACACCCACAGTGATCATCAGTGACTGTACCCGCCCTTCACGCAAAAAACTGAGCGCAATGACCGCGTTGATCCATAGTCGCCCAAAAAATATTTTCACGTTGTGGCCACCGATGCTTTATCGCTAGCCGCTGAGTCGTCATGGTTGTTCGAAGCCTTATCTTTAGAAGCATTGCTGTTTGAAGGATTGTTAGACGAATCGCTGCTAGTCAGATTGCTACTACTAACAAGCGGCATCTCTTTCGATTCCGTGCGTACTCGCTCACCATCGGCTAATGACGAGGTCGCATCAGCCAATACTTGATCGCCCTCACTTAATCCTTAAACCACTTCGGACATTGCCAAGCCGCGTAGCCCTAACGTTATTTTTTGACGCTGTACTTTACCATCACGTAGTAATCGTACTTGAGCTGTATCTTTTTGAATATTTGTTAAAGCATCATTCGGAATGACCAACGCTTGTGCGCGTCGACCTGTTTCGATATTCACAGAAACGGTCATGTCTTGCCGTAAGAACTCAGGCACTGGATCAACTGACAGTCTAACTTCAACCGTACCACGCTCAGAATCAATACTTGGCGCTATAAAATCAATACGGGTAGGAAAAGGCTGATCCGGATAAGCATCGGCAAGAGCGACTGCCTCTTGCTCTAATGCCAAACGTGATAAGTTGCGCTCATCAAGCGGCACATGAATTTCTGTATTGCCAGCAAGCGCGATGGTAAATAATGTTTTGCCTGGCTGTACCAAGTCACCTGGTTCGACATCACGTGTGAGTACCGTGCCAGCGACCTTGCTGCGTACTTCAGTCTTATCGAGCTGAGCTTGCAATACCGCGATACGCTCACGTATTAGCACTTCTTCAACACCGCCAGCGGCTAATGCCTTAACTCTTAGACGCGCAGCTTTTAGGTCGTTACCTGCTTGGCTTTGTGCCTGTTCTGCTTGCTCCAACTCTTCATCCGAGATGGCTGAAATCGCTGCCAACTCACGGCGACGTGCCACATCACGAGTCGCTTGTGCCAGCTGTACTTCAGCTTTGGATAGCTCTACCGCGGCCTGTGGGCGTCTACTGCTCACTAGCTCAGTCAGTTCGGCCTCTACTTGACGTACTTGTGCAGCCACATCATCCGAGCTGAGTAGCAATAATAAGTCCCCTTTTGCTACTTGATCACCTTCTTGTACCAAGCGCTCAAGCACCACTCCGCTCACCTCACTACCGATTTGCGTGCGTGATGTCGTCACGACACGTCCAGTTGCAACCACTGTTTGCACGAGCGGCATAGGGGTGATGGTATAGCTAGGTAATAGTGGGCCTCGCCATGTACGAAATACAACAAAACCAACTGCAACTATCAGCAGTAAGATCACAATCAAATACTTATAGTTGATAGCGCGCAATGAACTTCTCCGATTTTGATGAACAGCGTCTTATAATGAGGAATCAAGTATAAAATATTTTACGCCCAGCGGTAGCCTATTAAAGACAACCACAATGCAAATATAAAAATCATTGTACCAACAATATTAGTATTTATATAATATACCTTATAGATACTTTTATAAATAAAAGGCGTGCTATCACACTATTTTTAGCACTTAATTTTTAGTACTTATCCTGCTCATTCTTACTCAATAATTGTAGGCAACGCTGAATAACGGGGGCGTCTACCATTTGACCATCTATTTTAAATACAGCCTGTCCGCTACGCTCGTACTCCGTTACCACTTGCTGAGCAAATAACACTGCTTCATCTGTTGGTCGTAACGTTTGTTGCACAACCACCACCTGTTTAGGGTGAATACAAAGCATCCCTGACATACCCATCTGCGACCATAACTGTACTCGATCGCTCAGGCCTTCATCGTCATGAAAGTCAGGATAGACCGTATCGATCGGTGGTGCTAGCTGATGCACTTTAGAGGTCAGTACCAACTGATAGCGAATCTGATTGGCGACGATATCGGCGGCAGGGGTATCTACTTGTACTCGCAAATCATTGCACAAGTCCAAAAACCCATAACTAAACGCGGCTAATCCTGACATTTTGGCCATTGCATCGATCTGATACAGACCATGCGCGCTTTCTATTAGTGCGATTACAGGTAACCCAGTACCCTGATGGGCTTGCTCAATATCTAATGGGGTCTCACATTTTGCAAGCACAATCCCTGCAAGATTAGGCAGCTGTTGGCAAAGCTGAATATCTTGTATAAATGCATCACTGCCTGCTTTATTAATACGTAGCCAAACTGGCTGATAGTCAGCACTGTCATGATATTGTTGCAATGCTTTGCGAGCTTGTGCTTTATCTTCTGCTGCCACAGCATCTTCTAAATCGACGACAACCGCATCTGCACCGCTATTAAATGCTTTTACGACTCTATCAATGCGAGTTGCTGGCACGAATAGCCAAGTTTTATTTTGAAAAATTGTATTTATTTTATTATTAATCACTGAGTCCATGCGTCACTCCATTATATTGTCCAAATAGCTACTAGCATATTTATTATGCCACTATAGAGCTGATGCCCATTTAAAATTAGCCATTTATTAGTGCAAAACCAAGGTTACTTAGATATTTCATCACAAAACTAAATCAAAAAAAACCGCATAGAAACTAATCTTATGCGGTTCTTACTTGCAGTTTTTATATGCGGCTCTTATATTCGGTTGTTACTTGCGGTTTTTAACAGCAACTTTTTTTTAAGCTTATCTTCGATAGCTGACTGATTAAGCCAGCATACCGCCATCCACAACGATTGTTGCACCTGTGGTATAACTCGAAGCATCAGAGACTAAATACAATACCGTACCAGCCATTTCATCTGGGTCAGCCACACGCCCTAGAGGTATCGCATGTAATGCCATTTTTAACACGGTATCATTGGTGGTCAAAGCTGAGGCAAACTTAGTATCGGTTAATCCTGGTAAGAGCGCATTGACTCGAATGTTTAATGGGCCGCATTCTTTTGCAAAGGCTTTGGTCATACTGATGACGGCTGCTTTGGTAATTGAATAAATACCTTGCTTGTCACCTGCGACCAAACCGTTAACCGATGCGGTATTCAAGATCACCCCACCACCCTGCTCGCGCATCATTTTGCCAGCAGCAGTCGACATAAAGAAATAACCGCGAATATTTACTTCCACAGTCTTATCAAAAGCGGCTAAATCCGTATCTAAGATATGGCCGTAATAAGGATTTGCAGCGGCATTATTCACTAGGATATCGATTTGACCAAACTCGCTTTTGATATGCTCAAAAACAGCGTTAATCTGATCCATATCACCCACATGGCAAGCAAAGGCGCTGGCTTTATGACCCTCAGCAATGATGCTATCAGCTACTGCTTGACAGGCGTGAATCTTACGACTAGAGACAATCACATGCGCACCTCTTGAGGCAAGCAAACGTGCAATCGACTCACCAATACCACGGCTAGCACCAGTCACTAGAGCAATCTTACCAGTTAAATCAAATAAATCTTTCATCATCATTCCTTATGTTTTAAAAAACGGCTTGTATACGATTCAAGTGTGAAGTTCGGATTTTTATCTTTGATACGCATCACCTATTATGCAGAAACAATATGTATAAAAGATAAAATCTGTTTAGGTCTCAACTATTTAGGTTTAAACATAGGTAATCATTATGATATACCACAATGATTACCTACGCTCATAAGTAAATAACTCATGACTGACTATTAGGCCAACATACCACCATCTAAGGTAAAGGCATGACCGTTCATAAAGCTGCTCTCATCGCTAGCAAGCCATGCAATCGCATTAGAGATCTCATTGACATTTCCTAATCGGCGTAACGGGCTGGCTTTGATCGTTGCTTGCTGCGTACGCTCATCCATCGTTGCCATCGTATTGCGTACCATAGGGGTATCGATAAAGCTTGGGCATACCGCATTGAAACGGATATTGGCGCGGGCATATTCATGGGCAGCAGATTTAGTAAGACCCATCACCCCATGTTTGGCCGCACTATAAGCTGAAATCATCGGCGCTGAACGCAGACCTGCAATAGACGCCACATTGATCACATGACCACCACCATTAGGTAGCATACAATTGACGGCGGCACGCATACAATGCCAAACACCTTTTAAATTCACAGCGATATTGCGATCAAACTCTTCTTCACTCAGCTCATGCATTGGGGATGGCTTGTGATCGATACCAGCGTTGTTCACCACCACATCCAGACCGCCAAGCGTTTCTACTGCATAGTCGAACAGCGCACGCACTTCATCACCACAGGTCACGTCTACCTTTTTGAAGACGACACTATTGCCAGCGTCTTGGCCTTGTTTGGCAACCGCCTCTCCCATCTCTTCTGCCATATCACCGATCACGACTTGTGCGCCGCGACTGGCTAGTAATAACGCGCTTGCTGCGCCGATACCCGAGGCGCCGCCCGTGATTAAAATTCGTTTGCCCGCCACATCTGATGCAATTCCATTTGTATTCAGTGTCATGATCTATCCCTCTACCTTAAGTACCAGTTTGCCAAAATTTTCACCGTTAAAGAGCATCATTAGAGTATCAGGGAACGTCTCGATACCTTCAACGATATGGTCTTTCACTTTCATATCACCTGATTGAATCCAGCCAGCGATGTCTTTCATAGCGATTGGATATTCTTTAATATTATCAAAGACAACAATGCCTTCCATACGGGCACGGTTTACGAGTAATGACAAATAATTCGATGGGCCTTTTACTTCTGAGGTGTTGTTATACTGGCTAATCGCACCGCAAATAACGATACGCGCATGCAGATTAATCTGAGTCAGTACGTCATTTAGGATATCACCGCCTACATTGTCGAAATACACATCGACGCCGTCTGGACAAGTTTTCTTCAATGCTTTTTTGACATCTTCATTTTTGTAATCAATCGTCGCATCAAACCCAAGCTCATCGACTAAAAATTTGCATTTCTCAGCACCGCCTGCGATACCAACAACGCGGCAGCCTTTGATTTTGGCAATCTGACCGACCAAACTGCCAACCGCACCAGCAGCTCCTGATACCACTACTGTTTCGCCTGCTTTTGGCTGACCTGTTTTTAGCAGACCAAAATATCCTGTCATACCTGGCATACCGAGTACGCCCAAGTAATAAGGCAAAGGCGCCAGTTTTGGATCAACTTTATACAGATTGGCACCATCACTGACGGCATAGGACTGCACGCCATCGTGACCTGCGACATAGTCACCGACCGCAAATTTCTCATGCTTGCTTTCAATCACTTCGCCCACAGTACCAGCGCGCATGACGTCACCAACCTGTACCGGTGCGATATAAGATTTGGCATCGTTCAACCAACCACGCATCGCTGGATCGATAGAGATATATTCAACCTTGATCAGTAGCTGACCATCGGTAATCGTCGGTATTTTCGTCTCGGTATAGTCCCAAGTTTCAGCGCTTGGCGCGCCAACGGGTCTTGCTTTTAGTCGCCATTGTTTATTTATCATTGTCATGTCTCTTTCCTTAGAGTTGCTTTTAGAGTTGTCCTTAGAACCATTCTGTTTGCATATCAGTGCAAACCGAGTTGGTATTGGTTAATAATTCGATGTCGCGTTTAACTAATGGCAGTTCCCAATCGATGAAGTATTTGGCCGCTTGTATCTTGCCTTTGTAGAAGTTCTGCTGCTCAGCATCTTGCGTCGTGCTCAATAGCTGCTCAGCTTTACTTGCTTGACGAATCCAAATCCAGCTCAGCACAATTGAGGCAAAGATATTCATCAATGCTTGCGCGTTGCCCGTCAATGTCACTGCTTCTTCGGTTTGTAACACTTTGCTGAGATGCACCAATACTTCATGTAAGTGACCCATATAAGGCATCAGCTTGCCTGCAAGTTGCGCACTCTCAGGCGTAGTAATACTTTCTAGATCTTGTGTAATCTCACGTTTTAGGATTTGAATGCCTAACCCACCTTTTTGCCACAACTTACGAAATGACAAATCCAATGCCTGCACACCATTTGTGCCTTCATGGATGGGGTTAAGACGATTGTCGCGCCAAAACTGCTCAGCCTGATATTCACGTGTATAGCCCGCGCCGCCCAATACTTGAATACCTAAGTCATTGGCTTTTGGCCCATATTCAGATGGCCATGCTTTTAGCACTGGCGTTAGCAAATCTAATAGTTCGGTTAGCTCATTTTTTAGCGTTTCATCTTCACAAGTATTGATACGGTCAATCAGGTTTGAACCATATAGGCATAATGAAATACCACCTTCAGAGTAAGCTTTTTGCGCCAATAGCATGCGCTTTACGTCACCATGATTAATGATAGCGGTTGCCGCATCTTCAGGTTTATTGTTCGGGGCGATTCTGCCTTGCATTCTGTCTTTGGCATAATCAAGTGAATACTGATAACCGCGATAACCAACCATCGATGCGCCAAAACCAACAGCGATACGCGCCTCGTTCATCATTTTGAACATATAGCGCAGGCCGAAATGTGCTTCTCCGATCAGATAACCATAACACTCACCTTCGTCACCAAAGCTCAGTGCCGTAGACGTCGTGCCTCTATAACCTAGCTTATGAATGAGTCCTGTCAAATGCACATCGTTGTGTTCGCCGACTGATGCATCTTCGTTTAAACGATATTTTGGGACGGCAAATAAAGAGATGCCTTTAACACCGCCAGGACCACCCGGAATCTTGGCCAATACTAAGTGGACGATATTGTCAGACAGTTCGTGATCACCGCCTGAAATATAAATCTTGCTGCCTTTGACGCGGTAAGAACCATCGTATTGTTTGACTGCGGTGGTTTTGATATCAGCAAGTGACGAACCTGCATGTGGCTCGGTCAATGCCATGGTTCCAGTAAACTCACCTGTCAGCATACGCGGCATAAAGGCAGCTTTAATCTCATCACTGGCAAAATGTGAAATCACATTAATCGCAGCAGTGGTCAAAAATGGATAGGCAGTCGTTGATGGATTGGCAGCCATAAAATAGCCTGCAACTGCCGTCATGACTGTTTCAGGTAACTGCATGCCGCCGTCTTCAAAGCGATAACGACCTGCAATGAACCCTGACTCACGGAATGCATCAAAAGCGACTTTTACATCACTTATCATGCTGACCTTTTTGCCATCGAACTGTGGCTCATTCTTGTCCGCTACATGGTTGTGCGGTAAAAACAACTGGGTCGCAATTTTATTAGCTGTATCCAATACAGCATCAAACGTTTCGCGGCTATGCTCTGCAAACTTAGCATGCTCGGTTAAATGTTCAGTGCCCAATACATCATATAATTGGAACGGTAACTCAAAGTCATTGATAAGCGTATCTGCTGCCATAGTATTCTCGTTAGCTGATTAAATTTGGTTATCAATCGATATTAAGCTAATTTAACGCCTTACCGTATTGTCATTTATGACATAATTATGGTCAAATACGACATAAATAGCACTTATATTTAGAAAGTTCAGATAAAAAATTGATATTTTTAGTCAGCCAAGTAAAAGGAGAATAGATACCCATGCCCTATTTCAAACCATTTAAGGTCATTATTATTGGATTCGATGGTGTGCTCGGCAGCGCATTGACAGGTGCGTTAGATTTATTCTCATTCACTGGTGTCAGTTGGCAACGATTTTTAGATGAGCCAGTAGAGCCAAGATTTAATGTGCAGATAGCAAGCGTTGGTGGCGTGGATATCAGATGTAGCAATCGCTTAATCATGCAAGCACATTGCGACATTCAAAACATAACTGAATGCGATTTATTATTAATTCCGACTATTGGTGATTCAATCGATAAAGTATTGAGCCGAAATGCAACGTTAATACCGCATTTAAAACGATTGGCAGACACTAAGTCAGATATTGCTAGCAACTGTAGCGGTGCTTTTTTTCTGGCTGCTGCTGGGTTATTAGACAATAAGGTAGCGACCACTCACTGGGGCTATGCGAGTAAATTTAAGGCAGACTTTCCGTTGGTTGATTTGCAGGAAAATCAGTTTGTCACCCAATCAAAAGGCCAGTCAGCAGACCAATCAGGCAATATATTTTGTGCGGCAGGCGGTAGCGCTTTTTATGATTTGGCATTGTTATTGATTGAGAGATACTGTGGGCGTGAGGTGTCTACCCAAGTGGCAAAGACTCAGATTATCGATAGCAAAAGAGGCAATCAGAACAGTTATACCAATGTGACGTTACACAAACCACATTCAGATCAACTGATTAAACAGGTCCAAGAGTTCATTGAGCAAAACTTCCAGCAGCCGCTTCAAATCAGTAGCTTGGCGGCAATGGCTAATATCACGCCACGCACATTGAACCGGCGCTTTCAGTCTGCTGTCACCATGCGACCCATTGAGTATATTCAGGCCGTCAGAATTGAACAAGCAAAACGCTTACTAGAGTTGGGGGATGTGACGATAAAATCACTGGCTGACCAAGTCGGCTACGATGATATCTCTTCATTCACCCGCTTATTTAAGCGCGCAACTGAGCTGACACCAAAAGAATATCAAGAAAAGTTTTCTCGGTTGGCGATTTAACACGGTTCTTTAATGGCTAACTTTATAGGGTTTGTCTAATGCCTAAACCGCTTGCCACAATCCTTCGACATGGATAGCTTCTGCTTTGATGGTTGGATAGTCAGTAAATGCCAACTGATAGCCACCAACTGTATTTGGTGTAAGCTGACAGGTTGCTCCAAGAGGAAAGCTGCGCTTTTGTCCAATATGACCAAAGCTCATACCACTATAAATAGGCAATCCTGTTAATTTATGCAGCTGACGCACCACGGTAGCAGCATCATAACGTTTGTCATAGCTATCCTCTCCTATACCAGACAATGCACCAAACACAATGGCCTGCTGGTTTTTGAACACGCCAGCCAAATACAGATCATATAGCATGCGCTCAATACGATACGCTTGCTCACCGACATCTTCTAAAAACACGATACCGCCATCAATACGCGGTAAATACTCACTACCTGCCAGCGCTGACACCACACTCAGATTACCACCCCAAATAGTACCCGTTAATGGTTTTGGCTCACCCTTTGTCAATATGGCAGGAAGCTGCTGACTGGTTAACGCAGCATCTCGTATAGTAATGGTTAGGTTAGGATTGGTTAATGCGTCCACAAATTTCTGACAGCTGACTTGGTCAGGTTGGGTCTTGCCAAACTCGCTATAGAGCATCGGCGCAGCAAGCGAGCTCATGTTACCCTTTGCCAATAATGCGCACTGAATAGCGGTCACATCACTAAAGCCTGCGAGTATCGTACCGCGCTCCGACATGATACGCCCAAGTGTCGACCAGTCCACCATAGGTAATATGCGCATGGCACCATAGCCACCACGGACGCCCAATAGCAGCTTAGGTGCCGCAATAGCACCAGTCGCGATGTTTTGCAGATCACTGGCTCGCTGCGAGTCAGTTCCCGCGAAGCGCAGATACTGACGATTGGTAATCACTGGATTATTGACCTTGAAACCTGCACATGCCATACGTTCTAGTGCCAATTGGATACGGTCTTTACTACCACCGACGTTTGAGCTGGCAAACAGTCGTGTCTCAATCGTAGGCGCGATACAGCTTGTCTGTGTCGATGATATTCGCGCTAGTGAATCATCAGCCGTTAGCGTAGACGGTAGGTCATCTTTAGTGAGTTGTGTGCTACTAGAAGACTGTGTACTACTAGAAGACAATGTGCCAGAATCTAACGTATCAGAAGCCAATGCTTGAGTAATACTGTGCGTCGCTAATAACCCTACCCCTGCACTCACGCCAGCTTGACGCAAAAACTGGCGACGGTTCAATCCAGATTTCGTTGCAATCGCCGTATGACCATTTTTATTATCATCTGTTAGTGATTGTATTTTGGCGCTCATATCTCGCTACTACCTTATCATTTTTGTTTTTATATACTGGTAAAGCCATCTTTATCTTTGCCACTTACTGGCTTAAAGCACATAGCCGTATATTGTAGACAGTTTTTTGCGCTGATAGTTGCCCAACCCTTGCCCATATTTACTTTTTCGCTACTGAGACAAACCACATAACGGTGATGACTTTGTTATAGTGGACAAGAATTCATCGTAAGAACATAGGGAGAATACCGATGTTTGCTAAAAAAAACGACAAACAAGACAAACAAGACAAACAAGACAAACAAGACAAAAATGATGTACTTGACTCAGATGTAGAATACTTGATTGGTAAAGAAGATAAGCTCAAAAACAAACTAAAGAGTGAAAGCTATCTTGAGCACTTCACCAAAGATTTGTTGCTGTTTATGAGCTTGCTCAAGGACTACTATAAAGGCGATTACCGGAAAGTTCCTTACAAGACGATTTCGGCAGGTATTGTCGGTTTGCTGTATACCCTAAACCCTATTGATATAATTCCTGACTTTATCCCCTTTATCGGTCATATCGATGATGCTTTGGTACTAAAATTCTGCTTGAAATTGATCGAAAAAGATTTACAAAAATATCAAGTGTGGAAAGATAGCCAGTCAACCACCAAAACCAATGCTAATGTGAAAAAATAAACCATAATCAAAAAAGCCACAACTGAAGAAAGGAGTCATCAGTGGTGGCTTATTTTCGGGCAACCCGATTAACAGGCGCTAATCAGGCACATCGTAATTGGCTTTTTCAGGATTCAGACCGAATGAATAAACGAAGGTCGCAACGAGACTATTGACAATAATAAAAGGCAAATCAATAGTGGCATGTCCCAATGCATAGCGACCAATCAGCCACGAGACGATCAGCATAATAATAAAAAACCCACACAAATACGCTAAGATGGTTGGATGCTTTAAATTATAAGCCTGCTTAGCGTCAGGATTCTTTTCGAGTACATGCGTCTTGATCGCCCACCCTGCTGCATAAGCAAACCCGCCTAACACCACATAACTTAAAAAATTCATATGTCCTGACTCTAATGATATAACGATTTATAACACAACTTTACTTCTAATGACTCACTCTACTTGTGACTTGCACTACTCAAATCAATGACGATCTAAGCGCCTTCATTCTAAGTGCCTTCATTGACATTTTCAATGATGATATTAGCATGTGGGTCACCTGCAATATCGGTATTAATCTCATCGCACTCTACTCGATAGATAGTGTTAGCTCCTCGATAAATATAGGACAAATACTCACTGTCTAGTAGCGGATCAATATTAGCATAGACCGGTTTGATATGAGCCAAAACCAATACTCTATCAGGACGACCTATGACAGCATCGACATTATCAGGATCAATGGAGAAAAAATTCGGTATTTCACTACTCTCTATCAATTCTAACGACTCAGGATCATCCCAAATACGCTCAGCACTGGTGGGCTCTTTTATTTGCATTATCCATGAACCATCTTTCTGACTGACTTTGATCTGGGCAGGCTCATCATTACTGATCGTATAACATCCCTCAAAAATAGAGAGGTCTATTGATTCAGTTACTTCTGCCCCACGTTGCGGATCATCATCACACGCGCTCAAAAACAGCGCACTGCTCACAGTAACACTGAGGATAAGACTTTTATAAAAAACGGTTGAGCGTAAGGACATAATAAGATTATCCTGCATTCATGCATTAGATTTTTATGAAAAAAAATGATAATTAAATAGTAGTGGTGGGCATATTACTAGGGTGTGTCCTCGTTTTAAAAATGCTGATAAAAATGAGCTAAATTGCCGTAAAACAAGCAAAGTAGCACAGATAGTATCGAGATATTAGTCAACTACTTAACACTGTTTGGCAAGATTTTGCCATTTTTAACCCATTTAAATGACTATCGATTGAACTAAAAACACATCCTAGGGCCTGCGATTATTTATCTTATAAGGCTTATGGCAAGCCCGCCTATTTTAACAGAAAATGTAAAAGTTACTATGATGATATGTGCTTTTACGATTTTGTGCGTTACGACTGTCCATCTTAATGGTAGATTTGTTATACTCAAACCCAGCATATAGAGTGATATAGTCAAATCTATATAAATACACTACATCATCACTTATTAGGTCAATACTGTTTTATGTCAGACAATCGCACCTCGGCGCCATCACCCAATATGAATAATACGATAAATCCATTGGCCGCCAAACCAAATACGACAGTGGCTTATACTGACGGTGCCTGCAAAGGCAATCCTGGTGCTGGTGGTTGGGGTGCACATCTTATTTTTAGTGATGGTCAAACGCAAGATTTGTACGGTGGAGATAAAGAGACCACCAATAATCGCATGGAGCTGATGGGTGCGATAAAAGCGCTTACTCATAGCCCACATGAGCAACTTCTTGAGATTTGGACAGATTCTAGTTATGTCAAAAAAGGCATTACTGAGTGGATTGAAGGTTGGAAGAAAAGAGGTTGGAAAACAGCCAGTAAGAAACCGGTCGCCAATCAAGACCTTTGGCAACAACTGGATACCCTATGCCAACAACGAGAAGTAGATTGGCACTGGGTAAAAGGTCATGCTGGACATGCAGGTAATGAAAAAGCAGATGAGTTGGCAAACCTAGGTGTAACCTCCAGTAGTGAAGAAGTATCGATGATAGACTCACCAGATACCGCTAAAAAAAAAGCTCAAATAATGACCAATGAAGTACAAGAACCATCTAAGGATGACTGGCTAAAGTTCGATCCACTCGGCTTAGATGGTTTCGAAGACGAGCTATTAGATGAAGACATACTAGACGAAGCGTTAGTAGTAGCGTCACCAAAAGCTTATAATGATAAAAGCAATGACAGTAATACAAGTGATCCGGAAAGAAATACAAAAACGAATGACTATCATGATAATGCTAGCCAACCAATGAGTAATACAGCGATGCCAGAAGCTCAAACGCCCCTGACTGATGCAACGAGCCATAGCCCTATGTCAAATATGGATACTGATTCAAATATAAATAATGCAGAGAACAATGTACCAAAGTTCGATGGTGATACCAGTCGTGCCAATCCACACTTTAAGCCGCTGTTACCTAAGCCTATACATCGCCACGAATCTAACCGCCAGCTCATTATGGATACTGAAACCACAGGTCTCGATCCATTAAAAGGTGATCGAATCATCGAAGTAGGTATCGTAGAAATGGTCGGCCGTAAATTTACTGGCGAAAAATTACACGTGTATATCAACCCAAAGCGTGGCATGGATGAAGAAGTTATTCGCATTCACGGTATTTCTGAGGCATTTTTAGCCGACAAACCAACATTTGATCAAGTTGCCCAGTCGCTTTATGATTTTATGGACGGTGCCGAAATCATCGCTCATAATGCTACGTTTGATATGAACTTTTTGAATATGGAGTTCGCAAAAGTCGGTCTGAATGATTTTTCTGAACGAGTACAAGTGACTGACTCATTAGTCATGGCTAAACATCAGTATCCTGGACAAAAAAACACGCTGGATGCACTGGTACGCCGTCTAGATGTTGGTAAGCAAGATCGTACCTTTCACGGCGCCTTACTAGATTCAGAGATTTTAGCTGAAGTATATTTGGCAATGACTGGTGGGCAGGTCACGCTAGCTATTGAAGAGGACACACAAACCGATGATGGTCAGACAGCCCATGCTAATTTTGCCAATCTAGCAGCCTTATTATTAGAATCACCCATGAATAACAATGCCAACCAAAACTGGTACACTTCACTGGCAGAAGACTACCCTGAGCTAAAAAACTATATGTAGTCGTCATTTAAATGACTTGCGATATCGACTTTTGTACAATATAGTCTTGAGTATCATTATATAAAGCGTTAAAAGATCACTAATAAATTAATAAATACTTTTTTATCATTGTTGAAACTATCACCATTAGCACATTATGGAAGTCTCCTATGGACCAGTCTGCTCAAATGAAATTAGCCGCCCCAACGCTTAGTGTTACTGACTTTAATCTACCCTCACTACATTTATTACATGATGAAATCATCGTTACTCTAAAAGATACTGAAATTCATCTGAGTGAATTTAATGATGACAACACTCAGGCGCCTTTGCTATTAGATTCTATTATTGTGTTAAAGCAGCTGTCTTGTATCTTTAAGCTTATTTCCTTAGTGGGTGCAGAAACTCTAAATATCGCTATCGTCGATGGTTTACAACGACTGTATGATAATGGCGATAATAATGATACTGATCTGATTATGGACTTGTCAGAAGCTATCATGACACTAGATCGTTATGTCGAATTTGTATTATTAACAGAGTCAGTAGAGCCTACTTTATTACTGCCTGTTATCAATAAACTCAATGCTCATGGACAAGTAACAGCCATTACAGCAGACTATTTTTCAGTATTTGGTAGCAGTAGTGTCATCATTGCCAATCCTGAAAAAAACTTTCAGCCGCTTAATGAACTCGGCCTAGATAGTGAGTTGTTGACCTATGCCTATCGTAGTGGTCTTGGTATCGCGCTACTGAATCAAGATGGCAGTGTTAGCCCAGACGATCAGCAAAAACTGGATGCCATGAGCGCAGCCTGTGCATTGGTCGCATCAAACAGCAGTAGCTTATTTTGGCAAGCAGCCACGGCAGCGGTCACTGATATCGCAAATATCTTACCGCTAAATCTAAGCCAAAAACATACGCTCATCTATTTAGAACAGCAGTTCCAAAGCTACTTACCGGTAATGGATACACGTTTTGCTGACTTAGTCAGTTTTGCTTGCCAACGGGATAACGAAGCCGCACAGCAGCTACGTGAGCAGTATGCCGATAATCAGTTAGACGCATCTCAGCTTGAGCAAATGAAACGTTTCTTGTTCGGTCCTAATCGCAAGCTGACCGATACTTTGAACACTATTATTCAAACTCAAATCAATGCTATTAAAGAAAACGTAGACAGTTACGCACGTGGTGAATCTATCAACCCTGTTGATGTGCAGACAGCACAAATCTTTGAAGAGCTCGCGGCATTGAGCTCAGCACTACGTTTGCTTGGTCTCACCAATGCGGCCAATAGCCTCAGCACAGCAGCAGAGGCTGTCAATAATTGGCAAGCACCTACACCTGATGACTTCGATCACTTGCTACTGGCCTTGATGCAGGCTGAAAACGCTGCTATCTCAATGGCAGAGATGCACACCCCAGGCGCAATCTACTTACCATTGAATAATGCCCATATCTCATTGCATCAGCTCAATACAGCAAACGACACCTTGATACAAGAAAGTCGTAGTGCCATCGCCAGTGCCGAGCAAGCCATCAATGATTATTTGGCAGAGCCGGAGCGCGATATACTCAATATTCAAAACATACCAGAAATGATGCGCCAAGTCTCAGGAGCGGTGCGGTTTTTACAATTACCCACTCCTGCTAGCATGTTGAGCCAATTAGCCAACTATCTAGAACAACGTATCGAAGATGAACAATCTATCGAAGAAGACACACTGGCTTGTATTGCTGATGTCATGATGGCTGTCGATCATCATTTAGACGGTTTTGAAAACAATCGTCCTGTTAGCAAACAAGCACTTGATGTCGGTCAGCAAAGCTTGAGCCACCTACTCGCTGCTTAAGGCTTATTACACATTTCTCTGCTTAATTATTAAATGGATACCTTTATGGCAGCAAAGACACTGCTATAAAGATATCCATTTGTACTTTTCATTTTAAATAAGTCTGTATCTATAATCATATACACTTGCCCCGACTGTTTGGAACTCCCTATATGACCAACGCTTTTGTATTTACTAACGATAGCGTTTTATGCCATCAAACGCCTAATGGTTGGTGGCCGTTAGCACTTCAATTACCACAGCCCAATGATGCAAATAGCATTTATGACGAGACTCAACCAGCATATCAGTTTGGTTGTGTCACTCTGCTCCAGAGTCTAGCGCCAAATCATTGGCTATCTAATAGTAATGACAGCGTAAATGACGCAACAGCGGATACTGACGATAATTTTACTGCACAAGCGGCTTTTGCTATTACTTGTGATTACGCAACAGCAAACAGTATCATACTGCCCCCTATCGATGAGCCCAGCGGTAATGCTTTTGTTCATTATCGTGAGCTCATTGCCCAGCTACCTGTGGCATTATCCGATCAGCTTAGCCAAGCGATTCAATTACTACGATGGCAAGCAGACACGCGGTTTTGTAGTCGTTGTGGCAATGCCACGACTCATGCCAAACAATCTGAGCGCGCGATGGTCTGTCCGGCATGCAAACTACACCAATACCCACGTGTACAACCTTGTGTCATTACCGCCATTACTCGGCCGAATCCAAGCACTGGCGAAATGCAAATTTTGCTCGCCCATCATCACCGTCATGGACAGCAAACACTGCCACCTATGTATGGTTTGATTGCAGGTTTTGTAGAAGTTGGAGAAAGCTTAGAGCATGCGGTCGTTCGTGAAGTAACAGAAGAGGTGAACATCAGCCTGTCAGATATTCGCTATGTAAGCAGCCAGCCATGGCCATTTCCTTCTAATTTAATGCTTGGTTTTCGTGCTACGTATGCAGATGGTGATCTTGTCATTCAAGAAGATGAGCTGTCTCATGCGGACTTTTTTGATGTATCCAACCTACCTAGAATACCACCCAAAGGCAGTATTGCCCATGAGCTGATTGCGCAAATCATGAGCGAACAAGGTATACCGCTTTAGATTAAACAAGTCCGTTATGGATAATTGTACTTTTAGTCAATGGTATAATGTCAGCACTTATTACTGATATCAAGGTCATTTATTATATGCAAAGTAGCGCCAATATTCGCTTAGTCAACTTACCTATATTGTTCAATGCATTAAATCTAGAAACACTGCCGGCGGATATACAAACGCAAATATCTTCTATCGATGCTTGTCTACCGCAGACACAATGTGGGCTTTGCGAACATCCAGATGGTTGCTTGCCTTATGCAGCTGCTATCGTACTAAATAATGAGCCCTATAATAAATGTGTGCCTGGTGGTCAACCAGTGACCAATGCGATTGCTGACATTATCGATATCGATAGTCAGGAAGCACTGCTGAATGCTGCACCTTCTCAATGGCCCGTAGATGCGACCTCTGAACGCCCTACTGAGGTACGCGCTATTATCCGTGAAGATGATTGCATCGGCTGTACTAAATGCATTCCTGCTTGTCCAGTCGATGCCATCGTCGGTACAGGCAAGCATATGCATACGATATTTACAGACTTGTGTACTGGTTGCGAGCTGTGTATTGCACCTTGTCCCGTTGACTGCATTGACTTAGTCACGATTGAGCGAGAAGTATCTGAGACTGAGCGTATAGCAGAACAAGAAGATTTAAGACAACGCTATCACAATCACCTAAGACGCGTCACCAAACAACTTACCGATAGTAACAATAGTAGACCTGTAGTTAGTATGGTCGAGGCAAAACTCAACAATGCCGCTAGCCAGTCGTTAAACATCAGTGAAGCACAAGCAAAAAACACCATTGCAACGGCTAAACTTCGTAGTAAAATTAAAAAGCTTGAGAAGCAGTTAAGTGTTCGTGCTAATCCACAAAAACAAGCGGAGCTCGACGCACTACAAGAAGAGCTGTCACAGCTATAACACCATCTACAAAAATCAAAGTAGCCAATAAAGAAGTGCAAGTACTGCGCATAATAGGCTAAGCACTTTTGACACAGCTAATCGTGTTTTTTGGGTTTGATATAGTTAGGCATAAACAGCTTATAAAATAATAGAAAAAGTAGACAGCCAATAGCACTCAGATAACTTGATAGCCAACAGTTTGAATAACTGCTCGCCAAAATAGTAGTAAAAACACCATGAGTAAAACCGTCAAACATAAAACAGCCGATACCCCACCATCCAGACGAATGCCCAATCGTAACGTGCGCTCGTTTTTTGAAAAGTTGGCAGCGACAATTGATGAGCCAGTGACAGAGCTAAATTACAACAGCAATTTTGAATTACTGATTGCGGTGATTCTGTCCGCACAAGCCACCGATGTGAGTGTCAATATTGCGACTCAGCAATTGTATCCAGTCGCAAACACCCCAAAAGCGATATTAGCATTGGGTGAAGACGGTCTGAAATCCTATATCAAAAATATTGGCCTATATAACGCCAAAGCCAAAAACGTCATTAAGACCTGTCGCGACTTGATTGATAAATTTGATAGCACCGTACCTGACAACCGTAAAGACTTAGAGTCACTGGCAGGTGTGGGCCGCAAAACAGCCAATGTGGTGTTAAATACTGCTTTTGGTCAACCTACCATGGCGGTCGATACTCATATATTTCGAGTGGGTAATCGTACTGGTCTGGCTACTGGAAAAAACGTATTAATTGTCGAAAAAAAGCTGGTTGAGCGTATCCCAGATGATTTCGTCGTTGATGCCCATCATTACCTTATTTTACATGGCCGCTATACTTGTCAAGCGCGCACACCAAAATGCGGTGCTTGCCCTGTCTATGATGAGTGTATGTTTAAGGACAAAGCAGCGTTTTTAGAGCTATAACCACGCTTTATGATAAGAGGTTTAATGAATCTACTTTTTGTGTGTACAAAAAATAAATGGCGTAGTCCGACTGCTGAAAAAATCTATTCAAATCACCCTAATTTGTCTGTGCGCTCTGCGGGTACCAGCCGTTCTGCTCGTAAGCACATCAATATAAAAGATATTCATTGGGCAGATATTGTCTTTGTGATGGAAAATAAGCATAAGCGCTATATCAATGAACAGTTTCGTCATCAGCTTGATAGCAAAAACATCATTGTTTTAGATATTCCTGATGATTATCATTATATGGATAAAGCATTAATCTCATGCTTACAAGATGATATAGATAGCTATTTATCTCTATAAAATTTATTTATGCTTTAAGAAAACAAGATACTGACCCTTGCCATCCTTAATCAATATCCAGTTACCTCATAACACCATCCATTGCTAGAGTTTTGCTTCGATACACGGTAAAATATGATAATTTTTTGATTCCTTTTCGTCTTTTTATTCCAATATATTTAATAATGACTGAGTTCGTAAACTACAGTCCCTGCAATTAAGCGACCCCTTTATGCGTGAATACAACTTATTTACCTCAGAATCTGTAAGTGAAGGTCATCCTGACAAAATGGCTGACCAAATCTCAGACGCCATCCTTGATGCGATTTTACAAGAAGACCTACACGCACGTGTGGCATGCGAAACCTTGGTAAAAACGGGTGCTGTGATACTCGCTGGTGAAATCACTACGACGGCAAATATCGATTTAGAGCGTCTCGTTCGTGATACTGTTAACGGCATTGGCTATCACCATTCAGACTTAGGTTTTGATGGTGAGACTTGCGCAGTGATTAATATGCTCGGCAAACAATCTCCTGAGATTGCCCAAGGTGTTGATCGTAGTGACCCTGAAGCACAAGGTGCAGGTGACCAAGGCTTAATGTTTGGCTATGCCAGTAATGAAACCGACGTATTGATGCCCGCCCCTATCGAGTTTGCGCATCGTTTAATGGAGCGCCAGTCTGAGCTACGCCGTGCAGGAGATCTGCCTTGGTTACGCCCAGATGCCAAAGCACAAGTTACACTAAAGTATGATGGCAACAAACCTGTCGCGATTGATGCAGTAGTGTTATCAACACAACACGATCCTAGTATCTCTCAAGCTGACCTACAAGAAGCCGTGATGGAATCTATCATCAAGCAGGTATTACCAGCTAATTTATTACATGCTGGTACACGCTACCACATCAACCCAACTGGTAAGTTTGTGATTGGCGGCCCTGTCGGTGATGCTGGTCTCACTGGTCGTAAGATCATCGTCGACACTTATGGCGGCATGGCTCGTCATGGTGGCGGTGCCTTTAGTGGTAAAGACCCCTCAAAGGTAGATCGTAGTGCTGCTTACGCGGTACGTTATGTCGCAAAAAATATCGTAGCTGCAGGACTTGCTGATCGCTGTGAAGTTCAAGTCAGCTATGCAATTGGGGTCGCGGAGCCAACCTCTATCTCTGTCAATACCTTTGGTACTAGCAAAATCAGCAACGATGAAATCATTCGTCTGATTCGCACCCATTTTGATTTGCGCCCTTACGGCATTACCCGCATGCTGAATTTATTGCAACCAATGTATCAGCAAACTGCTACCTTCGGTCATTTTGGCCGTCCAGGTTCAGAGACTGCCTTTACATGGGAAAAAACAGACAAAGCTGAAATCTTGAAGGCAGATGCTGGTTTATAAAACCCTTGCTTTAGATTTCTACAGACCGTTTTTATATACTAAAATTTATCGATACTTATTAGGAGCAGCTCATGTCTCAAGACACTACTCAAAACAACGATACTGATGCCAATATTGAAATCACCCCTGAAATGCAAGCGTTTTACCAACGTGCTGATGCTATTATTGGTATGGCAAATAGCCAATTGAGCCCTGACGCTCACTCAGGACAAGTAGGCGCTTCTTTATTATATGCAGCTGCACGTTATAGCGCTTCAGTCGCTTCTATTGGGTTCGTCAAAGGTGATGACTTTGCCAAGGAAAAAGACGATATCGTTGAATTTTATGTGAAACAATATCGCCAAATGCTCAGCGATAACCTAACGGATTATGCACAAAATTTTGACCAATACGTTCAGCTTAACCAAGATGATAAATCAGCAGAATAATACAATGGTCTTTCACTAATTTTTTAGAATGGCCAAAAATTTTATAGCAATAAAATCAAACCCAAGTTTATGATTAAGCTTGGGTTTTTTGTTAATTATCATTTAGTAGATGACTTCTCATAAATAGGATAATATGGATTGAAACCATTTGATTTATAACATGGTTGAAACTAACTATCGATAACAGGAATTTATCGGAATTTATCTTTTATAAGGACGTATTACTATGAACTATTTATTAAAATCATGGCGATCACGCTTATTATTATCAGGTTTATCTGCAACCATCGCGTTGACTGGCTGTAGTAACATCCAAGGTGTAGGTTCGTCTGATACGCCTACACACCCTATTCATAGCACTGAACACAATCACTCAGTGCCTAGCGACAATATTTTTACAAAATGTCCGCCCTATAATCCTGAACAAACAATGTGTACCGCACAATACGACCCTGTCTGTGTCACGATAAAAACTGATGCAGGGCTCAACTATCGTACTGCGGGTAACTCATGCTCAGCATGTGGCACAACTGCGGCATTAGGCTATGTCAAAGGGCAATGCTCGTAACCTAGTATAAACAACATTAAAAAAAGCCCTTACTTGTGATTAAGTGAGGGCTTTTGAGTATCACATTATTTTATACAATCAACTAATTATCATAGGTTTCCAAGTCAGGGGGACCTGTAAGCAGCTCTTCATCACGGAACTCATTGGCCGAATTATGCTCTGCTGACTCTTCAGTAACGAACCACTGTTGGTTCCGATATAGTATCAGACGATCTCGACTCAAACCTCGCAGTAACGAATACATCATAATAACGATGACAATAGCAAAAGGGAAACCTGAAACGATAGAAGCTGCTTGTAAAGCCTGTAAGCCACCTGCTGCCAACAATACCGCTGCAATAATCCCTTCAGTTCCCGCCCAAAACAGACGCTGAATTTTTGGAGGATTGGTATCACCACCTGAAGTCAACATATCAATCACAAAACTCGCTGAATCTGACGACGTCACGAACCACAATACGATCATCACAACAATGAGAGCGTTCATGGCAGCCGTAAAAGGAAAAGACTCCATCAGCTTAAATATGGCACTACCTGTATCGGCTTTAACCGCTTCAATAAGTCCAGGACTGGCGATACTAGGATCAGCAGCAGCCATCAACTCCATGTGTACTGATGAACCACCAAAAGCTGTAAACCATAGAAATAAGATCGTAATAGGGATTAAAAGCACCCCTAATATAAACTCACGAATGGTACGACCACGAGAAATACGAGCAACAAACACACCGACGAATGGTGACCAGCTGATCCACCATGCCCAATAAAATATCGTCCATGACGACTGCCAGTTTTCTTCGCCTCGATACGATTCTGTCCAAAGACCTAGCGGAATAACTTGATGTAAGTAGTTGCCAATATTTTCGACAAAACTATTCAAAATAAACTGTGTTGGACCTAAGATGACCACAAAGCTTAGTAAAACTGCCGTGAATAGGATATTCATATTGCTTAGACGCTTGATGCCTTTGTCTAACCCTAAAAATAAAGAGCCAGCTGCAAGTAAAGTAATAAATGCAATGAGAATAATCTGAGTAGACGTATTAATAGGAACATCGAATAAAGCATTCAGACCTGAGTTGATCTGTAACACCCCTAAACCAAGCGTGGTCACGACACCAAACATCGTACCAAATACTGCTAAGATGTCGACAGTATGACCCATAGGACCATATATTTTTTGCCTATGAGAGGATATAGTGTCGAGCGTATGGCCAACGGTAAACCTACACGGTAATGAAAATAAGCCAGTGCTAATGCCACCATGCCATAGAGTGCCCACACGTGAAAACCGTAATGCAGAAATGATATATTCATCGCCAGTTTAGCAGCTTCAATGGTCTCACCATCTCCTAACGGTGGCGACATAAAGTGATATAGCGGCTCGGCAGTCCCCCAATAAATCAGGCCAATACCAATACCAGCTGAAAACAACATGCCAATCCAAGAGACCAAATTGTATTCTGGCTTTTCGTTTTGATGACCTAGCCTGATATCGCCATAACGGCTAAATATCATATAGATACTCATCACCAACGTTAAATTGACGACCACAATAAAAAACCAGCCAAACCGCAAAGACACAAAAGCTTTTGCCTGACTAAAGACAAGTTCTGCTTGCTCATTGAAAAGAGTACCGAAGATGATAAACGCCATAATTAACAATGCTGACGTTAAAAACACAGGTCTACTTACCCGTGGAAAAATGCCTAACCGACCAACTTTCACATGATCCATGTATTAATCTCAATATTTTGGACCGGCTACCATACCAAGATATGCTTGAACTATCAAATCTGAGCAGGCACTCACCACGGTTCAAAATACAAAAAACCCTAAGATACTCATGTATCTCAGGGCTCTTTACGACTTATACCAACCCTCTAATTAATAATATCTTATGTAAGAATTATCAGTTATTTTGATGGTTATTCGCCTTTTACAATCTTAGGTGGTCCTTTTAACAAGTGCTCGTCAGCAAACTCATCTGCCGAGTTATGGTCCGCTGATTCTTCAGTAATAAAGTGTTGCTGCGCTCTATATAGTATCAGTCGATCTCGACTCAAACCACGCAATAACGCATACATCATTGCAAATACCACCAAAGCAAATGGTAACCCTGCCACGATAGCAGCTGCTTGTAACGCGCTCAACCCACCTGCTGCAAGCAATATAGCTGCAATAACACCTTCCGTACTTGCCCAAAATAAGCGTTGGATCTTTGGCGGATTAGTATCACCACCTGCTGTCAACATATCAATAACAAAACTTGCAGAATCTGATGACGTCACAAACCAAAGTACAATCATAATGACAATCATAAAAGTAATGGGCTGCGCCAATGGATAGTACTCAACCAATTTAAAAATTGCACTACCAAAGTCCGTTTGTACTGCTTCGACTAGCCCTGGACTGGCTAGCGCTGGATCGATAGCAGCAAGCAGCTCCATATGGATAGCAACACCACCAAACGTTGAAAACCAAAAGAATAGTATCGTCATGGGAATGAGTAACACCCCAAGAATAAACTCTCTAATCGTACGACCACGGCTAATACGAGCAATAAACACACCGACAAATGGAGCCCAACTTACCCACCATGCCCAATAGAATATCGTCCATGCTGACTGCCAGTTGTCTTGACCTTCATAAGCCTCACCCCATAGACCTAGCGGCACAACCACTGAAAGATAATTACCGATGTTTTCTAGAAAGCTGTCAAAGATGAAAAGCGTTGGGCCTAATACCACCATAAAACCAAGCAAAATAGCCGTCAAACCGATATTCACATCGCTTAAACGCTTAATACCCTTGTCCAAGCCCATCATAACAGAGCAAGCTGCAAGCACCGTCACAAAAGCGATCAAAGCGATTTGTATCGTTAAACTATTGGGAATCCCAAATAACCGCTCAAGTCCTGAGTTAATTTGCATTACTCCAAGACCAAGTGAGGTCACGACACCGAACATCGTGCCAAATACCGCCAAGATATCAACGGTATGTCCCCATGGACCATATATCTTTTTGCCCAATAGAGGATAAAGCGTCGAGCGAATTGATAACGGTAAACCACGGCGAAAATGGAAGTATGCTAGAGACAAAGCCACAATTGTATATAGTCCCCATGCATGAAACCCCCAATGCAAGAAAGTAATGTTCATCGCTTGCTTAGCGGCTTCTATCGTTTCTTTCTCACCAAGCGGTGGCGCCATAAAGTGGTATAGCGGCTCCGCTGTACCCCAATAGACCAGTCCGATACCAATACCAGCAGAGAACAGCATACCGATCCATGAAAATAGACTGTACTGCGGTGCTTCAGTTTGTGCGCCTAGGCGAATGTCACCATAACGGCTCATAGCCAAATAAACACACAGCACTAGAGCCACATTCACCAAAATCACGAAGAACCAACCGAATTTATCAGTAATAAATCCTTGTAAAAAACTGAATAACGTTCCAGCAGTCTCAGTGAACAGTGTTCCGAAAATAATGAATGCAATAATAAGTAGTGCAGAAATCATAAAAACAGGCTTACTCACCCGTGGGAAAGGACCTAATCTGTCAACCTTAACATGATCCATCTGTATATTAACCTTTACTGTTTGAAGAGATAACCTTAACAACTTACTAGATTACTATCAAACTTAATTCAATTACTTACACGTTCATCATTGACTGACACAAGTCTCAATGTATTTGATTATTAACAATATTTTTTCTAGGCCACGTCTTTTTATTGTGGTGACAATCGTAATAAGCCACTCTCGTTACCATCTTCTAACATCCAAACACTACCATCTACCGCCAGCACACTCCGGACGCGCTCACCCATATCGTATCGGTAACGTTCAAATGCTGTATTGTCATCATTGATAGCAACGACAACAAGCGATTGGGAGGACAAACCGCTGATCAGCATACTGCCTTGCCATGCTGGAAAGTCATTATGCGTACCCGAAGAGTAGATGCTCATCGATGAAGGTGAGATGACTGGCGTCCATGTGATTTTGGGCGCTTCAAACTCAGGCCGAGTATCATGATCTGGTATATCAATCCCCGAATAATTACGCCCGTTAGAGACAACTGGCCAGCCATAATTTTTACCTTTTTCAATCAAATTAAATTCATCACCACCTCTTGGACCCATTTCATGCGCCCACAATTTACCATTATCATCGAAAACCATACCCAATATATTGCGATGACCTACTGTCCAAAACTGCTTAGCAATGGCGTTCTCATTATTCACAAATGGATTGTCTGTTGGGATAGATCCATCAGCATTTAGACGTATGATTTTACCTAAGTTGACACTCATATCTTGCGCTGGCGTTTTTTCTTGGCGCTCGCCTGAGCTAATATATAAATATCGTCCGTCCGGTGAAAACAAGAGGCGATGACTGTAATGCCCTTGTCCTTTTACTTTTGGAGACTGCTCCCAGATTGGCGTATTGACATACTCCCACCACTTTCGCAAAGCTCAAGTGGGGGATTCTAAAAGCAAAT
>NZ_RRYV01000257.1 GCF_014861395.1 Psychrobacter sp. FME13 | reverse complement strand
TGTAGTGGCATAATGAAATAGGACAGTAGATAAGAGATACCATCTTAAAAAAGCCAAATCAAGCACTAATTAGCTCAACTTTTGCTTGGTAAGACTGCTGATGTTTAATCACACCGAAACAGATATGCACAAGCTTGCGCATCGCTGCACAGACAGCCTGCATTTTGCACTTACCATTAGCAAGCAGTCGCTCATACTGCGCCTTAATATCAGGATTATGCTTAATGGCGACTAGCGCTGGCATATACAGTTTGGCTCTGATATCACTTGAGCCATTCTTTGCTAAGCGAGACTTGCCTTTAAATAGCCCTGATTCACTATGTTTGGGAACTAAGCCTAAAAAGGCGGCCATTTGTGACGCTTGACTAAACTGCTTATTATGCATCAGCGACACCATCTGCTTTGAGACAACAGGGCCGACGCCTTTAATAGTTTGTAGTAGAGTCTGATCTTGCTTTAAATTGTGATGATGATCGATATGGTCATCAATATCACCATTGAGCTTAACAATAGCGGCTTGCAAAGAGGCTATCATATGCTCAATAGAAGCTTTAACGATAGGAGCGGTGTCTGTGGCCTGCGCTTTTTCCAATCGATTCAGCTCACGTTGTAAGTCTTCTTGTAGTGCGTCTAAGCGCGACAATAATGACTTGAGGTGACGCGCCTCTGCTGGCGGCGGTGTCCATAATTTAGGCTTAGCACTATAGGTGTAGCGGGCTAATAACATACTGTCTTTTTTATCCGTCTTGTTGCGACTTCCTAAACTAGCAGCATAGCTTTTGATATAAGCAGGATTGATAATACTGACGTTAAGACCTTTATCAAATAGGTAGTAGGCGATGTTCTCGTGATAGACTCCTGTGGCCTCGACCGTGATGTGAATATTACTTAAGTCGTCAGTGATGTTAGCAATGAGCCAGTTGATAAGAGCAGCGTAGTCACTGTAATCATTTTTAAAGACTTTGGTTTTAAATTTGAGATTATCAGTGGCTTTGAGCCAGGCGATATCTAGCTTGTTTTTACTGACGTCTATGCCGATATAGTGTGTCATCTTATTGTCTTCCCTTGTCTATGCAGTGTCACTCATGACACCTTGGTAGATGGCGAGGCACTTGGATACCATTCAGAATATGAAGATGATGGGATGAGCATTGGGCATAATCTCTTACACAGTGTCTAGGCACTAAGGTTATACTCATACTCTCAATGCTCATGAATAATTACTTTATTTTATCAACTTTCGTTGGCAGTATTAAGCGGTTATTCAAGATACAAGGTTATACTATCACCAAGACTGGAGAGAAGATATGACCACCAAACGCGGACGCTACAGCCAAGAATTTAAGCTAGAATAGAAGCCATTAAACTGGTTGAAGATCAAGGCAGGAAGATACCAGAAGTAGCCAACTCATTAGGTATCGGCAAAACCACCTTAGAGAATTGGGTATATAAATACCGTAAAGAACAGCAAGGTGTCATGCCATCAGAAGGCAAAGCCCTAACGCCTGAATTACGGCGTATACAAGAGCTTGAAAAACAGGTCAAACAGCTTAAGATGGAGCGAGATATATTAAAAAAGGCATCTGCTCTGCTAGCCCAAGACAATCTCAGCGTCTATCGCTAATAACCAAGCTTGCAGAGCATCATAAGCATATTAGCAAACACAAGCTATGTGAACTGTTTGGGGTTGTTAGAAGCAGCTATTACAACAGTACTAAATCTAGGTCTATAGACATTGAACTTATAAGGCTCAAAGCCTTAATCAGAGAAGTATTTGAGCAGTCAAATGGCTCGGCTGGTGCAAGGACGGTATCTGCTATCGTCACGCATCAACATGACATTAAACTCACACGCTACAGAGCAGGTAAGCTGATGGCACAAATGGGGTTGATTAGTCGACAGATAAAATCACATAAGTACAGGCGTTGTGAAAAATTCCATAAAGTTTATGGAAACATACTAGACCGTCAGTTTGCGCCCACTGCACCAAACCAAGTGTGGACAGGTGATGTTACTTATATTCGTATCAAAGGCGGATGGTGTTATTTAGCCATCGTTATGGATTTATATGCTCGACGTATTGTTGGTTTTGCCTTGTCAGATAGCCCGAATACTCAGCTGACCACATCTGCACTAAAAATGGCATATCACATAAGACTTGAGCCTAAAGGCGTGCTGTTTCATTCAGATCAAGGCAGTCATTATACCAGTGAAGAGTATGCTAAATGCGTAGCCAAGTGCAATGGTATGTCGCATAGTATGAGC
>NZ_RRYV01000256.1 GCF_014861395.1 Psychrobacter sp. FME13 | reverse complement strand
GGGTAATAACTGTCGCCTTAGACACCGATTAAGACGAGCGGTTAGAAAAACCTGTTGTTTCTCTAAGAAGCTCGATAATCACTTCAAAGTGTTTGATATGGTGTTCTTTTACATCAATTATGGCTACGTCTGATGCCAGCATACTTTTTAGAACACCACCTAAAATTTTAAAAACGTCTAATTCCCCACCTGACCCATACTGTCTCAGTCTTTGACTATCTAAAGTATGGGATTAGCATGGGATAGCATTTACTGCTCATATAGCATTACGATTTATATAAAACATATATATAACAAGGTATTAGCTATCGTATCGCTGCAGTGATTTAATTGTAAGGAGGTTTCGAGTCTCTCCAGCCCCACCATTTTCGGATAGTACATCTTAGACTAAATATCAAAACCTGCTTTTAGCAGGTTTTTTTGTGCCTGTTATTTGTATAAAAAATCCCCGCTAGTTAGCAGGGATTACATCAAAAGTATAATAACTAAAACCATAATAATTACTGGTTCAATCAGTCCGCACTTCAATCCTGATAGCACTGACTCATCGGCAATACGCTGTAATTATAGGTTTGGATTTACGATGATTTTTACCGCTGATTCATTATTGTGAATCAGTGTCTCAAAGCCTTTGGAGATCAAATCATCTAACGCGATACGCTGAGTAATAAAGGGCTCAAGATTGACCAGACCATCTTCTACAAGCTGAATCGTATCTTTGTGGTTATTAACATAGCCAATCGTACCACGCACATCAAGCTCTTTCATCACCACACTGTGTACGTTTACAGTAGCCGGATGACTCCAAATAGAAACAATTACCACCACACCTGTTGGTTTAGTCAGCTCAACCAAAGAGTCTAAAACAGCATTGACACTCGTACATTCAAAAGCAACATCAACACCCTCGCCTTCAGTGATTTTCATTACTTCTTCGGCCAAATCGTCTTTGGTAGGGTCAATAACATGATCGACAACACCACTATCAAGCGCTTTTTCTTTACGCTTGGCACTGAGCTCACTCATGATGACAGTGATACCTTTGGCTTTTAGTACGGCAGACAATAACAGACCAATAGGACCGCCACCACCAACCAAAGCCACATCACCTGCTTTAGCACCACTACGCACATATGCATGATAGCCAACAGCTAACGGCTCAATCAAAGCAGCTTGATCTAATGGAATATTATTGGCGATAGGATGTACCCAGCGGCGTTTTACAGCGATTTTTTCGGACAAACCGCCGCCACGGCCACCCAAACCAATAAAGTTCATATCTTTTGATAAATGATAATCCTCACCAGGTCCTGTTGGTACATCATCAGAGATGATATAGGGTTCAACCACGACATGCTGACCGACCTCAATATCATCAACACCTTCACCAACGGCGTACACCACACCTGAGAACTCATGCCCCATGGTAATTGGCGCTGACTCACCTGAAATAGGATGCGGATGACCACATGGAGGAATAAAGATGGGACCTTCCATAAACTCATGCAGATCCGTCCCACAGATACCGCACCATGCTACATCAATACCGACTGTACCTGCTTCTACTGTAGGCTCTGGAATATCTTCAATACGAATATCGCCTTTATCATAAAAACGTGCTGCTTTCATAAAAAACTCCTTCGTTGATAATCAACGCACTCTTGCTTGGTATGGTCAATTCTAAATAAAATAAATGCATTTTATATGACACGCGACTGAGTTAAGTTTTTACTTCAGACTGTGGCTATGCAGATAAAAGTGACGTAGATAAAAGTGGTAAAAACATCGCTCCAATCTTGCTAACTATTTTTTATATTGAATTGGCTATACGGTTATAAAATAGGCTAACGACAAAAGTTAATAAAAAATTTATACTTCATTATCCGACTCTAAAAAACACTCAAAGTATCAAAACTGTTAAGTATTGTTAAATATTGTTAAAAACTCACCTATACTATTTAGCAGACTATTTAAGGGGGTCAATACATCCATTATGCTCCGATATCTTCTTTCTGTTGATTTCGCCAATGCTTTATCTAGCTATGTTTAGCCCAGTTATAAATAATTTCGATATAGTCGGTTCAATATAATTTGAATACTTAGATTAACACACCAAGTGCAACGCTAATTAATATTATAGAACGCCTGCATAGGCGTCTTAAACCCTAATCGTTTTCTTGGTCTGTTGTTTAATTTGTTCTCAATGTCCTGCATCTCATCATCAGAGACTTGTCTAAAGTCACAACCCTTAGGCAAGTACTCTCTGATAAGGCCG
>NZ_RRYV01000255.1 GCF_014861395.1 Psychrobacter sp. FME13 | reverse complement strand
AATTGTTTTATGATATTCATCCAAAACATAACTCTTTTGTAGTGCAGTGACTATAAAGAGCAATCGCCATTACTCATTATCGGTGGCTTCTTTTTACTGTATGTCGTCGTCACAGCATTATCGTTACCTGGCGCTGCTATCTTAACGTTGGCATCTGGTGCTTTATTTGGTTTAGTTCAAGGCTTGCTCATTGCCTCATTTGCCTCAAGTATTGGCGCAACACTTTCGTTTTTAGCATCACGTTACTTACTACGCGATACGATTAAAAAACGCTTCCCTGAACGTCTCGCCGCTATTGATGCTGGCGTGGAAAAAGAAGGTGGTTTTTATCTATTTACGCTACGTTTAGTGCCTGTATTCCCATTCTTTTTAATTAACTTATTGATGGGCGTTACCGCTATCAAATCATGGACTTACTACTGGGTAAGCCAAGTAGGTATGCTAGCTGGCACCTTTGTATTTGTTAATGCGGGTACTCAACTTGCGCAAATAGAAAGCTTGTCAGGTATTTTATCACCCAAGTTAATTTTATCATTCGCTTTGTTGGGTATATTCCCATTTATTGCTAAAGGAATTTTAAACGTGTTTAAAAAACGTCGTGTCTATAAAGATTATACGCAACCTAAAAAATTCGACCGCAACATGATTGTGATTGGTGCTGGTGCTGGTGGCTTGGTCACAAGTTACATTGCCGCTGCCGTTAAAGCGAAAGTAACGTTAATCGAATCTGGCGAAATGGGTGGTGACTGTCTAAATTATGGTTGTGTGCCAAGTAAGGCCGTGATTAAAAGTGCCAAAATTGCAGAGCAAATTCGCCATGGTGAAGACTATGGTCTAGAAAACGCCACACCACAGTTTTCGTTCAAAAAAGTGATGGCCCGTGTACACAAAGTGATCGCTGATATTGCACCGCATGACAGTGTAGAACGCTATACTGACTTGGGCGTCGAGGTTTTAAAAGGCTATGGCAAGCTCATTGATCCGTGGACAGTAGAAATCGCATTAAATGATGGTGGCACGCAAACCTTGACAGCGCGTACGATTGTCATCGCAACTGGTGCTCGCCCATTTGTACCGCCATTACCTGGTATTGAAGAAACGGGTTATGTCACCAGCGACACATTATGGGATAAATTCTCAGAGCTAGACGAAGCGCCTAAAAAACTGGTCGTACTGGGCGGTGGCCCGATCGGTAGTGAATTGGCGCAGAGCTTTTCTCGTTTAGGTTCAAACGTGACGCAAATCGAAATGGCAGAGCGCATCATGATCAAAGAAGATCTTGAAGTATCTACCTTTGCTCACAAAGCCCTTACCGAAAGTGGCGTAAATATCTTAACCTCACATCAGGCACTACGCTGTGAGACTCGTGATGGCAAAAAGTACATTGTGGTCAAACACAACGATACCGAAATTCATATCGAATATGATGAGCTATTGTGTGCTGTTGGCAGAAGTGCGCGTCTGACTGGCTATGGCCTCGAAGCACTGGGTATCGAAACCAACCGTACCATCGTGACCAACGAATACTTAGAAACGCTATACCCGAATATTTTTGCTGCAGGTGATATTGTCGGTCCCTATCAGTTTACCCACGTCGCCGCTCATCAGGGTTGGTATGCCGCCGTGAATGGTTTGTTTGGTAATCTTAAGAAGTTTAAAGTAGACTATCGCGTGATTCCTTGGACCACTTTTATTGACCCAGAAGTTGCCCGCGTAGGCTTAAACGAGCAAGATGCGATAGATAAAGGTATTGAGTACGAAATCACCCGCTTTGAGTTTGAAGAGCTAGATCGTGCCATTACCGATAGTGCGGCTAAAGGCTTTATTAAAGTCATTACGCCAAAAGGCAAAGACAAAATATTGGGTGTGACGGTCGTCTCTGAACATGCAGGTGACTTGATTGCTGAGTTTGTATTGGCCATGAAACACGGTTTAGGGCTGAACAAAATACTAGGTACAATTCACAGCTATCCTACTTGGGCTGAAGGCAACAAGTACGTAGCAGGTGAATGGAAACGCGCTCATGCCCCTGAAAAAGTACTTAACATACTTGAAAAGTATCACACTTGGCGTCGAGGTTAGCCCATAAATGCACCCTACTAAAGCCTTGTCAACACGTACAATGCTAAAAAAAACCACTCGTTATAGCGCCTATGCAATGGCGCTTAGCGTTTGTATCGGTATCTCTGCAAGCACAGCATCACCGAATACCGTGGATGGTGAGGCGTCACCTTGGCAACAGTTGACATACTCCCACCACTTTCGCAAAGCTCAAGTGGGGGATTCTAAAAGCAAAT
>NZ_RRYV01000254.1 GCF_014861395.1 Psychrobacter sp. FME13 | reverse complement strand
TTCTTTGGGTTAGTATAGCCTCTTAGCAGTTGTCCAATTTAATTATGCCACTACATAGTGATCGCGGCGTTCAGTACTTATCCATTCGCTATACTGATAAGATGGCTGATTCTGGCGTCATTGCATCTGTTGGTACAACGGGTGATTCATACGATAATGCGTTGGCTGAAACGGTTAACGGGCTTTATAAAACAGAGGTGATTGAATATTTAAAACAGCAGTGGCAAGGTGTGAACGATGTTGAATTAGCAACCCTAGAATGGGTCGATTGGTTTAACAAAACTCGCATTCATAGTACGATTAGTTATGTGTCGCCTTTTGAGTTTGAGAGACGATACTATGATAGTCTTTGTGAGTCAGACAAAGCTGCCTGACTCAAGCAATCCACTCTCCGATATAGTCGGGGCGGTTCACCTTCTTGTTTTGCCTTTCCTGATATATCAAAACACTCCGCTCACGCTCAACCTCTCTTTTATAGTACATCAATATATCGATCAGCTCACTTACGTTGTTGTGTTCCCAAATCACTTCATCAGGGTATTGATCACCAACAATACGCTGTGCATTACGAAAGAAAATATCAATAGGCTTTAAATAAACAAGCCCTTCATCAGCCTCGTAGTGATACATAAATGATTGATATAGATCGTTCAGTTTGTCCATTACCGAATCAATATCCAAGTCTCGAAAGATAATATTGATTACTAATTGATGAACTTTAGTAAATACTTCTGTTTGGTTGCGGTTGATGTATTTCATGGTATTACTCCTATGTGGTTTGTCTTGCACATAGTAGAGTCATGCCATATTTTTTAATTCTTTCTGCTGGTAATTTGGTTGGCTGATAGGCAGCGTGGTGACGCTGCTATATATAATAATATAAATAACCCATTAGTGTAGCTTATAAATACTGCTGGAATATCGATAGTATATTTGACTATATTCGTATGGAATGCAGTGTATATCGAGGATATTGTGATTGGTGCATTTAGCTGACAACAAGTTTTGAATGATACATCAGAAGTCACACTTACCAACTTTTATGCATACGGGAAACGCGTCAGCACATCTGTAATATATATTACACCAAAGTAAAAATATCGAAGTCAATCTTTAACAAATTATTGGTACTGCGCATTTTACTTGACATACTATTGATACCAAGCCATCTTAGACCAATGAAATATTGACATAGTAAGTATTTATATGAAAAAATTATTACTATATTATTACTATTAATTTATTTAAATATTATTAGTTTTTTATTTTAAAATTATTTAAACTTTAGTAGAATATTACTTAGATAACCAACTGAAGGATAAAAAATGACTGATAATTTTATCAGAGATTCTGTAGTAAACTCTAATAAGCAGAAAGGTAGGAATCTTAAACTAACTCAAAGGCAGGTTAATATTGCGTTAAATGAATTGACTTTAGATGGATATAACGTGGACCTTCCTAACGATTTAGAGTATCTAAACACTACTTGTAATAGCCTTGAGTTAACAGAAAGTTATAGAGAATCACTTGTTAGTTTTTCTAAATCTAATGTATTGCCTGATGAGTCTATAGCTTGGCTAAAAAATGATCTAACAGCAGCTTTATGGTTCGATCATTACTCGTATAAATATAAGCATAATCTTTCATTTTTCTGGGGAAATTACTCCGCTGACTTTCAAAACAACTTGATTACGTGTTTTGATTTGACAAACATAATTTCATTAGACAGGGATGGGGTTGAATATAATGATTATAGAGTTGAATGGAAAAGAAACTTTATGAACGAAGCTAAAAGCTTGTATAATAAAGTACTGACTACACCGCAAGACCTAGAATGGTTAGATAGAAAAAGTGAGAAACAAATTTTTTGGGCGCATAGCTACTTAAGTAAATATGGATATCTTATCGAGAACCCATTATTCCTAAGTAATGATCTGAGCACTTACTATATACAGATCTGCGCATCTCTAGACGCGCTAGATATTTTTGGTCATAGAAATAATCATCCATATAAGATGAGCCTACATAAAAAAGAAATAATCAGAAAAATGCGTAATGCATGGACTCAAAGAAGATTTCAAGGTAAGAGAGACGCCGAGACTGCTCAAGAGCACTTCTTAACCAGACGCCATATGAATAGGCTTAAAAAATTAGCTAGCGAGTATGGAGTAAGTAGCGCAGAGTATCTTCAGCAACTGATTGATGAAGCTTACAATAGTACTGAATAAAAAATAGTAGTAGTAATATGAAAAGTGAATTTCATGTACACTGATATGTACACTAAATAATACTCAACTTAAAAAGGGAGTTTCCCAAACTCTGTGTAACTGCTTATAATCCACTAACAGGAGAATAAG
>NZ_RRYV01000253.1 GCF_014861395.1 Psychrobacter sp. FME13 | reverse complement strand
TATATTTGTTTAAACTTGCCCAAATAACATTACGCCATGTATTAATGAAGGGCCTAAGAATACCATAAACAATCCCGCTAAAATCATTGTTAAACTAGCTATAACGCCCTCGTCCTCATTGCGCTGACTTGCCCGGGCTGTACCAAAACCGTGTGATGCATTACCAAATGCGATTCCATTTGCAAGATGTGAGCGAATACGAAAAAAAGTCAAAATCATATCCCCTAAAATCATTCCCACCATCCCTGTGATCAAAGTAAACAATGAGACTAAAGAGGAAGATCCGTGAATTTTTTCAGATAAGTCTAACGCAAATGGTGTCGATATTGAACGGGCCATCAAGCTATAGGTCAAGGTCTTATCAAAGTGGAACAAACCAGTGAATAGGTATATGCTTAAGACTCCCACCACCATCCCGACAGTTATGGAAGCGGTCAAAGCCAAAGCATGTCGACGTATTAAACGACGATATTCATAAATAGGTATAGCAAACGCAACCGTTGCGGGGGCAAGTAACTGCACAATCCAAGCTGTATCTTTCCAATAAGTATCATAAGAGATATTAAAGATAATCATTAATGAAAGCGTTATTACTGGAACCGTGATAGCTGGGTTTAGCCAAGATTTTCGATAGCGCACATAGATTACTTTAGCCATATAATAAGCAGCTAATGTCCAAATGAGACAAAGGATTGACCAGACATTCATTGTAAATCCTCACACATTATCATTATTTTTTAGGTTTAATTGGGCTTTATGAATCTGATGTCGATACAATCTACGTTGCAAACGGTGCACCATAATAAAGGTTAATGCTGAGCTTAACATCACCATCGCGGTACTTAAGATAATTGTCAGCATTAATTGCCAGCCCTTACTGATAAATAGCGCCTTGTATTGAAGTATTGACATCATAAGTGGGATAAACATTAATACTAATTCACCCAAAACAAATTTTGCCCCCAGTCTGACCCAGTTAACCTTGATAGCACCACTCATTAATAAGATCAGCATTAAAGATACTCCTAAGACGCCTGAGGATACGGGTAAATGCAATAACTCAACCAATATCGCAGCACAATACCAGACAGCTGCGATAATAGCGCATTGCATAAGGACATGAAGCCATGATTGGCCATAGAACCTTTGAAGTGCCAGTTTTGTTTTAGCTAAAAAACAGGAGGATAGACGAAGATTAAGATTACGCATAATAGTTGTTGTTTGTTGATTAGAGACTACTTATTATAAAAATACTATAGTCATAAATTATGAATTATATTTTTATTTTTATTCCCAATTTCTATAATAAATTTCGTTCTTTCTCTTAAATGTGGTCTATTATTTATGATAACTTTCAAGCAATTACGCTGCTTTGTGACAGTCGTAAAAACAGGTGGGTTTCTTCAAGCCAGTATCCAACTCAATTTAACTCAACCCACCGTTACCAAATCCATCAGTAACCTTGAAGAATATTTAGGCGTAGCTCTGTTTGATAAGCCGTTGACTCATAGAAAAAAGCGGCTAGTTAATTTAACGGAAATTGGCGAACACCTCTATATTCAAGCAGTGGATATCTTACAAAAGGCAGATAATCTTGAACAAACAGTAGTAGATTATCAGCAATTAATAGGTGGTAAGTTGCGTCTAGGGATTTCACCGTTAGGCAGTGAAATACTAAGCAAAGCTATTTTTAACTTTTACCAAATGCATCCTAGTATAGAAACCTCACTTATCGAAGATGGTGCTGAGTCACTTAAGCAGGCCCTTCTAGAGGGGCAACTTGATGTGGCAACATTGATGAAGCCGATTGACGATGATTTTGACTACTCGTCGATATGTTGCTATCCAGTGGTGGTCGTAGCAAATAAAAACCGTATGGGTAAGCGAAAAACGAAGGTAACACTTAAATCACTATCAAATGCACCCCTAATTTTATTTACCTCCAATTCATCATTTACTCCAATGATTATAGAAAACTGTCAATCACTAGGTTTTGAACCTAATATTATTTGCCAAACCAATCAGTGGCACTTGCTTCTTGACATGGTAAAACAGGATATGGGTGTGACTCTTTTGCCTCAATATTATACTCAAAAGTTGGATTTAACAGGATTAGTCTGCTTGCCACTAACCCAACCTCAGTTAAAATGGGAGCTTGTCATGGCTTGGCGCCGTCATCGCTTGCTTACACCAAGTATGCAAGCTTGGCTTGATAACATAAGAAAAAATATATAACTAGGCCTTGATAATGCTTTGGCTGTAACAGGGCATAGGTTATACAAAACAGAGGTGATTGAATATTTGAAAGCAGATTTGCAAGGTTTAGCGAATGTACAACTTGCGACATTGAATTGGGTAGATTGGTTCAATAAAAAGCGTATACACAGTGCATTGGGCTATGTATCGCCTTTTGAGTTT
>NZ_RRYV01000252.1 GCF_014861395.1 Psychrobacter sp. FME13 | reverse complement strand
CTTATTCTCCTGTTAGTGGATTATAAGCAGTTACACAGAGTTTGGGAAACTCCCTCCTATTTGGCAAATAGAGCCGACATCTGAGTTAGCAGTTTCCACATCAATAGTCACGAAATTCATCATCTATCCTTGCACAAATGGTATGTAATATATCTGAATCGCTAATAACAGTAAACTAAAATTGACATCCCAACCTATCTGACTGATAAATATGAATAGAGCTCTATTGAAACTCTGACGATAGCCTTGCGACATCTTCTTGCTTCACAAGCGCTATACTTTAAAGGGTTAAAACTATATTTTAATATTTTCCGCATGATTCATGACACTAAAGATGAGTGCTAGAGCAATATAATTTGCTGTCAACTTATTACTTATATACACCATCATTCATATTTGAGTCTTTAAATGCTATAATAGCACTTAAACATCCAATTATGAGCGATTAACATAATATGCGATTTGATTTTTATACGCCAAGTGAGATAGCTGTCATTTTGGGTGAGCGCCTAAAAACGCAGCGATTGGTACTCAATCTAACCCAAGCTACTCTAGCAGAAAAAGCAGGTGTTGGTGTCAGTACAGTGGCTCGCATTGAGTCGGGACAAGGTGGCACGCTAGATAATGTAATCCGGCTTGCCATTGCACTTGGTATGATTAATCATTTTGCCGAATTGTTTGACATCAAACCTAGCAGTATTGAAGACATTATCGCTAAACAAAACCCACGCCTGCGAGCATCAAATAAAGCTAGCGAGTAACGCTATGTACCAACCAATATCTGTTATTAATGTCTATTATAAAGGCTTTGGATCTAAACGTCTTATCGGTCAGCTCACAATGGACGGACGCCGCCCTGTATTTGGCTATGATGCGGCGTGGATTGCTGATGGTTTAGAGATATCGCCTATCGAGATGCCACTACGCAGTGCGCCTTATTATGGCAGTCATGCGTCCAGTCATTATCTTTGCGGTCTGTTGTCAGATAGCTTGCCTGATGGTTGGGGCATGCTGCTGATGGATAGGTTTTTTCGGAAGGTTATGGACAAACCTATACAGCAAATTAATGTTTTAGATCGCTTGGCTTATATTGGCGATTCAGCCATGGGCGCCCTGAGCTTTGAACCTGAGCATGATTTATCTGATGCTATTGATATGCCGGAGCTGACTTTAGCGAAGCTTGCGGCTGCCAATCAAACCATTCTATCGGGTCAAGACAGTGACATATTGGCTGAGCTTATCGTTATTGGCGGCTCCCCTCAGGGCGCTAGACCAAAAGCGTTGGTTTTATATGATGAGGCAAGTGATTTTATCACTACTGATTTAACCCGCGCAAACCCACCGGCAACACCTTGGCTTATCAAGTTCCCTGCTCAGTCTGAGCACAAAAGCGTCTGTCTATTAGAAGCGCTTTACGCTGATATGGCAAAACAAGCAGGTCTTAACATGCCAGCGCATCACTATTTTGATATTAATAACGACTATGCCGCGTTTGGGGTTGAACGTTTTGACCGAATAGGCGATCAGCGCGTGCATACTCATACGCTGGCAGGCTTATTAGACATTGATTTTCGCATCCCATCGCTAGATTATCTGCAGTATTTGCGCTGTGTGCGTATGTTAACTGGGTCACAAGCCGCGGTAGAAGACGGTTTTAGACATGCGGTATTTAATGTGATTTTTAATAATAAAGACGACCATAGCAAAAACTTCTCTTTTATGATGGACAAAGCTGGCAGGTGGTCATTAGCGCCCGTTTATGATCTTGCTTATAACTCAGGAATGAATGGTTATCATCAAATGGATGTGACAGGTGAAGCGAAGCACCCTACTCGATCTGACTTACTGAAACTGGCTAAAGCAGCTGATATTAAGAAAAATAAAGCTCAAACAATGATTGATCAAGTAGCATCAGTCGCTGAAGCGTTTTTAACTATCATTGACAACTATGATATTGAAAAAGAGTTATCAAATAAGGTCGCTTGTGATATAAAAGATAACATTGAGCGGATGGCAAGTTGATGGCGTTATATAAGTTGTTAAATTTGTTGTTAAAATTAATAAAACAAATCCTATAGACCTTATATTTTAAGGATTAAGGTGTATTAGTCGATGCTTGGTGGGCGCACCAATCATTGTATTTAGACATAACCTCGCATTACCTCAAGTCCTTTAAGCTGAACCCTACTATCACTGTTAGCACAAGTAAAAAGCTACGACACATAAATTTGTGTCGTAGCTTTTTACTAAAAAATATTGTGCCATATAATATTACTCTAAATACATACGAAAATATTATATAACCAACCCTTTATAAGTTAGACATGGTGCCAGTCTCGCTGCGTCTACGACTTCTAAACTTGGATCAGCAGTTCTACCATAAAAACACACCCTCATCCAAATCAAAAATCCATCGTTGCTGAAAGCATAAATGTACGCGGATCACCTAAGGCAAGATCGTTGTAAG
>NZ_RRYV01000251.1 GCF_014861395.1 Psychrobacter sp. FME13 | reverse complement strand
TAGGCTTAGATGTGTATAGCTCATGGTTGCAATCTCACTTTGGTCGGTGGATAAAAACTTTGATGCTAGCGCATCTAGGTCTTTTTTTCACCTTGCATTTGGTATTGCACTTCATGTGTTAATCTAAGTTTCAATTTATTCTGTATCTATGGACTAATGATGAATATAAAGCTATTAAGAAAGAACTGTCTTAAGATTATAATGACTTATATGATCGCTGGATTAACCATTTCCGCTACTGCGGAAGAGTCGATATTGATAAGAGATTTGACTACCATTGAGTCGCTAGCACAGCAAGGGAATGCCATTGCCCAGTATAATTTGGGTATCATGTATGCAGCAGGCTTAGATGTTGAGAAAAATAGTACAAAGGCTTTTGAGTGGTTGAATAAATCTGCCAATCAAGGGTTGGCTGAAGCACAATATAATATTGGTGTTATGTACAATGAAGGCATAGGCGTACCACAAAACTATGAAAAAGCCTTTGCCTACTATAGTAAGTCTGCTAAGCAAGGCTATGGTAGAGCTCAATACAATCTTGGTAATCTATATTCTACAGGTGAAGGTGTCGTTCAAAACGATATTAGAGCACTGAAGTATTGGCGGCAGGCAGCTGAACAAAATAACAAGTTAGCACAGTTTAATTTGGGCATTGCTTATGCCAATGCTAAAGGAGTTCCTAAAAATAATGCAACAGCGTTTAAGTGGTATCAAAAATCTGCTGAACAAGGAGTTGCTGACGCTCAATTTAATTTAGGTGTCCTGTATCAGCAGGGGCAAGGGGTTCATAAAAATAATACAAAAGCGGCTGAATGGTTCGAAAAAGCAGCTAAGCAAGGTATGGCACATGCTCAGTTTAACCTTGGCTCTATGTACTATAAAGGCGAGGGTGTAAAACTAGACTATAGCAAAGCGGCACATTGGTTTGAAAGCTATAGCCAGCTAGGTTATGAAGACGCGCAAAACCAATTAGCAAAAATTTATATTCTCAGTGACGGTGCCTATGGCGATAGAGTAGGCGGGCTAGCAGGGTTGAAGCGTATCTGTGACACTGGTATCCAAAAATATTGTGATATGTATACAGAATGGAGCCAAAAAACAAATTAAACGGTTTGGCTCTGTTCTGCTTGGAAGTAGGGTGTGTCACCAATGTACTAATTGATGATACGCCCTAGTGTAGTCGATACAATTTAAAAATAGTACAAGGTAACTGAGTGTAGGTGTATACGTGATACCTCAATAGGGACGCTGTAATACTTTTATAGTCGAGCTATTATAAGAATATCTAACTCATCTCAATACCTAAGCGCATAGCCGAAGCAATATTAGCAGCAGTAGTCTCAATGTTATTGTAAGCAGAACCTAACACGTTATCGATCGTGTCTACTTTTTGGATACTTGGCATAACCACATCGAACTGACTGGTCTGAGCAGGTTTTAGTCCATCGACGCTGCCGCAGATAGCGATAACAGGTGTACGGCTAGCCTTAGCGATTTGACTGATACCGTCTGCCACCTTACCCATGGCTGTTTGCGCATCGAGCTTACCTTCGCCAGTGATGACCAAATCAGCCTCTATGATATGTTGAGAAAGGTGAGCCACCTCGGCAACGGTATCAAAACCAGATTTCAGATGGGCATCACAAAAGCTCATTAACGCATAGCCAAGACCGCCTGCTGCGCCAGCACCTTCAACGTGTTGGCAGTCTTCATAGCCATACTGCCCACAAATAGTAGCAAAGTGACTGAGTGCCTTGTCCAGGGTATTGACTTGCTCTGGACAAGCGCCTTTTTGCGGGCCAAACACGGCGCTGGCACCTAGCAGACCGCATAATGGATTGGTCACATCACAAGCAACCTCAAATACCGTGTCTGATATCTTTGCGTGAAGGTTTGTATTATCGAGCTTATGTAGGCTGGCAAGTGCACCGCCGCCCTGAGCTAATGAATGACCATTGACGTCATGAAACGCCATACCTAACGCAGTTAGCATGCCAAGCCCTGCATCATTGGTGGCACTGCCACCCAACCCAATAATGATACGTTTAACGCCTTCATCCAAAGCATCGGCAATCAGCTCCCCGACACCATAACTGCTAGCGATGATCGGATTGCGCTCTGCCGCAGTCAGTAAATGTAGACCGCAAGCATGAGCGATTTCGATGACAGCTGTGGCATCAGGCAATAATAAGTACTTTGCGGTGATAGGTCTCATCAGTGGGTCATGCACTCTGATTTCTTTCCAGTGCCCACCCAATACATAAGACAATACGGCAGAGGTGCCTTCACCACCATCAGCCATTGGCAGCAGCTTATAATCAGCGTCTGGAAACACTTGGCTAAAGCCGGACTGGATTGCACGGCAAACATCTAGTGCCTCTAAACTTTCTTTAAACGAATCAGGGGCGATCAAAATTTTCATGGATATTTCTCTGGGTGTTTTTTGAATGTCTTTTGGTATATGTTAGGGTAACCCTCCCAAACTTAAGACACCTAATAAATAGAATTAAGCTGCCTGATTGA
>NZ_RRYV01000250.1 GCF_014861395.1 Psychrobacter sp. FME13 | reverse complement strand
GTCTTTGATAAAGGCGTACCTGACTAACTGTTTCTCGCGAAGTACGCCGTCGCCTTTTTTAGTATTTCGCGTTCCTCTTCAGCCACTTTGAGCTGCCGCTTGAGCTGCTTTATTTCTTGAAGAGCACTCATAAGGTCAGGATCATATTGCTCTGTGCCGACAAGCTTGCCTTGATTGGCTTTGTTATGCCAATTTGATAGCGTTTGCATGGCAATGCCAAGCTGCTTTGCAGTGGCTGAGATATTGCCATTATTGTCTGATATCTTCTTGACGGCCTCGGCTTTAAATTCGTCACTGTAGGTTCTTACTTTCTTGGTCATGATAAACTCCGATTAATACGCTTAGTTTACCAAGTTTACCTCTACGGTTTCTTCAGCATAGCTCAAATATCACTGCTACGAGCGATGCGGTGATGACCACCTTCAAAGTAATCGACTTCCCAACTATCAGGGAGATTGACTAAAGTTCGTCTAGCAATCGCCACATCCAAACTTTCATCGTCGACTTCTACCATGACGCGCATCATCTCAGTGTTAGATGTAGGGAATGATAACTTCATATCAGCCACTGCAGGAATACGGTCAGCCAATACCTCACTTGGATAGATACAAGGCGCAATCAATAGCGCACGCAGGTTGTATTTATGGGAAAAGTGATTGGCAAACCAGCCACCAAGCGAATGCCCTGCTAATACCACTCGCGGATACTGTGTCATTTTTTCACGGATCAGCGCATCGTAAATCTCAAATACTTCTAAAAAATTGTCTCGGTAATTGACTGTTTGGCAGTATTTTGGTTCACGAGTAATACAAGTATATTTGCTGGTCTCATTACTGGAATCAAGACCATGAAAAAACAACAAAAACGTGTCATTGTTTTCGATAGGAAACATCATAAACTTCTCCTTTTTTAATTAGGGCGTGTTGAACATTCAAATATTAGGGCTGCTGATCGCTAAAATTGCACTAAACTAGGCGCAAGCCGCCGATAATGTCGAGACCTTAGCTAGGTTTGCAACAACGTTTGGGGTGATTTTAGCATCAGCCCTTCGGGGCAGTACTCTTTTTTGCCAATATATGGCGAAATTGTTTCACCTAGAATGACTAGGCATCAAAAATTTCACTGCATATTGTCTAAAAAATAGTCACTGCCAGCACCACATTTGAATGTTCAACACGCCCTATTATTTGGGTTTATGCTCAATAATTTGACTCATAAATTAAACTGGTTTTTGGCTAGCCACCTGCGCTTGGGACAAGCTCAATATCTCCTCACAAGCCTGCATTGAGATGTTTTTTGCAAAGCCTTCATCAAACCAAAAATCATAAACTGTTTGGACAATGGCTCTCACCGCTTCTGTATCTTTCGGCTTTTGCTCTTGTAATCTCATCGCAATGTCTTGTGCCTGTATGTCCGACTCACTATAGGGCGCACTCCAGCCAATACCGTAACGATAAAGCACATCATTGATCGCCAATACGAATATGGCATTTGCAATACCAAATGAACCAATAAGCCTCTCAAGCATTGCACAGCGCTCTTCATAAACGCTGACTTCTATCGGCATATCCGCTCGCTCAAACAGACAATCACAACTCACTATATGCGAAGGCCTGCCAAAATCCTCCCCTAGCAATGAATAAGTTCCTCGAATCCCGCCCTTCTCCACGACATTAAATTGCCAAATCGCATAATGAGTATCTGGCCCTTTATAGGGCACATGTATAAACCATTGCATCAGCGCATCACTGTCATAAAGAATATCAACACTGCCAATACGCACCCCCTGCTTGGGAAGTATGTCCGTGTATAAACTGTCGATATCATCACTATAGAGCGTCACTTTACGTAAGTTTTCATCACTAACATCACCCAACTTCGCCCTTGCTTGTTCTATATTTTGATAGGGTTTAAAAGGCGCTACCCATCTGAGCGTTTCATTAGTATTGTTCACAAAGTAAATGTCATCTTCATAACTGTCTACAGAAACCGTTTCGAGGTAAAATAATGGCTGTTTTCGTACTCGATCTTTTTCATCATTTGCTAGTGCCGTTATACCAGATAGCTTGTCACCAGCTAACCATTGAAAGTTATCTAATCATTTTTTCTCAAATTGACTGGTTGATGTCATCATAGTCATATCCTTATTATTTTGATTGCTTTGTCGCTGTTTTTTGCTGTTGTTATATTCTAATTACTGATTTCAAGCCAGCCGAGTCTATTCGCCATTATTTAAATGACGTCATTATCTATGGAGATAAGTAAATTAATCGGCTTGGTTTAATCTCGTATTGTAAGGATTTTTAGCCACAGCTCTTCGCTATCGCATCGCTAGTCGTTTCTCAACGCTAACGAGCTTTTTTCTACTAAGTTTTTTGTTTATTAATAAATATATTTTTTGAATTTATACAGATTGAGAAGCATTGAACGAAACGTAAATAATACCACTCGAAAAACATCGCTAAGATAGCGTATTAAAGACAACTCAGTTAAGAAGTTAGGACTTACGCAAAACCAGAGATATATTGCCAACCTAAAGCATAGCGTAGTA
>NZ_RRYV01000024.1 GCF_014861395.1 Psychrobacter sp. FME13 | reverse complement strand
AGATTACAAGCCGCTTAATTTAGCTTGATGGTGACAACTACCTTGAAAAACTCCGAAATACCAAAGTACTATAGCTCTGATGAAAATTGGTACAAGCGTTTTGCCATGATTCATAACTTTGTCTATTATCATCTCGCTTAGCAAAAGTACTGCTAATCAAATGATGGAGCCTTTGAATTTTTGCTTCACTTTTTAAGATACTTTTATGAATAGAGGTTGGTTTTTTCATAGCTTTCCAAATAACTGATTTTATCTCTATGACTGTCTAATACTAATAACACTAGAGAACAATTCCTGTTTGTTCGCAATATTGTTTGATGGCTTCAAAATATTGAGATTTAGAGAATGTTAAGTTAATCGCTGGCTCAAACACAGTTTGATATTCAGTATATTCCCACGCAATAAGCTTCCACTCTACGGTTTGATCGCCAACGATTATTTCTGTAGAAAAAATTCCACAATGATCACAAGCACAATGACAGCTATAAAGAACTAACCGAGTTGACGCTAAGCCGTTTATAAATAACTTTTGACCTAATAGCTGCGATATATAATTGCGTTGTGAAAGATCACAGAAATCGAGGTCATTACTTATGTTTCCTAAATGGCGACAGTCTCCAAGCAGTTCTATTAATGGTTTGCCATCAATATAAAATTCAACGATTTTTATATCATCTAATTTAGAGTCATAGGGAAAGTCATAGTCCACTAAACTCATTTGAAAATGATTCATAATTTAGCCTGTAGCCTTTGGCTCTGCCCAAAAAATAATATTTGCTTCTTCTAAATAGTTTACATCTAGCCCACAGTATTTGACAGTAGTATCTAAATGCGGGAATTCAGCCTTGAGCTGGTAGACCCATAGCTTGGCTTCTCACCCTTTAACACAAACCACCTGACGCAGCGTATGTACCACTTCTACCAAATCACTTTGCGCTTGCATTACGTCTTCAATATTTTTATACGCCGCTGGAATCTCATCGATCACATCCGCATCCTTTCGGCATTCTACGCCCTCGGTCTGCGCCATTTGATCGGCGACCGTGAATACCTTTTTCGCCTCGGTACGTGACATGATACGACCTGCACCATGCGAGCAAGAGCAGAATGACTCTTCGTTTCCTTTACCGCGTACGATAAAGGATTTAGCACCCATTGACCCTGGAATGATACCGTATTCGCCAACGCGAGCACGTACTGCGCCTTTGCGAGTGACGAACACTTCCTCGCCGTAATGTTGCTCTTTTTCCACATAGTTATGATGACAGTTCACTGCTTTTACTGCCGCATCAAATGGTTTAGGTACGATTTGGCGTAGCGCTTTGATGGCTTTTTCCATCATGATTTCGCGGTTTTTAAAAGCAAAACGCTGCGCCCAACCAACTGCAAACCAGTAATCATCAAAGTGCTCTGTACCCTCGGCGAAGTAAGCCAAATCTTTATCAGGCAAGTTGATAAACCATTTGCGCATGTCCTCACGTGCCAGCTCAATAAAGTAGCGACCAATGGCATTACCCACACCGCGTGAGCCTGAGTGCAGCATGATCCAAACTTGGTTGGTCTCATCAAGGCACACCTCGACAAAATGGTTTCCCGTACCCAGCGTACCCAAATGATTAAGGTTATTGGTATTTTTTAGGCGAGGGTGCTTTTGGGTTATATAATTAAAGTCATCAACCAGCGTTCCCCAACCGTTCATTACGGTGTCATCAGGGTTGGCCCACGCGCCAACATCACGGCGTGACCCGCGACCACGCGTTTTACTACGACCATGTGGAATCGCTTTTTCCAGTTCGGTACGCAGACCGAGCAAGCTATCTGGCAAATCGTTCGCGGTTAGGGTGGTTTGCACTGCCATCATCCCGCAGCCGATATCGACGCCAACGGCAGCGGGAATAATCGCTTCTTTGGTGGGCAATACCGTACCGATAGTCGCGCCAATACCGACATGCACATCGGGCATCACCGCAAGCCATTTATATACAAACGGCATTTTTGATGCTTTGATCAATTGGTCGTGTGCTTTTGGATCGACGGGCACGCCCTTGGTCCAAAGTCTAATAGGCGTTCCACCATCTTGAATGATGTTATGAGTGGTTGGTTGCATGGCGTTTTCCTTAGCGTTGCAAAGTTCGTTTATTATGAAAGATGATTCTTACTTTATATAATGCTAAGGGCGTGCCAAGTTTTTAGGATAGTTTGAATTTATTTATAAGTGTTTGATAGTAAATGGTTTAATTATTACGTATTTTTCAAATAGATGAATTTACTTAACCATGGGCTAAAAATATATAGAAATAAAACTAACTAGATAGAAAATAATATACTATTTGCTAATGATAATCAGTGATAAGTAATATTATGAATAGTGATTCGAACAACAAAACTGCCGTCATCGGCTTCCTCGGCACTACTTTAGACAATGGCTTTAATGATAAGCGTTGGCAACGATGGCGCCCAACAGTCAGTCTAGGTTTGCATGACGAGCTACTGGTCGATGAGCTGCATATTTTATATAGCAAGCGCGATAAGCGACTGTTTAAAATTATTAAAGATGACATGGCGCAAGTCAGCCCGCAGACGCAGGTGATTGGTCATCATGTGACGTTGATTAGTCCATGGGATTTTGCCGACGTTTATGCTGAGCTGTATGACTTTGCTGCAAGGTTTGATTTTCAGGACAATACCGATTACTTGCTGCATCTGACCACGGGTACGCACGTGGCGCAGATTTGCTGGTTCTTGTTGGTAGAGGCGGGATTTATTCCCGCTGATTTGATTCAGACTTCTCCTTGCCCAAGACCTGACCAAGCTGATCCGCAAGGTCGCTATCAAGTGATTGACTTGGACGTCTCGCGCTATGATGGTTTACGTGAACGTTTTGAAGCAGAAAAAGCCCAACATTGGCAAACCTTGCAAGCCAATCTAGTCACCCAAAACGCCGCTTATCAAAAGCTCATCTCCGATATTGAAAAGGTCGCCACACGCTCAACCGCACCCATATTATTAATGGGCGCAACAGGAGCGGGCAAGTCGCAATTGGCAGGCCAAATCTACGCGCTTAAAAAAGCCAAAGCCAGTAGCACGCAAGGCAAAAACACGCTTGAAAAATTCGTCGAGGTCAACTGCGCGACGCTGCGTGGTGACACCGCCATGAGTGTGCTATTCGGGCATGTCAAAGGCGCATTTACGGGAGCTGCGACGAGTCGTGATGGACTGCTAAAATCAGCCGATAGTGGTTTGTTATTCTTAGATGAAATCGGAGAGTTGGGGCTTGATGAGCAAGCGATGCTATTGACCGCATTGGAGGAGCAGCGCTTTTATCCGCTTGGTAGTGATACACCGATTAGCGTGTCGTTTCAGCTAATGGCAGGCACCAATAAAGACTTGCGGCAAGCGGTCGCTGATGGCGAGTTTCGAGCGGATCTATTTGCGCGTCTCAATACATGGACGTTCTTTTTGCCATCGCTTAAAGACCGTCTAGAAGATTTACCTGCCAATATCGACTATGAGTTAGCGCGTTTGGGTAGCGAGCAGCAGCAGCACTATCGATTTACCCCAGAGGCGAGGCAGTTGTATGAAGCTTTTGCGATGAGTGCGGATGCGACATGGCAAGGGAACTTTCGTGATTTGACGGCCAGTATGATTCGCCTGACCACGCTGGCTGAGAGTAAAGTGATTCGCAATGATGACGTACAAGCGGAGATTGAGCGCTTAACGCATCTTTGGGAATTACCTGACAGTTTGAATGGTTCGAATAGTTTAAGTAAGAAAAGTGCTACTTTAGATAGCGAAACCATCGAGCAGGGTAGCCATAATATTTTAATAAAATATCTAGATGAGGAAACTCTTGCGACTATTGATCCGTTTGATGCGGTGCAATTGGCATATGTGATTGAGATTTGTATTAATCATAGAAACCAAGCGGCGGCTGGGCGCTATCTGTACGCCAACTCACGCGATAAGCTAAAAAGCCCGAATGATAGCGACAGATTGCGTAAATACCTGATGAAGTTTGGGCTTAGGTTTGATGAGCTGGGGTAGATTTTTCTGCTAACCAACAAACGCAAATTAGTAAAATAAAGTATACTATTTAGTACGATTAAAAAGATAAGGCAGTATCATGAAAACTAAATCAACTTATGCACCGTATGGTTTTATACTGGGCGCATTTACGCTAATAGCAATGGTATCTCCAGCATGGGCGAGTAATGGCGATACGGTTGATTGTGACAAGGCTTATTCGACCTATGCGATGGAATATTGTGCCGCGCAAGAGAGAGAAGATGCTACTAAAATTATGCGTCGATATCTGATTGCCAGTTATTCTCAATACAATGAAAATCCTGAGATTGTTGAAGCCATCAAAGCCTCTCAAAAAGCTTGGGAAAAATATGAATATAGTAATTGTGATGCGGTCTATACATCATGGACGACAGGGTCAATTCGTGGCTTAATGTCTATTAACTGTAGTACCCGAATCACCAAACAACGCACGCATGAGTTATGGCTGAATTACTTAACTTATATGGATAGTACACCGCCGGTTTTACCTGAGCCTTTATTAGATTAAATGAAACAGGTAGTAATTATTGTTAGATGTTTTGGCATTATATTTCTTATGATGGCTTAGAACATTTATTCTTTACAGTTGTAGCATTTTCTATGTAACTACACGTCGGACGATTCTAACAGTGAGATTTGACGATAAATGTCTGCTGTCCATTACTGTTGGGGAAGATATCGTCTAAATATTTAGCATGATATATCTCAATATCTTCATTACAGCCTGTTAGACATAAGCAGAAAATAAGAAGACTATAGAGAGATTTTGACATTGCAACTCTTAAGGATTATTGTTTTTTATGATAATAAAAAGGGTATAAACAAAAATATTTTCTTAATGGCGTAACGATAGTTTTGTTATTGGGATATACCTTTACTTTGAAGCTGCAATAAGCTGCTTGTCCTATATAAGCTGGCGTTTTCGTAAAAGTCACACCATCTAGATCGTATATATTTTCATCTGTAAGATAGTCCCCGAAATATGAATAATCTATGCCCAGATAAATATCTTTATCTATAAAGCGGTTTTTTACATGCAATGTCATATTCTTTGACTTCGATTTTTCAATCTTGTAGCTTAGTTTCCAATCATTTAGTTCTTCAACTGTCGGTTCTTCTCTTGTGTCTATATATTGCAAAGAGTTGAACCTTATTGGTGCGTCTGTATTATTAAAGATTTTAATCTGTGGACTTGTCACTAAGTCGAAAATTTTTAGCGAAATAAATATCAGAACCAAGGCAAAGAGAGTTCTTTTTAGCTTAAAAGTCATAACCTTTAACCACTGGCGTGTTTACCGAGAAGTCGATTTGGTAATTATGAGTGGCATCTTTTTCATCGATAAGCCCATTACCATCGCTATCAGAGCGCGTGATAAAGTAATAACGCGCAACTTGTGGCATCCACTTGGTCGATTGTACATACTCATTATCAGGATGCAGTTTGGTCAGTTGCTTACCCATATTGTCACTCATGTATAACGCTTGTTGACGCATGATATTTTTGCCTTCTTCGTCAGGCTGGTTGGGCGTCTCAGAGACATGGTAAATGAGATGGTTGAAAGGGGTATTGATAGTCACTTTTTCGGTACCTCTCAGGGCATCCTGCGCTGCCTCATAATTAGCGTCATAATCCATATCAGCCAACATTTCAGTGTCATATGCGAGTGCGTCTGCTTGTGAGATATCTTTAGCGGCAATGAGCTTGTATTGCGTGGTATATGGTAGAAATATCTGATCGATGATGAAGTTGTCATTGGGCATCAGTTTTTGCGTGTTGCCTGTCGCTATCTCTTCAAACACAAAGTTATTGGCATGCGTGTGATACCGATAAGTGCTTTGTTGCTCAAATATAGGATAGACCATTTCTCCTTTTCTAGACTTGATACTGCTCAAGCCTGTTTCTTGGTCTTCTATATCAATCGGGGTAATAGGGTGCAGTAGTGCGGGCGTACCATGAATATATTGAGGGAACTGTATGCTAGTAGAATCCTGCATAGCTGTGTTTGTTGCATCCCCTGTTTGGCTGGCATTGTCGGCTTGATTATTAGTAGTGTCCTGAGTATCTGCCTGCTGGCAAGCGCTAAGCATCAGGGCACACAGTAAGCCACTGCCTAGATTCAGCCCCAGTTTTGAACGCAAACCAATACTGAAATTAGATGTCTGTTCACGCTTACTTTCGTGTCGGTAGTCCATGACCTGTCCCCATTCATTTTTATGATGTCATAAGTTTTTATGATATACAGATATATCGAACTTTCAATCAAGTTAGATGGAAAGTATGTGGAACAGGTTAATGCGGGTTATCTATTATGATACTTTTAAAGGTAATCTCATTACTGAATGATTTTCTCTGGAACTATATGGTTTTTTATGGAACGATGATATGCACTTGCTTACGTCAACGATTTGTATTTCTCTAGCTGTCTTATTAACTGCTTGTAACCCATTAGATCGAGGGAGTGGATCGGTCGTAGATAGTTCGACTGCTACTGCCACGATAGGCATCACTGAAAAGGCGGCATTTGAGTCATTATTAGTGACTTTAGAACAGCGTCCGAACGCAGATCTGGATTGTTTGCAGTTTCTCTTTGAGAGCAACAATGACAATGCTATAGCGACAAGTTGGGAGTTTGCCGCTTTTGAAGTTCATGATGATATTTGCGGTGGCGATTCTTATGTGGGTCATGTCCGTGATCGCTATAAGGTTAGTGCAGACGGTTCAGTGATGATCTATGATTCTACAGACGGAGAGTACAAACCGTTTTAATTCCCACCACCAATCCGCTCCGCCAATACCTGTAACTTTGGCACTATCATCGCGGCATAGCCATCCGCTTCCCAGTTGGCACTTGGCACACTGGCATTGAGCGAATAAGCGTATTGCCCAGTTGCGACATCAAATACGCCAATGGCGACCGCCAATATGTCAGTAGAAAACTCTCCATCAGACACGGTATAGCCATATTTCTCATAATGCTCTGCCGCGCTGGCTAGGGCAGTTTGTGCATGGTTATAATCCTCGATAGACAACTGTTCTTGTAAATTGCTACGAATCACAGCCTGTCTTGCTTGTGAGCTTACCGCATAAAAAGCCCGTCCAATGGCAGTGCGTGCAACGGGCACCGCTGAGCCAACCTGTAAGTTGACCGATAGGCGAGCAGGACTACGACAGCAGGCGTGATAGCGCATTTCTCCTTCGACTTCGGTCGCTAGATTCACTGATACCTCATTCTCACTAGCAAACTGTCGCAGTAAAGGCTCAGCCGCTGCAACCATATCGTGGCGACTCCACGCGGTAGCACTGAGACGTACAGCACTACTACCCAATTGATACTGTCCGTGCTCAGTGACACGTAAAAACCCAAGCGTGGTCAAGGTATGGATCAGGCGAGTGATGGTCGCTTTTGGTAGTGCTGTCATCTGACATAGCTGCTGATGGGTGTGCTGCTGATCATGCTCAAACGCTGCAAGTATCGCCAGTCCACGACCTAGAGCCATAACGAATTGTCGATCGTTCTCTTCCTTGCTTTGCTCAAGTGTAGTCGTCAAGCGATTCAACAGTGGTATGGCTGCTGATAAATTTTTTGTCATTTTATACTCATCTTTTTTTGATAAAGGTTTACAGCGCGGCGAAAGTTTGCTTAAATGGTTTTAAATTATGAAACTAAGTTTCGCATAGCGGAATTATGAAGTCAATAGTCTATTTATTTAACCCCATTTATCAATCACTATTCGTCGGTCAGGATGACTGATATCAAGGAGAACCACATGGCAACATCTACGCGCCCAAGTTTTGATTGGGAAGATCCTTTCTTATTACGTGACCAGCTTACTGACGAAGAACGTATGGTGACGGACAGCGCCCGTCAGTTTTTTCAAAATGAGCTGATGCCTGGAATTCTAGAGGCCAATCGTAACGAAAGCTTTGACCGTAATATTATGCGTCAAATGGGTGAGATGGGTCTGCTGGGTGTCACGATTGAAGGCTATGGCTGTGCTGGTTTATCGAGTGTTGCCTATGGTCTGATTGCTAAGGAAGTAGAAGCCGTTGATTCGGGCTACCGCTCAGCGATGAGTGTGCAGTCAAGCCTAGTGATGCATCCTATTTGGGCGTATGGCACAGAAGAGCAAAGAGAGCGTTATTTACCAAAGCTTGCGACAGGTGAGTATGTCGGCTGTTTTGGTTTGACTGAGCCAGATTCAGGTTCTGATCCCTCGTCGATGTCGACACGCGCGCGCGCAGTGGATGGCGGTTATGAGCTGACGGGTAATAAAATGTGGATTACCAACAGCCCTATCGCTGATGTGTTTGTGGTCTGGGCAAAAGATGATGCGGGCGAGATTCGTGGTTTTATTTTAGACAAAGGCATGAAAGGGTTATCTGCACCAAAAATCGAAGGTAAGTTTTCATTACGTGCATCAATCACCGGTGAGATCGTCATGGATAAGGTGTTCGTCCCTGAAGCCAATGCGTTCCCAGATATCCGTGGTCTAAAAGGCCCATTTGGCTGCTTAAATAAAGCCCGTTATGGTATCGCATGGGGCAGTATGGGTGCGGCTGAGTTCTGCTGGAAAGCAGCACGCCAGTATACGCTCGATCGTAAGCAATTTGGTCGTCCGCTCGCCGCAACGCAGCTTGTGCAGTTGAAGCTGGCCAATATGCAAACAGAAATCAGCTTAGGTCTACAAGCAGCACTACGTGTGGGTCGTCTGATGGATGAAGATAACGCTGCGCCTGAGATGATTTCACTTATTAAGCGTAATAACTGCGGTAAAGCACTTGATATCGCTCGTATCGCTCGTGATATGCATGGCGGTAATGGTATCTCTGATGAGTTCCATGTCATTCGTCATGTCATGAACTTAGAAGCGGTCAACACTTATGAAGGCACACATGATATCCATGCGCTGATTCTTGGTCGTGCACAGACGGGCATTCAAGCATTCTTTTAAGCGTTTTATAGTCAAGTCTATATAAATCCGCTACATCGTCATCCTCGCTAAGCATACTAATGTATAACTTGCACTCGGTTTCCTTGTATCGAAATTATATTGAACTGACTATAGCTAAAAATGTTTGGTACAACTGTATTCTGTGACGTACGTGGCTGCTTGGCTTTTATTAAAAGAGCATGAACAGTAGCGTACGTTTTTCAGTTGCTCTTCATCATTTAATGATTAGATGGCTGCATGATGAAGAACAATTTTATGATTACAAATCAAAGAATAGGCGATAGTCGATTCAATATAACGTGGATACCAGAACGCTGCGTGAAAGTATTACAAGTAGTAGGTTAATAGTAGGCGCTAAGCGAGACTGATACCGTACCTAACTTATAAAGGATTGACCATACAAAATGAGGGATGACTATGACCATCAATAGCAATGCCAATAATGACATGCCAAAGGGCGCGTTGCATGGTATTAAGGTGCTTGATTTGTCGAGAGTGCTGGCAGGGCCTTCTTGTACGCAAGTATTGGCCGATCTTGGTGCCGAAGTCATCAAAGTTGAGCGTCCACATATCGGCGATGAAACGCGGCATTGGGCGCCGCCAAAGTTTAGCGACGACACATCCGCCTATTACGCGACCATTAACCGTAATAAAAAATCACTGACGGTAGATATCACGACCGATGCAGGACAAGATATCATCAAAAAACTGGCCGCTGATAGTGATCTCTTGGTAGAGAATTTTAAAGTGGGCGGTCTCAAAAAATACGGTCTAGATTACGACAGTCTAAAACAAGACAATCCGCGGCTGATTTATGCGTCATTGACAGGGTTTGGTCAAACAGGGCCAGATGCTGCGCGCCCTGGTTATGACTATATTATTCAAGGGTTGTCAGGGCTGATGAGCATCACAGGTCCAAGCGATGGCGAACCACATAAAGTTGGCGTGGCCGTGGTCGATTTATTTGCAGGGTTGCAGCTGACGATTGGTATTCAAGCAGCTTTGATTGCTCGTGAGACTACGGGACTAGGGCAACAGGTGGATGTTGCACTTTTAGATAGTGCGCTTGCCATGCTAGCTAACGTTGGTATGAACCATTTAGCTTCAGGTAAAGTACCACCAAGGCTAGGCAATCAGCATCCTAATATCGTGCCTTATCAAGTATTCGCAGGTCAGGGTGAGCAGCACTTTATCTTAGCCTGTGGTAATGACAGTCAGTTTGCCAAATTGTGTGACGTGCTCGCAGTCGATTGGCATACCGATGATCGCTTTACGACCAATCCTAACCGTGTTGCCAATCGTATGCTGTTGTGTGATGAGCTGAGCAAGAAGTTTGCCGAGCAACCACGTACTTATTGGTTGGAGGTTTTAGATCAAGCAGGTATCCCGTGCGGAGCGATTCATAATGTCGCTGAAGCATTGGCCATGCCGCAAGCACTGGCACGCGAGATGGTCGTTAATTTCACTGAGCAAGGCAGTCCAGTAAGCGCACTTGGGAGCCCAATTAAACTATCTGCATCACCAGTTACTTATCGTACGCCGCCACCGAAGTTGAGCGAGCATACTGATAGCACGCTTGCTGATTTGGGCTATGACAGTGAGATGATCGCCAAGCTCAAAGCTGATGGGATTGTTTGATGCTTTTAGAGTAATCAATAAAATTTTTGATAATAAAGCTTTAACTATCTAATAATGGTGAGTCTATTACCTGACCTTGCTTATCGATATAAACCCATTCTCCTTCATACTGAACAAAGGCTAGATCGCCATAAAAATAGGTAGCATCATCGTATTTAAATTCAAGAGCTATCTTACCCATTTTATCGACAAACCCCCATTTGTTATTTAGTTTAATAGCAGCAAAATCTTCGGAAAAACTTCGCACCTCATCATAGTCTAAAGGAATGACTGTTTTGCCAACTTTATCGATAAATCCCCATTTACCGTTTTGTTTAACGGCGGCTAAGCCTTCTGAAAAATTGTTTGCTTCATCATATATAAGCGGAACTACAATAGTGCCAACTTTATCAAGAAACCCTTGTTTATTGTTCTTGGTAACCATTAATAATCCTTCTGAAAACTCACGGAGGTAATCATATTCTATCGGAATGATGGCATTGTCATTATGGTCAATATAGCCCCATAGCCATTGCTCCATGACATGTGCCATACCATTTTTAAATGATGCTGCTATATCATATTGAGGCGGTATGACCATGTTGCCTGTATGATCAATAAAGCCAACTTTATTATTTTGCTTGACAGCGGCTAAGCCTTCAGAAAAACTCCAAGCATCCTCATACTGCGGTTCAATAACTGCTTTGCCACTTCGATCAATATAGCCGTACTTATCATCTTGCTTCATCCAAGCAAGTCCTTCTGAAAAATCACCAGCATTGTCATATTGAAGAGATATGACGACATCTCCTGACCTACTAATAAATCCTGTTTTATCATTGACTTTAACCACTGCCAATCCTTCTGAAAAGTCACCTGCTTGGTCAAATATTAAGGGTATGACTAACTTGCCCATTTTATTAATAAATCCATACTTATAGTCTGATGAAGAAACCCAAGCATTGCCCTCCGAGAAGTAACCGATTGAGCTATATGTTGGAGCGACCACTATCTCTTTATTAGCGTTAATGAATCCATATTTATCATTACGAAGCACTTTTGCTAGGCCATCTTTTAAGCAAGAAATATCATGATAGCCAGCCACATGAGGCCTGACACAAGCTGATATTGACTGAGCAAACAAAGTACAGCTCACTAGTGTCGAAACTAAAAGTAATTTATATAGATTAATGCGAAGTTTCATCAATAACACCTACAAATTTTAGTGTATAAAGAAATTAATACTAACGCATTATTTATAGTTTTTATTGCATGTTAATAAAATTTTGTCTACTGTAATCAAAATTATTTGCTAAAGTTCTAACCATGCCTTCAATATCTGCTGCTAATAAGCTGATTGCTGTTCTATCTTCGACCAAATTGCTTTCAACAATTTTTATCAGGTTTAGCTGTTTGAGCCTGGTGTTGCTGTCAATAAGCTTGGTCGCCTATGCCGAAACACAAGAATGCTATAGCACTGAATTTGGGCTAAATTATGCCTCTGATATCAGTCAATATATCAATGTATCAGACACGCCCTAGATAACTTTAATAATATTTGGTAGTGTGTCAAAAAGGATGCTGACTAAAATTAAAGATAGAATTTATTGAAAGCAATGGAGTGTTAAGTATGAAAATATATAGTCATGAAAACCTAAGTCTGCACAGACCGCTACCTTATTTTTCTTACGGAAAGATGCATGATCCGTTAGAAATACCAGAGCGTATGGTTGAGTTTTTAAAAGCACCAGCAGCGTTAGATTTAGAGGTGACAACCGCTACTGACATCGGAATTGGGCCAGTACTGGCTGTTCATGATTTTGGTTATGTTGAGTTTCTCAAAAATGGTTATGATGAATGGATGGCAGTTGAGGAAGACTTGGGCGCGCAGGTGCAAACAGGTATTTTTGTACCCTATGACAACCCTGGTATCGGCATCATGGCAAAAGCGTCAAAGTATCAGGCAGACGACTGCGCACCCATCAGTGAGCACTCTTGGACATCTATTTATTGGTCGGCACAGACTGCACTCAATGCGGCTGAAGCACTTTTAAATGATGAGGCGTCAGACATCGAGCGTGCCAAAAGCCATATACAGCTTTGCTTTTCACGGCCACCTGGTCATCATGCGCGCAAAAGTGCAGCGGGTGGGTTTTGCTATCTAAATAATGCCGCTATCATCGCTGAACATCTACGCCAGAAATATGCAAAAATCGCCATTATCGATACGGATATGCACCACGGACAGGGTATCCAAGAGATATTTTATGACCGTAAAGATGTGCTATATACCTCGGTACACGCTGATCCTGTTAACTTCTATCCAGCAGTGACAGGACATACGTTTGAAAAAGGTGCAGGCGTAGGCGAGGGTTACAATATCAATTTTCCGATGCCACATGGCACCGACGAAGTTGGTTTTTTTGGGTATGTTGATAAGTCTATCGAGGCGATGACGCTGTTTGACCCTGATGTTATTATTCACGTATTGGGCTTTGATGTTTATGAAAACGATCCAGAGGCGAGGTGCGCTGTCAGTACGGAAGGCTTTAAGGTATTGGCACAAAAGATGAAAGCGCTAAATAAACCATTGATTGTCTTAGTCGAGGGCGGTTATTACATTCAAAAACTCAATGATAATCTGCAAGCGTTTTTATCGGGGCTTATTGCAGAGTAGTGTTAACATAGCTAAAAACTCAGTAGGTTTAGAATACAAGAGGGTTGGTTGCAGGCGCTTTCTCACCCAACCCTAAATATTTCAAATATGGCTGGGCAGGTTATCGGTTTAACGCTTTCTGATGCGCTAGCGTATGTAATATCATTAGGTCGCTACAAACCCCAAACGTTGCTCAATTTGCTCAGCCAATTCGATCAAAACGGCACTCACTTCCACGCGCTTGCTTTCATACTCTCCTTGCAAAAAACTCACCGCCATACCAGCGATGGCAATCCCCGATGCATTACGAATATAAGTTCCTAAGCAATACATCCCATCACGCAATTGTCCATCATCCAATGAGACGCGACTACGATGAATCTTGCTCATTTCAGTGGCCAATGACTCAAAATCAGACACACAGTTTTGGTTCAATGGCTCAGGGAATGTGTCTTCATATAACGATTTTATGGCACTCATCGACATGGTCGATAGCATGGCTTTGCCTGTGGCTGAAAAAACGGCTGGCACGCGCACACCTGCACGAAAAGTAAAGCCAAGTGGAGCAGGGGACTCATGACAGGCCAAAAACACCACTTCGCCCAAGTCCAGCTTTGACAAGGTCACCGTATGCTGGAGCAGTACAGGGTATTGTACGATAAGGTCTTTGAATAACTGTATGACCCCTTGCTGTTGTTCGTACTTGCCGGCCCAATACATGAGATACGAGCCTAAATGAAAGCGGCTATCAACGTCTTTATAAATGATATGTTTGGTCAATAGGCTTTGTAAAATATTGTGGGTTGAGCTACGAGGCAGTTTAAGTTGCTTGGCAATATGAGCCGCTGTCAATGGCTGAGGGCTATCTGTAATTAAATCTAAAATTTGAAACGTTTTGTCCAACGCTGGAACGGCAGTTGTGCTCATAGTGCGCCTATAAAAGTTAAGTAAAATAAAGAGATATCAGCAAATGATTAAAATATTATTATTAAGGGTTGCAAAATATATTATATCGTTCTTATAATGATGTCTCATATATAGAATTGTTGTTCAGTATATTGAACATAGCGTTATTTATCAACTATTATTCGTAAGCATAAGAATCATGGCTATGTTTATCATAATAAATAAGCATGACTCTTACGAACAAGGAGTGTTACCGTGCCAAAAAACATACTAAATCTATCTAATCCAAGTTTGCTCAAACAACAGTGCTTAATTAAAGACGGTTGGTATGCCGCTAATGACAAAGCGACACTTGATGTAAACAATCCTTTTAATGATGAGCTCGTTGGTACAGTGCCAAGCCTTACTACTGAGGATGTAAATGAGGCTGTCGCTTACTCTCATGACGCGCAAATTGCTTGGGCGGCCAAGACTGCCAAAGAGCGTGCAGAGCTGCTACAAAAATGGGCAGACCTCATTGATGCCAACAAAGAAGACCTCGCTATCATCATGACGGCTGAGCAAGGTAAACCTTTAACTGAGTCACGCGGCGAAATTGGTTATGCCAACAGTTTTATTCGCTGGTTTGCAGAAGAAGGCAAGCGTGTCTATGGTGACGTCATTCCGGCTAACCAAACACAACTGCGCCATGTCATTCTCAAGCAACCAGTTGGTGTGTGTGCTGCGATTACGCCTTGGAATTTTCCATCAGCGATGATTACTCGTAAAGCCGCTCCTGCATTGGCAGCAGGCTGTACGATCATTATCAAGCCTGCCACTGAAACGCCATTTTCTGCATTGGCACTAGGTGTATTAGCAGAAGAGGCAGGTATTCCAGCGGGTGTTATCCAAGTAGTGACTGGAAAATCTTCAGTAATTGGTGAAATCTTAACGGGTGACGCTCGTATTCATAAACTGTCGTTTACTGGCTCTACAGAAGTGGGTCGTACGTTGATGGCTCAGTGTGCACCGACTATTAAGAAGCTGTCGTTAGAGCTAGGTGGTAATGCGCCATTTATCGTTTTTGATGATGCCGATCTCGAAAAAGCAGCGACAGGTCTTATTGCTTCTAAATACCGCAATGCTGGTCAGACTTGTGTTTGTGCCAACCGTGTCTATGTACAGGAAAGTATTAAAGATAAATTCTTAGACGTATTCGTCAAAAAAGTCGCGGCGCTAAACGTCGGTAACGGTTTAGAAGAAGGCGTCGATATTGGACCTCTTATCAATAAAAAAGCGTTAGATAAAGTGCAAGCGCTACTCAAAGATGCGTTAGATAAAGGGGCAACGCTTATCGCTGGTGGTAGCACGAATGGTGCTTCAGAGCTGGCATATAACCCGACCGTTATTGCCGATATCAGTAATGATATGGATATTGCTTCTGAGGAAATTTTTGGCCCTATCGCCACCATTTTTACCTTTAAAGATGAGGCAGAAGTCATTCGTAAAGCCAATGACACCATCTATGGCTTAGCGGCTTATTTCTACAGTAGTGATTATGCTCGCTCATGGCGTGTAACCGAGGGCTTGGAGTATGGCATCATCGGCCATAACACGGGTCTGATATCTACAGAAGTAGCACCGTTTGGTGGTGTGAAGCAATCGGGCTTCGGTCGCGAAGGCTCAAAATACGGCATAGAAGATTATGTAGTAACCAAGTATTGGTGTTCTGACGTTAGCTAATGTAGCTATTTTACTATAGTCATTCCACCATAATAGTCACTCCATCATAAAAGTATTACAGCGTCTCGTTTGAAGTATTGGATATACATTGACACTTGGTTGTCTTGTACTACTTTTTAAATGGAATCGACTATATAGCGATAGCTAAAATACAATACCCGTTTTAATAGTAGCCATTGTGATGGTGCTAGTACCGATTGCAATGATATTGATAGTAATGAATTTCATACAACCAACACCACATGAAAAAAGGACATTCTGATGACCACGAACACTCAAACCACGAACGAAGCATTACTTGCCCGCCGCAAAGCCGTCCTGCCGACTGGCCTTGGCATCGCGTTTCCTATCTTTGCAGAAAAAGCAAAAAACTCAGAGGTTTGGGACGTTGAAGGCAATCGTTATATTGATTTTATCGGTGGTATCTCGGTACTAAATACTGGTCATAGCCATCCAAAAATCACTCAACGTGTGCATGAGCAAGTTGACAAATTCACCCACACTGCTGCACAAATTGTTAGCTATGAAAGCTACGTCGACCTTGCAGAAAAGCTATGTGAAAAAGCACCTATTAGCGGTCCAACCAAAGCATTGTTTTTGACCACTGGTGCTGAAGCGGTCGAGAACACGATCAAAATCGCTCGTGCCAAAACGGGTCGTCCTGGTGTGATTTCTTTTGTTGGTGGCTGGCACGGTCGCACGCTCATGTGCATGAGCTTGACAGGTAAAGTATTACCGTACAAAAAGAACTTTGGTCCAATGCCTGGTCCAGTATTCCACGCATTGTTCCCTGCCGAAGAGTTGAACATCACGGAAGCACAAGCGCTACATAGCATCGACATGATTTTTCAGGCTGATATTGACCCAAGTGAAGTAGCAGCGATTATTGTTGAGCCAATACAGGGTGAGGGTGGTTTCCATCAAGTCACGCCATCATTTGCCAAAGCATTACGTGAGATTTGTGATGAGCACGGTATTGTATTGATTTTTGATGAAGTCCAATGTGGTTTTGCCAGAACGGGTACTTTGTTTGCAGGTGAGCAGTTAGGTGTTGAGCCAGACTTAATGACCACGGCTAAGAGCTTGGCTGGCGGTTACCCTGTATCAGCAGTTATTGGCCGTGCCGATATTATGGATGCACCGCAAGTAGGTGGTTTGGGTGGTACGTACTCTGGTAGCCCGATTGCGTTGGCGGCAGCATTGGCTGTGATAGAAGTTATCGAAGAAGAGAACTTGCTTGAGCGTAGTATTGTGATTGGCGATACCATTGCTAAATTTTTAAAAGGCTTAAATCTAAGCAGCATTGGTAATGTTCGTTATAAAGGTGCCATGCTAGCATTTGATTTGGTTGATAGTGAAGGCAAGCCAGATGCTGCTGCTACTGCCAATCTTAAACAAAAAGCTTTTGAGCAAGGTCTCTTGCTGGCGTCTTGTGGTATGTATGGCAATGCTATCCGTGTGATGGTGCCATTGACAGTTGAAGATGAAGTGCTACAAGAAGGCCTTGATATCATTGGCGGCATATTAACTGCTTAATTTGGGCAGGAATGTCTTAATAAAGGTATTGATTTAAAAGCAATGGCAAGGCTGCCCTTAGAGTATCCACTCTGAGTTCTTAATTAATAACAGCGCCTTGCACGACAAGACGCTGTTATTTTTTTGCTTATCGTTTTTTATCTACTATTTTCATGGTTATCTATATCCTTCTTAAGGAGTAATGCTAACACAGCAATTCTATAAAGTGATTTAACCCCATTTTTAGGTTTGTCCTATGGGTGGGTAAGTACGGAAAACTAGGACAACGAGCAATGCTCGAACACACTAAAGCCAGATTAGTCTTAAATGATGAATCTGGGTGACACATAGAGAAGGAATAGGTTATGTCTGGACTAAAAAAATCGTTGGGAATGTTTGATATCATTGCCTTAGCATTTGGCGCCATGGTCGGTTGGGGCTGGGTTGTATTGGCAGGTGGCTGGATTTTATCAGCTGGGACATGGGGGGCAATGTTAGCGTTTTTACTAGGCGGTTTGGCAGTGATACTGATTGGTATTACTTATGCTGAACTGGCTTCATCAATGCCTATCACTGGTGGTGAGCATACGTATACTCATCGTGCACTGGGTATTACGGTTTCTTTTATTTGCTCATGGAGTATTTTATTCGGCTATTTCTCAGTCGTGGCATTCGAGGCAGTGGCTTTACCAACGGTGGTAGAGTACTTTATTCCCAATTATAATCAGGGGTATCTCTGGACGATTGCAGGTTGGGATGTTTATGCCACTTGGGTCGGTGTCGGAATGCTCGGCTCAATTATTGTGACTTGGCTTAATGTCCGTGGTATGGAAGTGAGTGCATGGTTCCAAAAAACAGCAGTTTTAGGGATTTTGTTTGTTGGCATATTACTATTCATTGGCGCGGCATTATATAACCCTGCGACAGCGACTGTAGTACAAGCTCCAGCGTTTATCGGTGGTGCTGCGGGTGTGATGGCCGTTATCGTTATGGTACCTTTTATGTTTGTCGGTTTTGATGTGATTCCACAAGCCGCTGAAGAGATTGATTTAACACGTCCTAATATTGGCAAGTTTTTGATTGTTTCAATTACCATTGCTGTGCTTTGGTATATCGCAGTCGCGTGGAGTGTTGGAACCACATTGCCACTGATACAAGCAGAGAGCTCTACCTTGTCAACTGCTGATGCAATGACCAATGCGTGGCATGGTAAGTGGGCTGGTATTCTTTTAGTTATTGGCGGTGTCTTGGGTATTTTGTCAAGCTGGAATGCGTTCTTGATTGGTGGTAGTCGTCTAATATTTGCTATGTCAAAAGCACATATGCTGCCTGCGTTCTTGGGTAAATTACATCCTAAATACAATACGCCTGTTAATGCGATTTTATTGATTGGTGGTTTGGCCACACTGGCGCCATTATTTGGTCGCAAAATGTTGGTTTGGATTGTTGATGCAGGTGGTTTTGGTATCGTCATTGCTTATACGTGTGTCGCTATCTCATTCCTAGTACTACGCTACCGTGAGCCTAACATGGTACGTCCGTTCAAAATACCTGCCGGTAAATTAGTGGGTATGGTTACGATTGCACTCAGTTTTGGTCTTTTGGTGCTATACATGCCAGGTATGCCATCTGCACTAACGCCTATTGAATGGTGGATTTTCTTAGGTTGGACGGTATTAGGTGTGGCGCTATATGGCTATGCAACTGTTAAATACCCCGGAAAAAGTGAGGCTATCATGGCAGAAGAATTGCGCGAATTAAAAATCGTGAATCAGCTATGGTTAAAAGACAACCCACCAAAAAACTAAGCTTATACCATTCACAAGAATAGGATTCGCTGTGTCAAAATCGCTTAGCCTACAATGTGTAGTACTTGCACTCTTTTTCCTTGCTACTCTAATTTTTGTGAATGGTATTATTTAACTATTCCACTGATCATAAAAAAGCCTAACATTAAGCGTTAGGCTTTTTTAGTTTATCCAGTTAAGTGCTTGTCTTTTAAATGCTTGTCTTTCTTAAGACTTATTACGAATCAGTTTATAGTTTAAAAACTCAGTGATACCTAGTGTGCCCAGCTCGCGACCGAACCCTGAGCGTTTAACACCACCGAATGGCGTATTGGCTTCACTACCGGATGGGGCATTGATGGTTACCATGCCTACTTCTAGTTTTTCAGCGATGTCTGCGGCCAGCTCTGGGTTTTGCGTTTGGATAGAAGCCCCAAGACCAAATGGTACATCGTTAGCGATTTGGATGGCATGGTCGATATCACGAGCTTTATAGATGACGGCGACAGGGCCAAACAGTTCTTGACGATAGACATCCATTGACTCGGTCACATCCGTCAGTACGGCTGGTGCAAACCAAGCACCTGGTTTGTCTGTGACTATGCCACCTTCTACTAGCACAGTGGCACCTGCTTGAATGGCGCTATCCAGCTGTTGTTGTAGGCCATCGGCTGCCGCTTTTGAAGACATTGGTCCTATAAACGTTTGCTCGTCTAATGGGTCTGCCAGTGTCATGGCACGTACGTTATCGGTGAATGCTTGCACGAATTGATCGTACACGTCATCGACGATAATCAAGCGTTTAGCCGCATTACAGGCTTGTCCAACATTACCAAAACGACCTGAGATTGCTCTTTGTACCGCTTTTTCGATATCTGCATCAGCGGTCACAATAAAGGCATCCGAACCACCAAGCTCTAACACGACTTTTTTGAGTGCGCCGCCAGCTTCTTTGGCAACTGCTTGACCTGCACGTTCAGAGCCTGTTAATGACACACCTTGTACGCGGGTGTCATTGATGATGGTCGCTGATTGCTCGTTGGTTGCAAAAACATTGTTATACACGCCGTCAGGCAGACCTGCGTCTTTTAGGATGTCGACGATAATTTCAGCTGTCTGAGGGCATTGCGGGGCATGCTTTAGGATAATGGTGTTGCCTGCCATAACGTTTGGGGCGACGAAGCGTGCTACTTGATAGTGTGGATAGTTCCAAGGCATGATGCCTAATAGTGCGCCTACAGGGCGTTTTTCTACAGAAGCTGTTCCTGTATCAACGTCGATGGTATTAGGGGCTAATAGCTGCTCAGCGTTATCTGCGTAGTAGCGATAGATATCCGCGACTAGACCAATCTCACCTTTTGCTTGAGCGACTGGTTTCCCCATCTCATTGGCGACGATACGTGCTAGATCTTCTTGACGATCAAGATAGATATCAGCGACCTTATGAAGTAGCGCACTGCGTTCATTGAGTGGAACATGACGCCAGCTCTGATAGGCTGTGTCCGCTTGCTCAATCACTTGTTGGATATCTTGTTCCGTTGCCGTAGGGTAGGTGGCTTCGAGTTCGCCTGTGGCCGGGTTATTTACTTGATAATCGCTCATAAAAAATCCTTTTGCTTAATTTTATTTTGGTTATCTTTAACAGCTTGTACTTAAAAGCCACGTATAAAATACATATTCGTTACTGTGTATTGGTGGCTGGCTGCTGCTGAGTAATACAGTGGATATTGCCGCCGCCAAACACAATCTCTTTTGTTCGCACTCCCACTACTTGATGCTGAGGAAAGATTTTTTCAAGCTGCTCAATCGCTAAACGGTCATTAACGTCATCATATTGCGGCACGATGACACCTTCGTTACAAATGAGAAAGTTCGCATACGAAGCGATACAAATATCGTCCGTATTACGAGACTTTGCATCTTCAGACTGAACGATGTCAGCATTGGCAGGTAAAGTGACAGAATGCTGGGTACAGCACAGTTTATGTACTTTTAGTTTTCGACCTTTGGCATCAGTCATCTCTGACAGCTGTTTGTACGCTTTTTGAGTGGCTTCATAGAATGGGTGCTCAGTATCATTTGTAAATAGACACACCACTTCGCCAGGACGGGCAAAACACGCAATATCATCAATGTGACCAGTGGTCTCATCGGGATCGATACCATCATCGACCCACAGTACTTTTTCGGCATTTAGATGCGATTTCAGCATGTCTTCAATTTGGGCTTCATTCAAGTGTGGATTGCGCCCAGGACTGAGCAAGCACATACGAGTGGTCAATACAGTACCTTCGCCATCGACATGAAAGGCACCGCCTTCTAGTACAAAGCCGTCGGTACGATAGCGATCAATATTTAACTGTTCGCACAGTCTCTCAGCGAGCTTGTCATCATCATCCCAAGGCGTGTATAAACCATCATAATCGCCGCCCCATGCGTTAAATGTCCAGTCGCAAGCACGTATGTCGCCGGCATCATTGATCAAAAATGTCGGCACGGTATCGCGCGCCCATGCATCATTGCTTGGTATGGTCATCACATCGATATTATCAGGCAGTTGCGCACGGCACGCATCAAAATCATCAACATTGACCAAAACACCAACATCACTGAACTGCCTGATGGCGGCAGCAACGTTTGCATAGGCAGCTTGCGCAGGGACGGCTTTCTGTCGCCAATTGTCTTCTCGATACGGCCATACCATCCAGACTTTTTGTATAGGTGCAAATTCTGCTGGCATGTAAAAGCCATCTTGTTTAGGGGTTGAACCTGTCAGTAATGTGGACATAAAATCACCTTATCGCGCTCAAGCGCTTATAAAAATATGGGGAGTAGCCTAGCCGTGGGTCAATAATGTGCCATACATTGATGGACGACGGTCACGGAACACGCCCCATTGACGACGCTGTTCTGCCAGTACATCGAGATCAAACGTAGCCATGATAAACTCGCTTTTATCGGTTGAGGCTTCTTGTATAATTTCGCCGCGCCCATCAGTGATAAACGAGCTGCCATAAAACTGCATGGTGCTGTCAGTAGCATTTTGGCTGATGGTTTCTTCACCAATACGGTTAGAGGCGATAACAGGTACGAGGTTAGCCGCAGAGTGCCCTTGCATACAGCGTTGCCAATGTCCCGTTGAGTTGATGTTTAGGGTTGGTTCATCACCGATAGCCGTTGGATACAGCAGTAACTCTGCACCCATAAGTGCCATGCTGCGAGCGCATTCAGGAAACCATTGATCCCAGCAAATACCAACGCCGATTTTGCCGTATTTGGTGTTCCAAACTTTAAACCCAGTGTCACCAGGCGTGAAGTAGAATTTTTCGGCGTAAGGGATGCCATCTGGGATATGAGTTTTACGGTAAGTGCCTAGGATTTCGCCATCGGCATCAATAATAGTCACGCTATTAAACAACGCATTGCCTGACTTTTCATAAAAACTGATAGGCAGTACCACGTCAAGCGACTTTGCCAATTCTTTGAAGTGGTTGATGGCTGTGTTGTGCTCGACTTCGGTAGCCAAGTTGAAGTATTCAAAATCATGTACTTGGCAAAAATAAGGGGTCTCAAATAACTCTTGTAGCAAGATAACATTGGCACCAGCTTTCGCAGCTTCAGTGACCAATGCGCTGGCTTTATCGATGTTTTCTTGTTTGTCCCAAGTGCAAGCGATTTGAGTGCTGGCGACAGTAACTGATCTCATGGTGTAGCTCCTTGATTATAATTTATATATTGATGAGGTTTATGTTAATGAAAGTTGATGTCGCTAGAGGTAACAATCAAAAATTTATCATAGTAACGGTTCAAGTATTGGTGATCTAAATATCAACGGTCTAAATAGCAACGGCTTAAATAATCGTATATTTAAGCCGTCTTATTGCTACTCCTATCTTGTTGCTAATTGTCGTACGATAAATTATATGACGTTTGCATACAGGGTCTTTGACAGCTCTTTAAGCCATCATAAAACCAAGTCCTAAGAAGGCAGCAACCGACAGCACAGCACCAAGCAACGCATAAGGGAACTGCGTGAAGGCATGTTGCATCGGTGAACAACCAGCACCTTGTGCGGCTAATAATGATGAATCACTAAAGAAACAAGCATGGCTACCAAATGATGATGCTGATAATAAAGCACCGATGACCAATGGCGTGCTAACCCCTAGTGCAGCTGCTACTGGGAATACAATCGGCATGGCAAGGACATATAGGCCCCAGCTTGATGCGGTCGCAAAGGTTAAGAAAGCCATCACAGCGAAAATAACAGCAGGGAAGATAATGACAGTCATGTGCGGTGAGATAGCGTCAATGACATACATCGTCATGCCAAGCTCGTCGTTAATGGCTTTCAAAAAGAAACCACCAATGACTGTCGATAGCGGGTACAACATGACCTTGAAGCCTGTAAAGATTGACTCTACTTGGGTCTCAAAACTCAAAATACCCTGTGCCCAATAAACCGCAACGGTCACAAAACAGGTAAGCAGTGCGCCTCTCAATAAATCCACTTCAAAGTAAATCGTTGAGACGATAAGTAAAATCATTGGGAACGCAAAGTTAAAAATATTGGCTTTGAACGATAACGTGCGTTTGGCTTTAACATTTGAAACCAACTGCTCATCGACGAAATCTTCTGGAACAGGGTTGCCTTCTTTAGCACGTTTTTCTGCACGTTTCATTGGCCCCCAGTCGCCTAGGATACCGTAAGCCACTAAAAATACGATAAGTAGTGCAAACCATGCATACGCCATATAAGGTATAGAGCTGATATAAAGTCCGATACCGCCACCATCTGCGGCTACACCGTTCTCTTCGAGCAATCCTGAAAAGTAAACCGCCCATGTAGAGATAGGGACGATCACACACATAGGTGCAGCGGTAGAGTCGACAATATAAGCGAGTTTTTCGCGTGATACACCATAGGTATCCGTCAGTTTTTTCACTGAGGTAGACACTGCCAAACAGTTTAGATAATCATCAATGAAGACCACAACACCTAATGCAAAAGTAGCCAATAGAGACTGGCGGCGTGATTTGATGATTTTTTTGAGCCATTCGCTAAAACCGTTCAAACAACCACTAATTTCTAGCAGCTGGATCAGACCACCCATGAGACCACAAACGAGCACGATCCAAATAATGGTTTCGTTACCGAGTACGGCTGAGATATTATCTGCGAAAGGGGAGACTAAATCGAATGGGTTTAGCATGACAAGCCCAGCAACGCAGCCTGCAATCATAGACTCAAAGGGACGTCTGGAAATGATAGCAACGATGAGTACCAGCATAGTGGGTAGTAAAGAGAGAATGCCCCAAGATTCCGATGGATCGTGGGTGGATGATAACCAGACAAAGGCAAGATAGATAGCTATTCCCACTACGACCGTGAGAAAGACTCGCTTGTTATGATACTGTTCTTCAACAGCATCATTCAGTTTCATGTTCATGGTGACGTTCCTTGTGTGACATTATAGCTTATATAGAAAAGATCCTGTTTTAAGGTGATGATCGATAGGAAGTACGAATGGGCTTCCTATCGAGTTAGTAATAACAATCTGTTGCATTAATGGCTTCAAAGTTTTGCTTGGTATCAAGCAGAAAATTGAAGCCATTAGGTTACTTATAAGCCAGTTTTGTCCTTTAGTGCGTACCACCATGATCCCATCATAGAGTAGGGCACTCGTAGTGCGCGACCACCAGGGAAGGGAATCCAAGGAATTTTCGTAAATGTATCAAACTCCTTGGTATTGCCATTGATGGCATCAGCCAGTATCTGTCCAAACAGATGCGACCCTGTCACACCGTGACCACTGTACCCATGAGCGAAATATACTCGATCATGTAGCTTGCCCATCTGCGGCACACGTGAAAAAGACAATGCAAAGTTACCGCTCCATGCATAGTCAATTTTTACATCACGCAGCTCTGGAAAAATCTTATTCATGTTGGGTCTGATTTTTGCGGTGATGTCAGAGGGGTCTTGACCACCATATACCGTACCACCACCAAATAACATACGCTTGTCTGCTGACAGACGATAGTAATCAAGGATATAGCGGACATCTTCGACACAAACATCAGTAGGAAGCAATTGATCAGCCAAATCACCCAAGGGTTCGGTGGCGATAATTTGAGTCGATACTGGCATGACTCGGTCAGTCAGCTGAGGAATGACTTTGTTTAAGTACGCATTACCGCACATGACGGCTTGTTTACAAGTGACCGTACCAAACTCAGTAATGACTTTGATATGATCATCAGCATATTCAACATCAACGACTAAGGTGTTTTCGTAAATAGTGCCACCACGTGATTCAATGGCAGCCGCTTCACCAAGCGCAAGGTTTAGCGGATGAAAATGTCCACCTGAGTGATCGATAACCCCGCCCACATACGCATCTGATTTGATGTGTTCTTGCATGCCGTACTTGTCTAGCATTTCACGGTCGTGCATACCATGGCTTTCCCACAGTGCATGCGTTTTTTGTAAATCTTTTAATTGCCCGTTATTTAAGGCGGCAAAGATATTTTTTTCTTTCAGATCACAGCTGATGTCGTAGTCTTTGATCAGTCTGCGAATGATTTTGCCACCGCGTGTCACAAGCTGACCGACAAAATCGGCGTTTTGTTGGCCATAAGAGCTTTTGATTTTTTCCAAGCTGGCATTGAGGCCATTGACAATCTGACCGCCATTGCGACCTGATGCACCCCAACCAATCTGTGCACCTTCAAGTACGACCACTTCGTGATCTGTTTCCATAAGATGCAGCGCCGTTGATAAGCCACTATAGCCACCACCCACCACGCAAACCTCAACATGAATGTCATTTTCTAGCGTCGGTCTATCTGGTTTAGGATTGCGACTGGCAGCATAATAGCTATCAGGATATTGCCCGTTGTCTGAGTAGTGTGGAATATTGCGCGTGTTGTTAGACGGCTTGCTATTTGACATATTAGACATCCTGTAAATAGGTGAGGTATTCAAGGTTGGTGACTTGCTGAGCAAAGCGCATGGCTTCTTGCTTTTTCACGGCAATCAGCAGTTCAATCATCTCGCTTGGGAACAGTGCATCAATGACGTCGCTGTTTTCGAACTGACGAATAGCTGATAACCAATCTAACGGCAAGGTTTTGAGATCTTCCTCGCTATAAGTAATTCTATTGATTGGCTCTGGGGCTTCTAGTTTGTTTTCAATACCATATAACATGCCTGCTAGGACTGCACTACAGACCAAATAAGGATTGGCATCAGCGCCTGATACACGGTGCTCGATACGGCGCGCTTTTGGATCGCCACCAGGGATACGTACGGCTGCTGTGCGGTTTTCATAACCCCATGACACATTGTTTGGTGCCAAGGTGCCTGGAGCAAAACGGCGATAAGAGTTGACATGTGGTGCAAATAACAAGGTGCAATCCGACATGGTCTTTAACAGGCCAGCGACGGCATGACGTAGCATATCCGAGCCTTCATCTGAACCATCGTCAAAGATATTATGGCCATCTTTATCTAACAAGCTGCAATGTACGTGAAAGCCGTTACCTGACTGTAAACCAAAAGGTTTTGCCATAAAGGTAGCCGTAAGCTTACGACGAGCAGCGACCGCTTTGACCACTTGTTTGAATAGTATCGCATCGTCAGCGGCTTTTAATGGATCGTCGACATGCAATAGGTTGATCTCAAACTGGCCACAGCCATTCTCTGCCAATGCCGCATCAACAGGAATATCGAGTTTTTCACACTGAGCATAGACTTCGTCTAAAAACTCATCAAAATGTAACAAATCATTGATGCTTAAGATAGAAGTTTTGTTCAGTCTCAGGCCGCTCTTAGGACGGATAGGCGGCTTAGGTGTCTCGCCTTCTGTGTAATCCACCAAATAAAACTCTAGCTCGGTTGCCATGACAGGTGTCAAACCAAGCGCTTTGAACTTTTTGCTAATAAAGTTTAGAACGTGGCGAGCATCGCCGTAATAAGGTTCATTGTCTTCGGTATAAAGCCACACAGGTATTAGAGATGAGGGTGCACTGGTATTTAGAAGTGGAACAGCAGCACGACCAGTAGGGCGAGCAATGGCATCGATATCACCATTACACTGAGAAGATTCGATGACATCAGCACCCCAGATATCGACACCTAAAATAGATAGTGGCAATCGGATATCACCATTTTGTGCTTTTTCCATTTGATTGTACGGGATGCGTTTACCGCGAAGTAATCCGTTTATATCACCTGCTGCAACATAAACATACTTGGTACTATCTGCTGTTGCACTCACAGTTTCACTGGTCGTTGTCATCTCTTCTATCCCTAGCAGTCTTGAACGATTTTGGTTTGTTTTATGATTTAACTAACAATATTAAATACTTAGTGTTAAGTGCTTGTAGAGTCTCAGAAAGCTATCTGTTAGTGTGCACAATGTATGAAAATTGTTTTTTGTCATAAATATGTCTTTCAATATATGGATGAAGTTTATAGTTGTCAATATTTATTTTAAATTATTAAAAAGTAATTTATATGACTCAAATACACAAACTATATTAATATTGAAGTTTATAGTTTACACAAGATAGGTTACTGTGATAAGTTTTGGTTGAATAATTATTTACAACATTTGGACAGATAGGTTCGGATGTCATATTTAGGGAAAGAATATGTCTACTTTTAAGCCAGTTATCGCGATTGTATCTTGTCACAAGATGGTTGACGGTCAACCAGCACAAGCGGTATATCAAAAATATATCGATGCCATACAGCACTATGGTGGTAATCCGATATTACTCCCGTATACCGCTGCTGATGAGGCAAATTTTGAGGCACTAATGTCGCTAGTGGATGGTATTTTATTGACAGGTAGCTATAGTAATGTTGCACCGACACGTTATGGGGCGACACATATAGAAGAAAAGCAGGATCTAAACCGTGATGAGCTGAGTTTTAAGTTACTGGCTTATTCAGCTAAATCTGGCACACCTTTATTGGCAATATGTCGAGGTTTGCAAGAGATGAATGTATATTTCAATGGTACATTGCATCCTGATTGGCGTGAAGTAGAAGGGTTTTATGAGCAGCATTTAGAAGACAGTACGCAACCGTTAGAAGTACAGTATCAGCCAGTGCACGATGTCCTTATACAGCCTGAAGGAAAGCTTGCAGCATTTGGTGAGGAGTGGCATGTCAATTCGTTGCATAAACAAGCCATTAATAAAGTAGGCGATGGTTTGTTCGTTGAGGCAGTAGCACGTGATGGATTGGTAGAGGCCATTAGCTTAATAAAACATCCGTTTATGATTGGTGTACAATGGCATCCTGAGCTAAATTATGCCAAAGATGGTTTTTCCAAATTTTTGTTTACGGAATTTATTCACTATGCCAGTCAAAAACAATCCTGATAACAACGTCGATACTAATACCAGTATCAATGATGACATCAACGATGAAGAAGCGTGTTCTACTGAAGAGCAGGATATGCTTGAAGATACTCAAGAACTAGAAAAGCCTGAAGAAGATATTGGTAAAAAGATCAACCAATTGCGTCTTACCAAAGGTTTCTCGCAGCGTAAATTGGCGAGATTAGCAGGATTGACCAATACTTCCATCAGTGCTATCGAGCGTAATAAGGTTAGCCCTGCTGTCAATACGCTAAAAGCGATCTTAGAAGTGCTCGATTCTGATCTAAATACTTTTTTCAGTGATGAGTGGAAGGAGCGTAAAGACAGAGTAGTCGTTACGCCAAAAGAGCTAGTTGAGATTAGTGAACCAAACAGTCGAGTCTCCATTAAACAAGTATTTAATGGCAGTCCGATCAAAAATTTAGGATTTTTGATCGAGGTTTATCAGCCAAATAGCTCGACCGAAGATAGGATTTCTCATGAAGGTGAGGAAATTGGTACGGTTATCGAAGGTAAAATTATTATCCGTATTGACGACACCACGTATCTGTTAAACGAGGGTGACAGCTATGTGATTAAAACCTGTCATCCGCATACCTTTATCAACCCTAGTAACTCCATTACGCGTATTATTAGCGCACATACGCCAGCGACTTATTGATTCAAATGCAGGTATAAGACCTGCTACACCTGTCCTATACTGTGTTATCAATACCGTTCTAAAAGCGCATATCATTGTTATAGCTAGAGCAATATGAGCGATCAAGAGTGCTGATTTGTGAATGGTCAACACCGCAATATTTTTATAATAAGCTTTCTAAGTATCTGCCTCTTTTGAGAGATTGGGTGTCTTAGAAAGCTTTTTTTGTGTAACCTCTGTACAGGCTCGCGCATCATTATTTTCTGTTTCTGTTTTGTCTACTGTTATAGCAGTAGTTGGTTTTAAATGTTTTTTAATTCTTTTTACGGCAGCAGCGTCTATTTCAGATTGCTCTTCGGCAAGTGCCGTATCATATAAATCTTGATAGACAGCGAGGGTTTTGACAATCATTTCACGCATGGTAAATTGGTTTGTCATCTCAGGACGAGTGACGCTTTCTAGTTGGTTTCTAACCGCCTTACAGAGTGCGTTGGCGTTGTATTTTTTGACCAGTCCTTGCGGATAAAGGGGTTGTAAAATTTCGCTAAAGGCGGCTTGATCCCAACCAATAACCGGTGTACCTAAATGAATGGCTTGTAGTGCATTGATGCCAATAGATTCAGGCTCATTAGCCAGTGCCATCACGATATTGGCCGCTGAAAGCCACTCCCTCATATCGTTGCGCTTGCAACCTACATAGGTAATACGTTCAGCCAAGCCTAGCGTATTGGTGCGTTGGCGAAAGTCTTCATGTGCCACATCACCATCTTTGTAGTCATCGTCCATAATAATGACGTGGATATTAGGAAATTGCTCTTGCAAATTACCCAATATATCAATCAGCCACTCTTGACCATACTGATTGCCAATGATGGTTGGGAATACCAGCCATTTTTTATGCTCAAGCTCAGGATACTCTGCAAAGGTGTGGCGTAGCCAATAGACAGAAGGGTTGTGCCGATAGGGATAGCGGCGAGTGTCGATACCACGGTAGATACGCTTAATGACTTTTGGCGCGAAGTCTTCACGGCGCAGTCTATTTTTTAGATAGTTAGTCACACTATCAGATACCGTAATAAGTGTGTCCACATTGAGTAATGCTTGTGAGTACTTATTAATAGGGTAAAAGCCATACATGGTCGAGACCAGTTTTGGCAAGCGTTTTACACGTACACGGCGCAGTGCTAAGTGGAGTATCCATGCAGGCGTGCGTGAGTGTGTATGAATGATGTCAGGCTCATACTTTTCAATCAGATGGCGCAGTGAAGCGACTTGCAATAATGACAGCCAAGACTTTTTAGTCATTTGTAGCTGGTGATAGTTATTACCATCACGCTTGAGCCGTTTGACCAGATCATTGTCTTCATCAGCGCTTGAAATAATGATCGAGGTATGACCATTTTTGACCAATGAACGCCCAAGGTGAAAAATACCGCGCTCGGATTCATCATGCTTTAAAGACGATAGTAAGCGCATAACTTTCATAATAGCATCGATCACAAGTTAGTAATATCAAGTGGCTATTGTCAGTTAAAAGCACTAAAAACTCAACCACCAAGATAAAAAGATACGTTTTAACCGCTCATTTTTTAAAGAGAGATAAATCTAAATTGTCTATCACGTATTGCATGCTCAATACAATTAGCGACGTTTTTGTAGATGCTCAGCGTTGGGCAGCACTTGTTTTTCGCTTAAGTATTTCCAATAACGCTGTGGTAATGACTGCTTGTGCAAACGGGGGTTTTTGCGCTCTTTAATGTTGACGTTGGTAAAGTAGCCTTGCCAAAATTTCTGATAGCGCTGTTCGTTCTCGCTATGAATGCTGGCAGGATTACGCAGTACTGCATCATCAAGGTCAGTAATGGTTTGCAGGGCGGCAGGGTGCGATGATGTGCTTTGACTCTTATCATAATAAATGCCAAATCCGCGACTGATATCATAAATCGCCCAATGTTGGTCCTGATAGCGCTGACGAAAGTGCTCACCTATCAATGGCAATACATTAAAATCAGGCTCTACTCGTGCAAAATATATATCATCAGTGGTATGCTCAAAACGTACAAATGCTTCCATACGGTGCTTTTCACGACCCACGGACTTTACCGTTTGTACTAACTCCAGTACGTCTAAATTACCCAAATCTTGCATGATAGAGCGGTTAGGGTAGTCAATGGCATATTTGGTGACTTGAAATAGAGTCGTACCGATATGGTCTTTTTCTGATAAAAACCCCCACAGCATATTGCGCATACCTGAGCGCCCTAATAGTTTATTCAGTTTTGTGAGGACGCGCTCGGCTTTGTCTTCATCAGTCGTAACGCTGGCTGTTTGAGCAATTAACGACGGTACATAACTATCTTGCGCTACGAGTTGTAATGTTGAGCCGTGTTGTAGTTTGTGCTCATAAACATGAAATACCGCGCTCAGCCAACCCTCAAAGCTTGGCTCATATAAGATTATGTTTGAGGTCAAGTTGCCAGCGGCATAAGTATCGGTTTGAGCGAGTAGTGACATATATCATCCTAAATTCTTCGAAATTTACCTAAATATGCGTTTACCCTTAAAACAGTGCCAACTGTCCAATACGTTGATATTTGTATTTGGTTTGCGTCTGTGCCAGTACATACTGCCGAAAATTATCGCGGGTTAAATGCGCTAAATGCTCGTTTTTGCCTGTGGTTGCGATGAAATATTTGGCACGATTGACGGCTGCGCCCATTTTTTTGAGATGATATAGTGTCAGCTGGTTAAACTTACGCGCTTTGACTATCTTTTTAGCTGTTCTGGTACCGATACCAGGTATACGCACAATCATCTCGTACGTTGCGGTTTGAATATTGACAGGGAAATACTCGCGATGACGAATCGCCCAAGCCAGTTTTGGGTCACAGTCCAAATCTAAAAATGGCGAGTCTGGCTCGACGATTTCGTGCGCCCCAAACCCATAAAACCGCATTAACCAATCTGCCTGATAGAGGCGATTTTCTCGCACCATCGGTACAGGTGTGCCAATCGCTGGCAGACGATTATCGGATAGCATCGGCACATAGCCTGAGTAATAAACACGCTTGAGATCATACTGCTTATAGAAATGGCTCGATAGCTGAATCACTTGCAAGTCGGTCTCATTGCTAGCACCCACAATCATTTGGCTGGTCTGACCGGCTGGCGTGAACTTGGGCACTTTCTTATGAGTTTTACGGCTCTCACGGATGGTGATGATCTCTTCTTTTACCGTCTCCATCGGCGCTTTTAATTGCTCATGTGATTTTTCTGGCGCGAGCAACGCTAGGCCGGATTTGGTTGGAATCTCGATATTGACACTCAAGCGATCCGCATAAAGCCCCGCTTCTATCAGCAGCTCTTTTGATGCACCTGGAATCGTCTTTAAGTGAATATAACCATTAAAGCGTTCACGGGTACGCAGTAGTTTGGCAACCTCGACCAATCGCTCCATTGTATAGTCACCGTTTTTGAAGATACCTGAGCTTAGAAATAGCCCCTCGATATAGTTACGGCGATAAAACTGCATGGTTAAGTCAACGACTTCCTCAACACTAAAGGCAGCGCGTGGCGTGTCGTTGCTTTTACGTGAGGTACAGTAAGCACAATCATAAATACAATGATTGGTTAGTAGGATTTTAAGTAAACTGACACAGCGACCATCTTCGGTATAGCTATGGCAGATACCTGTCGCTGAGGCATCACCGAGACCGCCGCCTTGATTTTTACGCGTACCAGCGGAAGAGGAGCAAGAGACATCGTACTTAGCAGCGTCCGCTAAGATGTTGAGTTTGCCTTGTAGACGTTCATAATTGATGGTTGCCATAAGTGCTATTTACCAATGCATTAATGAAGGACTATTTTAACAAAATTAGCGTTAAGTCATTGTATTTATGGGTTAAATTTAGATGGAAAACGACAACGGTTGTCGCCTATGATTATCAAAATCATGTGTTTTTAGGGTTAACGAGAAGTAAAGAGAGGGAGGGGAGGTGAAGTTGTACATACTGGTCATGACCGAATATTTGTTTTGAATTGAAAGCACTATAGCAAAAGGTTGATTATTAAGAAATGATAAAGGTGAGTGCAAGTATTACGAATAGTAGGCTGAGTGAGCGTGAAACCGTATTTATTATATATAAGGCTTTGTGGTTTATACAAAAAAATTCTCGTCCAGAAATCCAACGATCAAGCCACCTAAAATACCTAAGATACCAAGCAATAGGAGGGGGATAGCCAGTATCGTTAGTATCTGTGATTGGCTTTCTTTAACCTCGACAAAATAGCGGCTTAAATCAATATCTGCTAAAGGTATAGCATTACCTACAGCTGTTTGCAGTCTTGAGGTGCTTGACCCTGGTACCAGCTTTAATTCGTAATGACCAACTTCCGCGCGAAAGGTGAACAGCTCCATTCTACCAGTGTCAAAATTATTTGAGCGTGGAGATAGTATTGAGTGGCTAAGCTTAACTTCTTTATTAGTAGCGGTATGGATGATACGTGGTCTAAACTGAGTCAGCGGCGTTTTTTTGAAAAGAGAGCCTTTGTGCCAAATGGCATAAATGCCTGATTTTGAAACAGTGAAATTGCCAACGCTATCGTGGTAGGGCAGCGCTAATAATACGTCGCCATTGAATGCATTCTTAAATAATTTTATCGCTTTAAATACAATCTTAGATTAACACATGAAGTGCAATACCAAATGCAAGGTGAAAAAAAGACCTAGATGCGCTAGCATCAAAGTTTTTATCCACCGACCAAAGTGAGATTGCAACCATGAGCTATACACATCTAAGCCTA
>NZ_RRYV01000249.1 GCF_014861395.1 Psychrobacter sp. FME13 | reverse complement strand
ACGATCTAAGTATAGCTTATTCTGAAATATCTATGCTAATTGATGACACGCCCTAGTTAAAACTTCTTATATTTTTCATTGTGAAGATGACTGGGAATTTTATAGAACGAATTTTATATCTGACTCACTAAAAATACTTACTACATATCCAGAAGTAGATGTAGTAAGGTTGCGAAGTTATTACTACGATATTGCTCCTCATTATCCCTTTCACTTTCTAGGTGAGCGTGAAGTTGTTGGAAGTATTCCTTTTTATAAGCTTGATAGTACAGACCCTCTATGGAGAGGTTTTAGTTTTAATCCTGGTTTAAGAAGACTCGCTGATTACAAAAAAGTTGCTCCTTATGCAAGATTTGAATCTTCATCTAAAGGGGAGTCAGGCATATCAATAGAGTTTCATAATTTGAATATGAGAACTGTCTTGCTTGAGAATGATGCATGCGCTCATATAGGCTACGGCAATCATGTAATAACTGATTCAGAAAGGCTTGTACAAGCGAAGAAGAAGAAGGTCCGCCAGTTTAGGTATGTTGGGCTGTTTATACTAGGGATTATTATTGGTAGTTGGATGTGATATTTTATGAAAGTATATGTAGTTAATATGGATAACCGACCAGACAGATGGAAACATATAGTATCTCAATTGACCGCTTTAGGTATTGAGTATACTCGAGTGTCAGCAGTCGATGGTAAGAGTTTAAATGTGGAAGAACAAAAGCTTTTTGATAAAAGAAGGTTTGTATTGGAACAAAAGAAACCTTCAGTTCTAGGAGAAATTGGTTGTGCAATGTCTCATAGGAATATTTGGAAAGATATTGTAAGAAATGAAATTAAATATGCTTTAGTGCTTGAAGATGATGTTAATTTAGAAAACATAATAGTTGACTTTCTAAGTAATAAATCAAATTTTGAAAAGTTCGATTTATTAAACATATCATCTAATCAGCCTTATTCTCTGCAAGGAATTGACAAGATAAAATTAGATTCACATAATGAGGCAGTAAGGCCCAATAAATGGAAACGTAAAAAGAGAAAGCAATGGAAAAAAATGGAATGGCGACGTCGGTGGCGTATATTCAGCATCAAGAAAGTATGTGAGGGCTTTTATACCTGTGAATGTGACCCAGCACCAGCATTAACAAGCGGGTATATTATATCTAATCATGGAGCTATTCATCTATTAAATACTTCAGAGTCTATGTTTTATCCTATTGATTTAACATGGCGCTACAGTGGTGGAAAGTTAATTGAAGGCTTTCTTAGTCAGCCTTTAGTAATACAATCATTAGATGATACAGACATCCATGGTCGATATAAAGGATATAAACTAAATTTAAGAGAGAAAATACTAAGGGCTATTTTTAAAAGTCGTCGCATTAAGCGTAGATGGGATATCTTAAAAATGTATGGTTTCACAAAGCTATGACTAAAAATCAGCCAAATAAAATAATATTAACTATCTTTAGTCTACAAGGTGGAGGTGCAGAACGCTTTGTATTGACCCTTGCAGAGGGCTTTAAGACGTTGGGTTATGATCCACATATTATTTGCTTTAAAAACCAAATAGACTACCCAAAACCAGATGTGGCATTGCATTTTTTATCTTATCAGTCTTATCGATGGATGCCTAAGTATATCCGAAATAAGGTGTTTGCTCGAGTGTTCGATAAATATGTAAAAAACAATATTACTAATACACCTGCACTTTTGATATCTAATTTATGGCAGGTGGATCAGGTCCTAGCATATAGTAAGTTGCCTAATAAGTTGTTTGTAATACATAACACCTTATCTAAGGAAAAGAGTATCCATACCTATTTAACGAATGAAGCGCTACAAAACGTATATTCAAATCAGAACATTGTAGCAGTTAGTCAAGGTGTGAAGCAGGACTTCGAAGGTATAGTCAAACAGATAAGCTCACTTACAGCTATTCATAACCCAATTGATAGAGAGTTTATTTTAAAATCTGCTAAGCAGTTGGATATACTACACAAATTAATCACTCAGTATCCATTACTCAAGCAGGGTTATCTCATTCATGTCGGAAAGTTTAAGGCTCAAAAAAATCATATGGACTTGATAAAGGCTTATGCGAGGAGTCATCAGAGAAAACCATTGCTACTGGTAGGGCAGGGAGAGCTTAAACAAGAATGTGAAAACCTCTGCAGTGAGCTAGGTGTCACAGATAAGGTTATATTTTGTGGGTTTGAGCCGAACCCTTATCCTTTGATAGTTAATGCTGATGCGATGGTGCTTTCTTCAATTTATGAAGGGTTTGGCATTGTAATAGCGGAAGCTTTGGCTTTAGGTGTGCCAGTTATAAGTACAGACTGTGAATCTGGACCAAGAGAGCTTCTTCCTGAGAGTAACCTAGTGAAGGTAGGTGATATAGAGAGTTTATCTGCTAAATTGAATGAGATTAGTGAAAGTCCTGAAAGCTTTAGTAGTAGCTTTGACGTAGGTTTGCTACCTGATAGTGTTGCTCAAAAATATCTTCAGACTTTAGAATCCTAATGAAAAAAGAGTCAATTAATTTTTGGTGGTGTTCTAAAAAGTATGCTGGCATCAGACATAGCCATAATTGACATAGAAG
>NZ_RRYV01000248.1 GCF_014861395.1 Psychrobacter sp. FME13 | reverse complement strand
AATTGTTTTATGATATTCATCCAAAACATAACTCTTTTGTAGTGCAGTGACTATACTATATATTGTAACTATTTAATTACAATTGAATATTTTTCGAAGTTTGATGGCGTTAATGTGTTTTTTGAGTAACTAACAAATTTATATCTAAGGATAGATTATGAAAAAGTTGTTTAGAGTGTTTCCAATCGTATTAAGCGTTGGTCTATTTGGATGTGGTAACTCTAATAATGCTCCAACTACCCAAGAGGCTGCTAGCGAAGGTAATACGAAAGTTACTGAAAATAAAGAGGAGTTTGTTAGTAATCTGCCGGACGATGCGCCAGTAGTGAAAGTTGCATCTGATACAGACTTTGCGCCCTATGACTTCAAAGATGAATATGGGAATGTCACAGGTTTTGATATAGAGCTTATGCAGCAAATTGGTGAAGACCAAGGCTTTAAAGTCGTGAATTATGGTGATCGATGGGAAGAAGTGTTTGTTAATTTAGATAATAAAGAACGCGATATGGTTGTAGCAGCAGTACCTTACAGTCCTGAGCGTGATAGCAAGTACTTATTATCAGAGCCATATGCGCCACTGCCTTCTACACTTTTGTACTTGGATGACTCAAAAAATATCACTTCGCTAGATGACTTAAAAAACTTAAAAATTGGTGTGCTTGATGAAACAGTACAGTATGAGTATTTTAGCAGTGACAAAGTCCAAGTTGAGTCGGTAGAACCTTACATAACCATTTTTGCTGCGATACAAGCGATGGCACAAGGCGAGGTGGACGCAGTGGCAGAGGATGCAGGTGCGCTACGTTACATGATGAAAGATTTCGCTGATCTTTCTCCCAAATATTTTGATTATGAAGACATTCATGCAGACAGTGCTTATAAAGTGTTAGTAGTGGACAAAGACCAACCAGAGCTACTTGAGAAAGTTAATGCAGGGCTAGAAAGTCTTAAAGAAAATGGCACTTATGCCACATTGACGACTAAATGGTTTGGTGAAGATTTGACTCAAGCTGTCTCAGAACAAAGAAAGCCAAAGTCTACCTTTTAAAAATATGAAAAACATAAGTATAAATTAAGATAAGACGTTATAAAAAAAGTGCTCAGGCAATTATGTGCTGAGTGCTTTTATTTTACTTATTTTTTAAGACGAAAAAACTTTCTAAACCCCAAGGATAAAGAATGAAACAGTTATATCGGGTACTGCCAATCGTACTCAGTGTTGGATTATTTGGATGTGGTAACTCTAACAATGCTACTAGCACACAAGAGAGTGCTAGTGCTAATACTCCAACAGTGCAAGAAAACAAAGATGAATTCGTTAGTAATTTACCTGATACAGCGCCAGTTATTAAAGTTGGTACTGAAGCCAATTATGCTCCTTATGAGTTTAAAGATGAATATGGAAACGTAACGGGTTTCGACATAGAACTTATGCAACACATTGGTGAAGATCAGGGTTTTAAAGTTGAATTTTATAACGATCCTTGGAAAATATTATTTGAAAACTTAGATAATAAAAGTCGAGATATGGTAGCAGCGGGTTTAACTTATAGTAGCGAGCGCGCCAGTAAATATCTGCTTTCAGATGTCTATGCACCGCTTCCTAACAGTCTTGTATATTTAGACGATTCATTAAACATTAAATCATTAAATGATTTGAGTAATTTAAGAGTCGGTGTGTTGAGCAGTTCAGAGCCTTATGAGTACTTCGCACAAGGTAACTATGAGCTAGGCTCTTTAGAGCAATATCCGACTACGTTTGCAGCAGTAGAAGCGATGGCACAAGATAAGGTTGATGCTGTAGTGGATGACTCTGGTGTGCTGCGCTATACGTTGAATGATTTGCCAAGTCTGCAGCCACAGTATTTTGATTATGAAGGTGTCAAAGCAGATGGTGCCCGTAAGGTGTTTGTAGTTGATAAAAACCAGCCTGAGTTGCTCAAAAAAGTGAATGCAGGCTTAAAAGATCTAAAAGAAGATGGTACATACGCAAAGTTGACCACCAAATGGTTCGGTACAGATTTGACTAATGCAGCTTTAGAGCAACAAGAAATGTTGCAGTAGCCTCAAGTGTAGTCATTATGGAACGTATTATTTTTAAATAAACAATGAGTATGAATTTATCTATACATTAAAAGGAATATGCTATGACTGTATCAATTCAAAATGGTAACTCTCGTTACCGTGGTTTGATTCTGTCGATTGCTGCCTTCTTGGCATTGATTGGGGTGTTACTCGCCTTTACTTTTTATACTTCAAGTGTTCTTGAGCGCAATACCACCCTAGTAAATATATCGAATAAAACAGCCAATAATGCTCAGGCTATGAACCGCCCCGACTATATCGGAGAGTGGATTGCTTGAGTCAGGCAGCTTTGTCTGACTCACAAAGACTATCATAGTATCGTCTCTCAAACTCAAAAGGCGACACATAACTAATCGTACTATGAATGCGAGTTTTGTTAAACCAATCGACCCATTCTAGGGTTGCTAATTCAACATCACTCACACCTTGCCACTGCTGTTTTAAATATTCAATCACCTCCGTTTTATAAAGTCCGTTAACCGTTTCAGCCAACGCATTATCGTATGAATCACCTGTCGTGCCAACAG
>NZ_RRYV01000247.1 GCF_014861395.1 Psychrobacter sp. FME13 | reverse complement strand
CGGCCTTATCAGAGAGTACTTGCCTAAGGGTTGTGACTTTAGACAAGTCTCTGATGATGAGATGCAGGACATTGAGAACAAATTAAACAACAGACCAAGAAAACGATTAGGGTTTAAGACGCCTATGCAGGCGTTCTATAATATTAATTAGCGTTGCACTTGGTGTGTTAATCTAAGTATACAAAGAGTGCGAGCAAGAGATTTATGGCATTTGTCTCATCGATTGATTCGTAAGATTCTGTCGCATAATCTGTGCTTTGTACTCAACAAAAAACTTGGTAATCCGCCTCTTCAGTTTGATTTGCTTATTTCAAGTTGAGAGTGGGGTCTTTATTGATTACTTGTTATTACCTGCTAGTACCTCTACAATGTTGTTAAATTAGTTGTTAAATAATATGCAACGTCATTTTCTGTTGTTAATTATGCAGTGAGGTTGTTGTTAAACCTCCAAGCGCCTTTAGGTATAAGCCATGACGAGAAGACAAGACTACCGATTAACTGACGCTGGTGTGAAAGCCATTGCCAAACAGTCCACTCCCACCAAAGTCACGCGCCATGGTGATGGCAACAATTTATATCTTATACAACATCCAAATGGCTCGCTATTTTGGCAGATGACTTATCGCTATCAATCCCCTAAAGATCTTAAGCCAAAGCAAAAAACTTATCAGATTGGTATTTATAAATCTGCCAAGCAAATCATTGGCTCTACATTTAAACCAGAGGTGTCACTAAAAGAGGCTCGGCTGGTACGTGATAAAGCTCAAGCATTACTGGCTGATAATATTGATCCTACTGAACATAAAAATAATGATAAAAATAACTATGAGCAGAAGGACTTATTTAAAATTATTGCTAAGAGCTATATTGACGAAAAATCTACCACTACCTCTAAGAAGAATATTCAAAAACTTCACAACTATCTAAATAGATCTCTTGCAAAAGTACCAGTTCATTGACTTCCACTGACGGAGTTACAAGGGCTGACGATGACTTATGCAAGAAGTCTAATAGGCATATTGCACCCCATATCGGTGACTATCCTATTGCCTCTATCACTGCACAGAACGTCATCAAAACAGGTCTAGCAATTCAAAATCACTTCGAAAAACAAGGCAAATGGACAGCCGATACTACAAGTAAGTGTGTTGAACTAATTGGCTCAGTTTTTGAATATGCTATTAATACGTTAAGCTACGATGTCATTAATGTCGCTTATGGTCGTAATAAAGCTTTAAGACCTCATCAGGCTAAGCGTATGAAAGCGGTCGAGCAGCATCAGTTTTCCGAATTATTACGTAATATTGATAAATATGTTGAAGATCATCCGAATGCCCATGAACAAACCGTGGCTGGCATGCAGCTGATGACCTTCTGTTTTGTTAGAACGAAAGAACTACGATTTTTTGAATGGTCAGAAATTGACTACCATAAAAATGTCTGGCGTATCCCAGCACATAAAATGAAAATGCGTCAAGATCACATTATTCCCTTGTCACCGCAGGCAATGGCCATTATCGAGCGTATGCGACCTTTAACAGAAAAAACAAATTACGTATTTTATAACTTCACGAAGAATCAGCCTTATAGTGAGGCTTGGTTTAATCAAGCTCTGAAACGTATGGGCTATACGGGTAGTCCCTACCCTGAAATGACTGGACATGGATTTAGGCAGCTTGCCAGCACGGGATTGTATGAATTAAAGTTCAGTGAGGATGTGATAGAAATACAGTTAGCCCATCTTAATCGGTCTAGTGTCAAAAAGAGATACGATTTATCTGCACATCTAGCAGAAAGGCAAATGATGATGAATCAGTGGGCAAACCATCTTGATGACTTACGAACTGGCAAAGCTGTTAGCTTTGACTTAATGACACCAGATGAAATTGAAAGAGAGATGAATAATCGTAATGAGCAAGCTACTGATATAGCGCTGCATGATAAAGATCTTTTGATAAATAGTTTACGAGCGCAAGGGATACCTGATGAGTTATTAGGACAGCTTGTTGATTATATAAAGTAGCACTTAGATAAATCTATTTAACTCGAAGACCCAGGAGTCTCGGTAATCACCCCAAAAAATAATAACACCTAAAAGTAGAAACTAACTGCTAAAATACCAGCAGGAGATTTCGACATGAAAAAATCAAGATTTACCGACACTCAGATTGTTGACCCCTGCCGTCAAATCCGTAGAACCAAACTTGGGAGATTTTAATTACGCAGCTTGACGATAATAATCAAACCACACCTGTCTTGGCGATTTATAGCTCAAGCCCTTTTGAATCCTAGTCTGGTTGTAATATAGCTCGATGTATCTAATGATATCGGTAATGGCGGCAAATCTAGTTTTATAATCCTTATGATATACCAGCTCATTCTTCAATATGCCCCAGAAGCTTTCTATGGGTGCGTTATCAAAGCAATTACCTTTGCCACTCATTGAGCCTATAAACTGGTGCTGTTTAATGATCTTATGATACGCATGGCTGCAGTATTGACTACCTCTGTCTGAATGAACGATTAGCCCTTTGCTTGGACGTTTATTCTTGATGGACATATTTAGTGCTTTGCAAACTAAATCTGCGGTCATACGCTTGTTAATAGCGTAA
>NZ_RRYV01000246.1 GCF_014861395.1 Psychrobacter sp. FME13 | reverse complement strand
ACAAGCCACCATGAACGGCATTGGCTACGGCACAGATAGTGACAGTGATAGCAGTGTGACTCGTGCAGGTATTACGGGTGTTGCTGGAAACAGTGATATCACGACTGACAACCGTGCTGAGTATGCGGGTGCGCTTGAGAATGTGTTTGATGCCAACCGAGTGAATGAGGAGCTTGGGGCGCAGACGCAGATTACGCAGGATTTTGGTAAAGAAGCTCCTAAAGCAGTGGCTGAGTTCTCACAAAATCAAATTGATGCTATAAAAGCTAATCCTGATTTAAGTATTGATGAAAAACGTGCCGCTATTGTCAAATGGGATGAAGGTGGCGTTTATCGCATTGCTGCTCATACAGCACTTGGTGCATTGGGTACGGGCAGTGTTGAGGGTGCATTATCCACAGGTGGCGTAGCTGCCGCTGCTCCAACGCTTAATAACTTGCAAGATAAGATAGCAGAGTCACTGATTGCAAGCGGTATGAGTGAGAGTATCGCTAAAGGGACGGCAAGCGGTGTGGTGAGTCTTGCGCTACTAGTCGCAGGTAGTGCTTCTGGACTTGATACGTCAAGTACGGTGACGGCGACTAATGTGGATGCTAATAATAGACAGTTGCATCCTGATCAAATTAAACTTTTAAAACTACATGCAGAAGACTATGCAAAAGAAAAAGGAATTACAAAAGAGGAAGCCTTAAAGATATTGGCTAGAGCCGCTGTCTACAATCTAGATGAAGATTGGTACAACGCATACAATGATAATCTAAGCCTAAATGAGATTATGCAGTTTGATGATGCCAATAAGTTTTTACAGGAAAGAAATGGCGTTCAAGCTTATAATATTTCTTTGGTTGAAAGATATAATAGACTTAATAATGATCATGGAATTGTAGTTGATGGAGGCGTGTTATCTGGATCTTTCAGAAATGATGACCCAAAATCATATACAGATTCTAGACTGTACCTAGATGAAATGTTAACTGATGCTGATTCAGTACAATTTGTATTAGATAACTTAGCTCTACAAAATCCTTATACTTATGGTAGAACGCCTGAAACAGCTGCTGAAGTTCAAAATGCTAAAGCTGAAGGCTCAAATCAAGGTGCAGGTAACTTGATATTAGCACCATGGGAGTTGGCTAAAGAAGGCATTGATAAACTTCAAGATCCATATGGTACTGTGATTGATGGGTTTAATAGTATAGAAAGTGCTATTAAAGCTATACCAAGTGTTCCAGAAAAAGCCAAACAAGCCTACGAGGATTTTACCTATATAGGTCTTGAAGATAATCTAGCTATTATGCAAGGTAAAGGGCTTGACGTTGCTAGAAATGATGCACAAAGTTCTACTGAACTAGGTATTGGTGTTGGTTTATCTGGATTTGGTACGGCCAGCACACTAGCAGCTCAAGCGGCAAGACCTAAAATATTTTTCATGGACAGCTTTACAGAAAGCGGCACTACAGTTCGTCATGGTACTAATAGCACTGCAATAGGAGACGATGGCAATACTATAAGAAACTATGAGAATGCAGCGAATACTGGCAACGGACATAACGTTATCGTTCACGGTCAGCTTGAGTACGATGAATTTGGTGGTACTCCAGTAATATCTTCAACTTCAACAGTCAAAGTTAATGGTGGAAGAGATGTTGAGATGCAGAGTATACCAATTAGTATAGAGCAAGTATCTGCAGCGGTAAGAAGTAACCCTGATTATAAAATAGGTGATCCTGTATGTTTCGGTTCATGCTGGAGTGGTTCAAGCGGCACTGCACAGGAATTAGCCAACGAATTAGGTGCTCGTGTTTTAGCACCTACTCGTCCAGTAGCTTGGAATAAAGATACAAATTCGTGGGTTCAAGATGAAGATTACTACTTTGAACGAGATGATATTAAGCCAGAATGGAAAATTTTTGAACCAGAATAGTAGGAGAAGTATATGAAAAAAGTGGCCCCTTTTTTAGAAATGGTGTATAGCGTCAACTCTTCTAAAGCACAACCAGAAGGATTCCCAAGCGTCAAAACTAAAGTGAATCAATTATCTGATACTAACGCTAACATTATCTATGAATATTTAATAAACGGTATAAAAGTAATTGAGTTTTTATCAAGTGAAAAAGATATCTGTGACCATAAAGTTTCTGTACCAACTAAAGTTTTTACTGATGGTTCGTATGTATGGACTATGATGATTCCTCATTTGGTGAAAAACTACAAAGTATTATTACCAAAAGAGTTTATTAATCATATAAAGAAACAGAATAAGTATGGAAATCAATATGATAAAAATAGTATAGAGCAAATACTAGAAAGTTTAAAAGGCAATAGAGTTAATGATTATGTGAAGTTTAGTGATAATGAATAACCAATATGCTGAACTGCTTCGACTTTATCGAGGCTGACTTGCTTGATTGAGCCACCAACGCTATCAGTGATACAGACACTGGTCTGACCGCTGGTGGTGATGTCAATATCTTATCCGCTGAGAACACCTCAAGCGAAAGCTCATTTAGTCAAACCAAAAAATCAGGGCTGTTTGGCACAAGCGGCGGAATGGGTTTCACTATTGGCAAGCAGCAAACTGATGATAGTAGTGCTCAAACGGCACTGACGCATACTGCTA
>NZ_RRYV01000245.1 GCF_014861395.1 Psychrobacter sp. FME13 | reverse complement strand
CCAGAGTTTCCATCACTGGTCGGTGGTTTGGTTAGTGTCGCCATCGTTGTTAATGCGGCAAAACGTGGATTCTTAGTTCCAAAAACCACATGGGATTTTGAACCGCAAAAAAACTGGCCAAGTGAATGGCTTGGTAAGTTAGTCGTTAGTAAGGAAGATTTGACGCCGAATGAAGATGGCAAGAAAATGTCTATTTTCATGGCATGGTTCCCTTACTTACTAGTTGCGCTGTTATTGGTTTTTTCAAGAGTGTTTGTGGGCTTCAAAGATTTTCTGACTAGTGTGACGTTAGACTTTACATCAGTATTGGGTGAGGCGGATATTAGCGCTGGTTTTAGTCCTTTATATTTACCTGGTGGATTGTTGTTAATCAGTGCTTTGGTTGCCGCTTTTTTCCAAACCAAAAAGCCAGGTAGTGCACTAAATAGTGCGCTCAAAGAGTCAAGCAAGACTGTGTTGAGTGCTGGTTTTGTTCTTATCTTTACGATCCCAATGGTCAGGATTTTTATCAATTCAGGCGTCAATCTATCAGATGTGGCAAGTATGCCAGTTGCGAGTGCAGAATTGTTCGCTGGTACTTTTGGTAATGTTTTTCCCTTAATTAGTGCAACGATTGGAGCACTTGGGGCCTTCATCGCAGGTTCTAATACCGTTTCTAATATGATGTTTAGCCAATTTCAGTATGAAGCTGCAATTAGCTTGCGTATTTCACCTTCTATAATCATAGCAGCACAAGCCGTTGGTGCAGCAGCTGGTAATATGATTGCGATACATAATGTGGTGGCGGCCTCAGCAACCGTAGGTTTGCTTGGTATGGAAGGCGCTACCCTCAGACGCACGATTTTGCCTACTTTATACTATGTATTATTCTGCGGAATAATCGTTATGGCTGCCATTTACATTTTCGGTTTTCACGGTCCTTTAGCACCATAAGGCACATGTAACCCCCCAAGATAAAGAGATTGATATGCATTCATCAAACCTTTTCTCATCAAATAAGCCTTCTCGAGACATCATTAGCCCCGATCAAGTGTTAGACAAACTAACGAACGTATTAGGTGCTAGTAATGTACAGGCAGATCCAGAGAAAAACGAACACTATAGAATGGGGTGGCGTTCTGGCGGCGGAGCTGCATTGGCTGTTTTGTTTCCGCAAACATTGCTGGATATTTGGCGCAGTCTAGAAGTGTGTGTTGAAGGCAATTGCATCATTATTATGCAAGCAGCAAAAACAGGATTAACCGAAGGCTCGACGCCAAGCGGTAATGACTATGATAGACCTGTGGTCGTTATTAATACCCTTGCCATAGACCAGTTGTACTTGGTCAACAATAATGAGCAGGTAATCAGCTTACCTGGAGCGACTTTGCACCAACTACAAAGTCAGCTTAATACGGTCAATCGAGCCCCTCACTCAGTCATTGGTTCATCGACTTTAGGGGCGTCTATCATTGGTGGGGTTTCTAATAACTCAGGAGGGGCCTTGGTTAAAAGAGGCCCTGCTTATACTGAGCTTGCCTTGTTTGCACAAATCAACGAACAAGGTCAGCTGGTGTTGGTCAATCATCTAGGCGTAGAGCTAGGTGACACGCCAGAAGCAATACTGACGAATTTGCAAAATGGGGATTTTGATAAAAACAAATTACCTGACAATGGCAAGATGGCATCAGACAAAGAGTATATCGCTAGAGTAAAAGATGTTGATGCAAGCACGCCTAGTCGCTTTAATGCGGATAAGCGGAGACTGTATGAAGCCAGTGGTTGTGCAGGTAAGCTTGCTGTATTTGCAGTACGGCTTGATACCTACCCAACGGCTGTAAAAGAGCAGGCTTTTTATATAGGTAGCAACAGTGTGAGCGAGCTTGCACAGTTGAGAAGACAGATATTGTCCAATTTCAAAAACATTCCTGAAGTGGGCGAGTATATGCACCGTGATATATTCGATGTATCTGCCAAATACGGTAAAGACACTTTCTTGAGTATCAAACATTTAGGGACAGATGCCTTACCGCGCTTGTTTGCTATTAAAGGCGCGATTGATGCAAAATTTAGTAAATGGTCGTGGATGCCCAAGCACTTTACCGATAAAGTCATGCAGTTTATCGGTAATATATTTCCAAAGCATTTGCCTGAGCGAATGATGGAATATCGTGATAAATACGAGCATCACCTCATCTTAAAAATGAGTGATGACGGTATCGAAGAAGCGCAAGCGTTTTTGAAGTCGTTTTTTGCGACCTCAGAAACAGGCGCTTACTTTGAATGTGATAAAAAAGAGTCAGAAAGCGCCTTCTTAAATCGTTTTGCGGCAGCCGGTGCCGCATTACGCTATGAAATCATACATGAAAAAGAAGTTGGTGAGATATTGGCATTAGATATTGCCATACCGCGTAATGAATTAGAATGGCTTGAAACCCTACCTGAAGAAATTGAAAAACACTTAGAGATGAAGCTGTATTACGGACACTTCTTTTGCTATGTGTTTCATCAAGATTATATTTTGAAGAAGGGCAGTGATGCACACCTTGTTAAAAAGATGATGTTAGAGCTATTGAGCGCACGCGGAGCCAAATATCCTGCTGAGCATAATGTAGGGCATCTATACGAAGCAGAGCCTGATTTGCAGAATTTCTATAAAAGC
>NZ_RRYV01000244.1 GCF_014861395.1 Psychrobacter sp. FME13 | reverse complement strand
AAGCGCCCTATACGCTGATCGATGGCGCTGCTGATACGAGCTATGTCAGTGACGAGACGCTGATTCAGCGATCTATGGGTGAGATGATAACGACCTCTCAGCAAGATATGATGGTGAGTAGTGGTGATGGGCATCATCAGGTCAGTAGTGAGTCTTTGGCAGTGGTTGCTGATGGTCAGTTCAGTATGACCAATGGTAAAGACAATATTATGCTGTCAGCGCATACAGGGAAGCTTGAAGCGACAGCAAAGCAAGATGTGAATATGTCATCTTCGACCAAGGAAGTTGAAGTGGTAGCAACGAATAAGATTACGCTGACGGCGGGCGGTGCAAGTATCACATTAGATGGCGGTGATATTACGATTGCGGCGATGCAGTTTACGGAGAAGGCTGGTAAGCATTCGAGGGCTAAAGGGGGTCGGGATGGGTTGGGGCTTGGGGTATTGCCGAGTTTGATACCTTATGCAAAAACGCTAATGGATGGGGTTTATAATTTAGCGTATCAGTTTGTTTTCGAAAACGATATACCTTACGCTAGTGTAGCCTATACAGCTAAAAATATTGTAACTGGTGAAACGTTTAATGGGGTCACTGACGAACATGGATGGACTGAACAATTTTATACAAATTCTGAAAATGAAATTGAAGTCCATTTAGATCTACCTTGGCAAAAAACAACAGCAGATAAGTCTTATAATTTAACTTATCAATTTGTGTTTGCTAATAACATACCCTATGCAAATGTTAAATATATAGGTAAAAACAAAAGAACTGGTCAAGTCTATCATGGTACTACTAATGAAGATGGTTTAACTGAAGAGTTTTACTCAGAAAGTGAAGATGAAATTGACGTAAGTTTACACTTACCATGGCAAAAAATGAGGGGTTTTTATGAGTGATCCAGTTATTCACGCTAGAAGATATACCAGCAACAAAACTAAAGCTAAGCTCCAGAATAAAGTGGTACAAAAAGTTTCTTATATTTCTGAAGATCAAATTAGCAATATTGAAGACAGGACTACAGATATAATAGTAACTGCGTTACTTAAAGAGTATTCGAATGCTCCTAGTGGTCTTTTAGGTGCTCTACAAGCAATGTTAGTAGGTGGAGAAGCAAGTATTAATCAAATAAGGAACATTTTTCTAAAAGATTATAACTGGTATAAGGCTACTGGCGAAAGGTTAAAATACCAAGAACTGAGCTCTATGCCAGGTGTAAGAAGATGCTTAGATTATATGAACTGGGACAATTATGATACTTTTGAAGAAGCTTGGAAAGACGTAGGAAATCAATGTTATAGCCAGTAATTAAGATATAAGGACAGCCCACCCATGAAAATTAAGTATTTATTAATACCTATTGTTATTGCTTTTCTATCATCTTGTAGTTATAACTCAGACATAACTGAACCTAAAAAAGTATCAATAATAGAATATATTGATAAAAGTGATTTAGAAAGATATGGGTTTACAACTAAAGATATTAAGGACTTTGATAGCAAAATTAAAAATAGCGATATATTCTCAGATAATTATACAAAATATGAGACTAAAGGATTTACCATACTATCTAATGATGAGAATCCTGAACATATCTTTATATTAAAGAACAATAAATTCATAGCTTCTTTTGATGATAAAGCTAGAACCTTGTACTCTAAAGAGGCTAATATTCCTACCCGACTAGATGCACTAGTGACTTATATTCCTACAACGCCTTCACTAAGTTACAACAATGGAAAATCTAGCTATGACGATCTAAATTTGGACGGTGTAGATATTATTTATGAGGTTATGCCTAGTAACGATAAGAGACTTGATTATTTTTCTGCGGAGATTCTTGGTACACCAAACCTAAATATAATCGATGCAAAAATATCAGGAAAAGAATGTAAAGCTTTGGTTGGATATTATGCTTGTTGTTTTTCAGACGAAGGTAATTACGAAGCGTATAAGTTTGACTATAAAGCTGGTTGGTCTAGTATTCCCTCCAATAAAATATTGAATGAAGCTTGTAATAGTGAGAACTTTGAAGCTGCCAAGAATGAGCTTAAAAGTAAGCTCTTCAGCAACTAATTATTAAATCCACTGAATAACCCATCCTAGCCTATTTGAGACTGTCGATGAACAAGCCGTTGAGAGTGGCTATCGCAACACGGGCAACGGTCTATCAGAGTGGATTACCGATCATAGAGCGGAGCAAGCGTACTCACAGCTGAACGTCGATGATGGTCAAGTTGCTGCCACGCTAAAGATGGGAATTATCAATGCTGCAAGCGATGATGCCAGTAGTAAACGTCAAGGTATCAATGCCAATACCAGTGCACAAATCAATATCAAGTCTGGCGAAGCACTCGTCATCACGACTCAGCCGCAAACTCATGCACAATCTGAGCAACACAACTATCAACAGCACACCCCGACTCTCACTCAAACGGCACTCGGTGGTCAACATCTGGCTGAACGCTTAACGCAATTGGCAACGGGACTGGGACGTCAGGTCAATGACCATAAAGCGATTAAGACCCAGTTAGAAACTATCGCAGAGGATCAGCAAACCAAAACCCATCAACAAGCGCCCTACACCCTGATTGATGGCGCTGCTGATACGTGAGCTATGCTGAAGAAACCGTACAACTAAACTTGGTAAACTAAGCGTATTCACA
>NZ_RRYV01000243.1 GCF_014861395.1 Psychrobacter sp. FME13 | reverse complement strand
TTGGGAGACAACAGAGGATTCCCCTGATAAATTTGATACTAGGCAACTTAATCTACTTGATAACTTTGCTCAAACCATTGGTGTAGATGACAAAATAATTAATTTCATTAACGATAGCAGACGAGTAGCTGAGTTTTTTACCGTTGATGTGATTGAGCAAAACATAGAAATTTTTAAATTATTACGTAATCCAGTAGATGAGCGAGAGCTACACGTTAACTCCAATGATGAAACGTCCAAATCTGCCCCTCAGAGCGATTTGAACCAATCAACTAGGGATTCTATAGGCGATACCCCTAAAACGTTAAATAGAGCAGATTTGAGCGTTTCTATAGCATCTAGAAGACGTAGACCGTAGCTAATCATCTTTTTCTTGTTTCCAGTGTGTCATACGATAGATTAGTAAATGAGATGATTTTGAACGTAAAAACAATTAATCTTCTAGTCGATTTTTCTTCTTAATTATTAACAACCAAAAATGCTTTTAATGCTTTTAATGCTTTTAATGCTTTTAGATACGCTGTATCCATTGTAAATAAAGGGCTGTATCCGACATATGACGACATTAACCTACCCATATGACGACATTAACCTACCCATATGACGACATTAACCTACCCATATGACGACATTAACCTACCTTATGACGACAGATATTTATTGACTTTATAACGACTATGGGTAATGATGTCTTTGTTAGGCCTTTGCCAACATCTTCATATAATCAAAAAAATAAATAACATAGGTGAATTATGATTAAAAAGGGTGTTGGTATGGAGTTAGTTGTGAAGTCTAATAGATTAAATACTGCGATTCAGAACTTGTCTCTATCAGAGATAAGATTGATACAGCTCGCGATTATTGATAGTAGAGAGCAGAATAAAGGGTTAAGCGCGAATGTACCATTACGTATCAATGCGAGTCGCTATATAAATGCGTTTGACACAACAAAGCAAACAGCTTATGAGGTACTGTTAGATGCTGAAACTAATCTGTTTGAACGAAGGTTCTCATTTTTAGATGACAAAGATAATAAAGTTAAGTCCCGTTGGATTAGCCAAGTCACTTACTTTGAGGGTGAGGGAGCTATTGAAATTATTTTCACACCTGCCGTAGTTAATGAAATAACACGTATTGATGGTGTTGAGCAGTTTTTTACTAAGTACACATTAGAACAAACTGCTCCGTTAGGCAGTGTTTATTCAGTTCGCCTTTATGAATTACTCATACAATGGCGTGAAGCCAAAAAAACTCCTTTGTTTGATTTAGAGACTTTCAGAGGACAGTTAGGCATAGGGCTTAAAGAGTATAAGCGCATGAGTGATTTTAAACGTCGAGTGCTCGATATGGCTATCAAAGAAATTAACGATAAGACCGATCTTAATATTAGCTACGAACAAGAAAAGAATGGGAAAGAAATCATTGGTTTTAAGTTCAAAGTTTTAGAAAAAAAGAAATTTAAGCGTGCGAACTTAAAGGATGTCAGAGATGTTAACACGTCAGATATGTTCACTATTGAAGGACTAAGCGATAAACAATTAGGTCGCATCGTTCGCAACCCTGCTTTTATGGCGGAGTATAATCATTTAGTAAGCCCCACTAGCCCAGCTGGACAGTCTATGCAAGGGTGGGAGTTTGAGATGATTAACCGCCTTAGAAAAGACGCTTCACAGTTTAATAAGCGTCCAATTAGAGACTATCTTGAATACTAGGGTTTATAAGCGTTTTAAATAGACATTGCTCCACATTTAGAAATTAAAGCTTTAGATGCGATTTTTTGTAGTCGTAGCGCACTTGGCAATATACATGAGATTGAACGTATCTAATATGGTTTGCTGTTGAGTGCTATATAGACTATAATTATTACATGGACCGGGGGTTCCCAGTCGGTAAAAGGTTCCAGCGTAATGCTGGGGCCTTTTATTTTATGGGAAAACCTTCAAACCGTAACCCTTATAACACATCCCAGTCATGCCCCTTCCGTACTGACAGTAAAATTTATGCTCAATAATGTCAAAAGATCTGTTGCTCTGAGCTGGTCTTAATACATGGTTGCCAATTGGGCGTGACACTAAGTCTGCAAATTGCAATCCTGTTGAGTTGACTTGTTTTGAGGCCATAATTAATTCAAAAGGGTATATCTCTTTATGAAAGTTATGTCCTTGGCAACAGAGATTAAACTCTTTTCGAACATCATTATCTTCATTTTTCCCACGCTGTTCAAAAACGATATGGGTTTTCTTATTTAGCTGATTCTTTTCCTTCAGAAAACGATATATACGCTCTAATCCATACTTGATACCTAAATGGTAAGGGTCTATTGGATTCGCATATTGTCTAATCAGCTCATCCTTACGTATAACGCATGAAACTAAGACAAAATTCGTGTCAGTCATCATCGTGGATAAGTCATTAATAAATAACCCCTGTTCAGACTTTGTCATATCTTTAAACTGCCCAGTATTCTTCACAATATCTCGTTCGTGCAGTACAATCATGTCATGACCAAAGTGTTTAAACTTCAGCTTCATCACGTTTTGGATTACTGTATTCTGATAATATTTTTTATGAAAAATACAAAAAGAAAGTACAAATACGGGGTATTTCTCATTGTAACCTGATAGATTCGGATCACCACTTTCATCCACATATACAATATAATCGCTATAACTCACTAGGGTGTGTATAGAATTCAAATCAGGGGCAACCAGATAAAGACACAAGCGAGCA
>NZ_RRYV01000242.1 GCF_014861395.1 Psychrobacter sp. FME13 | reverse complement strand
TTCTCTTTGTTGTGGTAAACAAGAGTGTAAGGCGTTGCTTATTTTTTTCAACTATTTCCCAATTCTATACAGCCCCTAGCCTGTGTAATATCAAATCTGTATCACCTTCGAATTCATACAGCAGTACCAAATCAGGCTTAACATGACAATCCATCAAGTGCTTTTTGTCACCCGTCAGTGCATGGTTACGGTATTTGATTGGCATTGATAAGTCATTAAGTAAGCAGTGCATGACTTCAATCCATTGTGGTGTGATCAAATCTTTGGATCGTTTTTTAATATCTCGCTTGAATTGATTTGTAGGTATAACAGTTCTAGCCACGAGAGAGCCCCTGTAACGCCTCTAGAGCCTCGTTGGGTTCGAGTCTATCCAATTTACCCGCTTCATAGTCTAAACGTCCTTGCTTAATGGCTTGTAGCGTTTGATCCCCTAACACTAAGTCGTCAGCTTGATAATCAAATGATAGCGGTATTTTTTTGGTTTTGGCGACATTGACCAAGAACATTCTAACGGCCTGAGAGGTTGTCATGCCGTAGTTTTCAAATATTTGGCTGGTTTCATCTTTGAGTTCTTTCTCAAGTCTCATGTTGAAATTTACTGTACTTGACATAATTTGTACTCCATTTGTACTTTATATGACATTGATTGTATGTCATATAAAGTACAAAAACAATTATATTAACAATACTTACTTGCCTGATTCTCGGTAGTGCCTTGTCTTTTTTATCAAAGCTTCCTGGCTTACGCTGTATGATGTGCATCATTTCACGCATGAACAGAGTTTAGAAAACTCTCATCAATACAAGAGAACCACTTATAGTAGACTGTTTGAGGTGGTCATTTTTGGTTATTATCTTGAGAAATCGTACTCTGCTTCGTTCCCATCTAAATACTCACGTATAGGACGCTTTTTGCTGAATTTAGAGGCGTCTTTCTTGATCTCACCAACTATAAAATCACTATACGCTGACCAGTTCTTACCAGCGTCGCCTTTAGCAAGACCACTATACGTGCTTATAAACTCTTTATGCCGACTGATACGCCACAGCTGCTTATCAGAGAGTCCATCAATCGTGAACATATCTCCGTTATCAGCATCACGAAGTTTGATTGTTTTATCAGCTTTAGACTTAGACTTTTCATGCACAGTAAACGTAAAACCTATGATTTTGCGACCTTGCTTTACATTCTCATATTTAACTTTAATATTGGTCTTTTCATTAATCTCATTAACAGCTAAATCAAGAACACGTTTTTTGAAATCTCCCATGTTTTTATATTCATTGACACTGATTCCTAGCTGACCTCTCAATATTTCATAATCAAATATATCTGTCTGTCTAGCGCTTAACCATTTGACGATTAGCTCATACAAACGCACAGAGTAGATGCTATTGAGCGTTGCGATGAACTCTAGGTCATATTGTGTAAAGTGTGAGCTTAAGCGAGTAATTTCATTAACAACGGCAACAGTAAAAATAACTTCAATACGTCCCTCGCTTTTAACGTATCTGACTTGCTGAACCCAGTTTGTCTCAATTTTGCTACCAGTATCATCCAAAAACGTAAAATAACGTGCCCTTAAGCCTTTTCCAGCTTGGGCTAGTATCTTGTAGGCAGTATCAATTTGTACATCAAAAGCTTCAGCGTATCGTTTTGCACTTATAGACAGCGGCTTATTGATCTCTAACCCTTGTTCTGTCTCTCTTGCATCAACAATAGCTAGCTGTATTAGACACATCTCCGTTAAAGATAAACTTTGAAAGGCTGTAACAATCCGGTTTGATTTCACGACTAAGTCTTGCACACCATCTTTTTTCTTTCTCTTTTCGTTCATTAGCTTTCCCTGCATCTAGTTGATAGATTTATATTAATTGACAATTATATCAATAGTCAATTAATAGTCAATTAATATAATGTCTATTAGTGCGGTATAAACGTCCACTTATAACGGTATAAACGTCCACTTATGAGGGTTACATCCATTTACCAGTAAGGTCTGTAGCGGACTTAAAAGCTATTAAAAGCATTAAAAGCCTTTTTGGTTGTTGATAACTGATTAAAAATCAAAAGTAATTAAGGCATAGTTGGATGAGTATAGAAACATCATTAAAAAGGATTAGTATCTGAGTTTGATCGGTTTTGAGTGCCACTACCAAATGGATTGCTACCATTGTTATTGCCATAGTTTATTGTCGGTTGCTGACTACGATGTGGTGTTGGAGCTGGTGTTACTTTTGGCATTGGACGCCCACCAACCAGACGACAAAATTCAATGTTTTTTCTACTGTCACTATCGTCACAGTTACTTGTATCAACGAGCATATATGCCTCACCATTTACAAATTTGGTGTTTGCATGAGTCAAAGCGTTGTCATAACTCATTTTCATCGTTTGTAGATCGTTTTGGCTTTGAGCTTTGACATGCTCCAGTTGTTGTATCTCAGCTTGTAGGGCTCTAACATCATCATCGTTAGCCTTCACAACTAAGTGCACGAGCAAAAGCATCACAGCACAAATGATTGTGATCGGTATAGCAATAACACCAATACGCCAACCTATTTTTTTTAAATCCTCATTAAGTTTAGCGCTTGCTTGTTTTGCCAGCGTTCCAGCGTTCTCCATATCTTCTGTTACAAGTGACATTTTTACTTTTACTTGCTCTGATAGCTCGTTAAATTCCGCGTTTTCAAATTTTGGTGGTGTATCAGAAAGTATGCTGAGGAGATAAAAGGAGGGTGACAGCCAAAGCA
>NZ_RRYV01000241.1 GCF_014861395.1 Psychrobacter sp. FME13 | reverse complement strand
AATTATCTACTTTATAAGCTTTACCTAAGGTGTCGTAGGTTCCGTTTTTTCCGCGGCCTATCATGTCGATCATCGTTTTACTCCGCCGTCTTTGTTAAAGCACTCTTATATGCCTAGATAGCTTGTTTATTGTTGTTTTTATCTAAGCAATCACCAGCATCACATACAGTATCGAACCGATAAACCATGTCGCATTCACGGCGATGCCTGAATACCATTTAAGTTTGACCTTTGTGTTTTCATTATCAAAGGCGGCTTGGCGCTCAGCGGTGACAGGCAGTACATTATATGGGTTGTTTTTTCCATCCCACATGAGGCGACGCTGCACTTCAGGATGTAATGCAGGGTTGGCACTCGATTGATAAATATTGCCTTCAGCTAGATCTAAGTAGCTCACCGTACACGCTCTCAACCAGCCCATAACCGTCACTTCATGACGTAAACCTGTCAAACCTTTGTCTTTCTTCTCTTGAGCGATATCAGCACAAGCCAATAGCGAGGTGCTGATATCTGTCGGACAAGCGTGAGCGTATCGTGGGTCAAGCGGTAGCTCGTCTGCTGGACGTTCCATATAGGTACGAATAAACGTCCACTGATCATAAGGACTAAGCTGCATGTCTTCAAGGTTGATGCTTTGGATGGTTTGATTTGTTTTCGGATCAATCACATGCAGATTCAAGGCTTCAAAGACAACGCCTTTGTTACGTCTAACCGACGCGACAATATCTTTGTAGTTAATTAGATGGAAGATAGGCTCTTGCTTGCGGTTATGTTCGTAATAAGCAAGCTGTTGTGTTTGTTTTAGCAGTAAGATTTTGTTGTAGTAGGATTTTTTGTTTTTAAGTTGTTTTAAAACTAAATATGATCCAAAACCAAAAACTATCAGGAACAAAGTAAGCATGATTATTAAAAATAGCGCTGCGTATTCAAAATCTTTGACAAATATATAACTAGATACTACTACTAGAAAGAAAAACAAGCCTTGCCCAAACAACCAACTAAAAGCATAAGCCATTAAAAAACCAACTAATTGATGCGAGTTGATAATCGGGTGAAACAGTAAATAATCCGGGTTTACCTCATGCACATCACGGCTCAGCTTCTCTATACTGACTACTTTTTCTCGATGCGCAGGTATGCTTTTTTCCCAAGGTCGACTCAGGAGCTTTTCGATGGGATGTGTATTATTAGGAGGATTGTAAATCATTGATATATATTACCTAATTACAGGCTTATTTTTGCTAAGCATTATATGTCACTACCGCCCAAGCAAACAGACTGACGTTAATCGCTATCGCTACTATCCATCTGATATTCACTTGCCAGTTTTTACCATCAAAGGCCTTTTGAGGCTCTTCATCAATCAGAAATCGGACTCAGATCACGCTTATCTATCCAGCCAAATTTAGTACCCTCTTTATAAGCAACTTTCACCCAGTCCTCATTTTGATCAAAAGCTTCAATCAAATCACCTTTGATATAATAGTTTGGTTTCGACCGTGACTTGAATTTTTCATTGAGGATTTCTGCTTGATCTGTTTTGACCGTGTACTTGGTCGGAGGTAGGGGACAGTTTCTGACAAGCTCATCAGCTTCTGTTGGATATGAACCAATCAGGGTAATAAAATCATCTACACTTGTATTATTGTGGTTGATACAATAATACTCTTCACCAGTTGGCATAGAGCCCTCAGCTGATGCGTCTGATATATACCACTTACCGTTTTCAAATGCATAGTAAAAAGTATATCCCGATCTCCCTGTAGAATATTGAGTGCTTATAATAAATCCTAAATGGTCTCGACGCGGTAATATGTTGGAAACAGACCAACCTGAATCAGTGGTATAGCTGTGCGTATCTAAGCTTAGTGTGTATTTACCACTTTTGTCTCCAATAAGCACATAGAGCTCATCGCCTTGAAATAAATTATTATCGTCATTGATACGACTAATCACTAAGTCGTCTATGTCATCTGCATTGACATCGAAAGTAAATATTTCAAATTGGTCTTGCGATAGGCTTTCTTTTATAGCCTCAGGAGGTATTAATCCATAGAAATCAATTTTTTCAATACTGCCATCTAAATTCCAAGCTTTCCATACACCTATCTTTTCTCCTTCTTGATACTCCCCAATGTAAGAATAAACGTTAGGATCATTATTATATTTCCTGAAGCAGAGCCCATCCTTTTTGCCATATTCGCTTCTGCACTGATATGTTAAGACACCATCTTCATTCCAGCCTCTAATAACACCATGTGCTTCACCGTTCACGTACGTATCTTCTTGCCACTTTTCCCCATTTTCATAGTAATGAATCCAAGTCCCTGTTGGCATGTTGTTTTTATAGTGTGATTCTATTCTTTTATTACCAGACTCAAACCATACGGTTCTTGCGCCTTCTCTTGGATAATAATTGTTAGGATGGGCGGCGTCCTCGTTATCTACATATTCTAGTTTGCCATCAGTCAAAATATACGGATCTGTAAACTTATCTCCTGAGATAAAAAAGTCTTGTACTAAATACCTATCGTTAGGCAGTTCTTTAATAAGCACTCGATAATAATAAGCATCTGACTTAGTAGATTTTTCAAGACTTAGATTAACACACCAAGTGCAACGCTAATTAATATTATAGAACGCCTGCATAGGCGTCTTAAACCCTAATCGTTTTCTTGGTCTGTTGTTTAATTTGTTCTCAATGTCCTGCATCTCATCATCAGAGACTTGTCTAAAGTCACAACCCTTAGGCAAGTACTCTCTGATAAGGCCG
>NZ_RRYV01000240.1 GCF_014861395.1 Psychrobacter sp. FME13 | reverse complement strand
CGTATCAGCAAGCATTTAATCTAAACGGCAGTTACACAGAATTCGGGATGGTCTCCTTAAAAATTTTAATAAAATCAATATCTTAATATACGTGTATCGTTCCGGCTCCGGGTACCATTATATTAAAAGGCTTCCAAGCAATTGGAAGCCTTTTTCTTATGCTATAACCTCTATTATCAAACTGAATCTCTTCTTAAAACCCTTCAAGCTGATGATCATACTTCTAGGCTGTGTTTTTTTCAGAACCACTCTTTCTAAATTATAAACAATTTCATGTTGATTCTTAGTCTAAGCCATATCAATGCCAACAAAAAACACTCTGTACTCAATTATCTCTAAGCCGTGATATCATAAGCCTACAATATGCGCGTTAATTATAAGTTAAGATAAATATTATTTGCTCTCGGTATCATAAATATTGGTACTTGAGACATACTATCTTATCTTTAGGGCGTGTTGAACATTCAAATGTGGTGCTGGCAGTGACTATTTTTTAGACAATATGCAGTGAAATTTTTGATGCCTAGTCATTCTAGGTTAAACAATTTCGCCATGTATTGGCAAAAAAGAGTACTGCCCTCCACTCGAGCATAGCTCTCGCCTTGCAAACGGGCAAAGCAGTGCTTTGCTGGATCCGTTCTCAAGGCTGATGCTAAAATGCTTCCAAACATTTTTGCAAACGTTGTTACAAGCCTAGTTAAGGTCTCGACATTATCGTCGTCTCGCGCCTAGTTTGGCTCAATTTTAGCGATCAGCAGCCCTAATATTTGAATGTTCAACACGCCCTAATAATTATCGCGTTTTTTAATTTCTTTGTTTTACAGCCGAGCCTCGCTATGCCCCAATCTCGTACCGATTTAAATCCTGAACCAAAAAGCAATCTGCCTTATTTAACAGGCGTCCTACTACGCTATAGCACCTTTGTTGCCGCAATTTTTTTGCTATTAGCAGGGTTGCTATTGCTAAACTGGTGGCTGATTCTCATTGGTGCGTTTGGAGTGGGTTTGGGCATTTACGATATCGTCCAGTCCAAGCATGCCATCTTGAATAACTACCCTATCGCAGGACATGTTCGTTACGTGCTGGAGGACTTTCGCCCCGAGATTCGTCAGTACTTGTTAGAGGATGACAAAGAACAAGTACCGTTTTCGCGCCAACAGCGTGCTTTGGTTTACCAGCGTGCTAAAAACGTCAGTGATACCAATGCGTTTGGTACGTTAGACAATTTATACACCAATGGTAAAGAATGGTTCTTACAGTCAGCGGTCAGCCAACCGCTAAAAAATAAAGACTTTAAAATTATGGTTGGCGGTGAGCGTTGTCAGCAGCCGCATGAGATGTCAGTATTTAATATCTCAGCGATGAGCTTTGGCAGCCTATCAGCCAATGCCATTATGGCACTCAATCAAGGCGCAAAAATCGGCGGCTTTACCCATGATACGGGTGAAGGTGCGATCAGCCCTCACCATCGTAAGTTCGGTGGCGATTTGATTTGGGAGCTGGGTACAGGCTACTTTGGTTGCCGCGATGCCAATGGCGATTTTGATGCACAGTCTTTCGCCGAAAAAGCCGTCGATCCGCAAGTAAAAATGATTGAGATTAAACTCTCACAAGGCGCCAAACCAGGTAAAGGTGGCGTACTACCAGCGGAGAAAATCACTCAAGAGATTGCTGATACCCGTCAAGTACCTACTGGGCAAGATTGCATCTCACCTTCTTCGCACACCGCCTTTAGCACACCACTTGAGCTGGTTGCTTTTTGGCAGCAGTTACGTGAGCTATCAGGTGGTAAACCTGTCGGCTTTAAGCTCTGTATCGGTCAGCCGTGGCAGTTTATGGCGATTGTCAAAGCCATGATTGAAACTGACAACTACCCTGACTTTATCGTCATTGACGGTGCTGAAGGTGGCACTGGTGCTGCCCCTGTCGAATTTATGGACAATGTTGGCATGCCGATGGTTGATGGGTTTTTATTGGTTCATAACACCCTAGTCGGCGCAGGTATTCGTGACAAGGTCAGACTGGGCGTAAGCGGCAAAATCGTCTCTGGTTTTGATATCGCTCGTATGATTGCCTTGGGTGCAGATTGGTGTAACTCCGCACGCGGATTTATGTTTGCAGTCGGCTGTATCCAGTCGCGCTCATGCCATACCAATACTTGCCCAACAGGGGTCGCGACCCAAGATCCTTACCGTCAAAAAGCCCTAGATGTGCCAAGCAAAGCAGAACGCGTCGCAAGCTTTCACAAAAACACCCTCAAATCACTTGCCAGCATCGTTGGCGCAGTCGGCTTGCAGCATCCAAGCCAGCTACAGCCTTATCATATTGCGCGTCGTTTAGAAGACGGACAGATTAAACTGCTATCGAAGTTCTTTTATTTCACCGATAAAGGCGCACTACTTAATCAAAGCGCCCGTGCAGACGTGTTTAATCAAATGTGGGTCATGGCGACGGCGGATAGCTTCCTTGCTGACAATGACGCATTGATTGCTTACAATGAGGACTCACGCGATACGGGCAAAACAACTGAAGCGCCAACCTTAGAAGCGGGCGATCAAGCAGCAGACGATCAGACAGATCGTAACCCTGCTGGTATTATGATAGGTAATGTCAATAATACCTTTCGCGATTTTCCACCTAGCAGTGATTAAAAGCTAGTGGCTAAAAACGAGTAACTAAAGAGCAGCAACTAAAAACTGATGACTAACCTCATGAGTGATCAACCTTATGTAGGTCACGACCACTGATATTTTTTATTATAAAAGATCTATAATAGACCTCTTGCAAAAGTAGTTGTAAGACACAAAGTATATTATTGAACTCTACTT
>NZ_RRYV01000023.1 GCF_014861395.1 Psychrobacter sp. FME13 | reverse complement strand
AACCAGGTGTTTTATTCCATTACTTAGCGTTGCACTTGGTGTGTTAATCTAAGTTTATAATAAATTAGCAAAAAAAATATTAAATAATTAAAAATAAATGCAAATAGGGGTTGCCAAAATATTCAAACTCTATATAATAGCCAACCACTGAGACGCACTACCGAATCAGTTAACTATCTCTATATGGTGTTTGAGTTTAAACACTAATAATGATAGAGTAACGAAAATGGGGCTGTGGCGGAATTGGTAGACGCACCAGATTTAGGTTCTGGCGCCGCAAGGTGTGAGAGTTCGAGTCTCTCCAGCCCCACCATTTTCGGATAGTGAATAAATAGTCTCAAACATATACTAAACCTGCCTTCGGGCAGGTTTTTTTATTGCCTAAAATTTGATAAATAAAAACCATATTAGTTATTGACGCGGTTTTGACGCAGTAGCCACCACTTGTCGCAAAATTTGCGATAACTAGAAACCCGTCAATCGCTATAATCCAGTTTCATCATCTCTTTATTCATTCGTTCGGTATTTATCCATTTGGCATAGATGGTTTTGAATGTCTGTATATCGTGACCCATTTGGTATGCAGCGGCTGAAGGCTCAATCATTGAGTTAAGCATTGTTGTCGCATAAGTATGGCGACAGTTATATGCCGGTCGCACTCGCATATCAGTACCAGACAACGAGTCGGCAAACTTCTCTGATAATTTCTGATCACGTGTCCATGCTTCGTCAGTGTGCAAGCTGATAAACATTCGTGCCTGATGCCCAGTGAGCTGCTTTAATCTGAGTAAAACATCTTTAGCCCTATCGTTTAGATGAATATTGCGCATATGATAAGTTTTAGTAGCATGGCTAACCTTACCGCCAGTCAATGTTTTGCTGATTTTGACAGTATTATGTGACCAATCTACATCATTCCAATCAATGGCCAATGTCTCACTAGGACGACAACCGGTCCAAAACTGCCACTTATAGTACAAATACCATATCTCTTTTTTACCAGTCCAGTTGGCTTTCATCCAATCCAGTATCGCAGCACGTTCAGCTGGTAGAAACGGATCAGGATCATCACGCTGTACTTTCTTATTACGTATTCGTTTAGTCGGCATATCATCGATTTCACCATCTAAGAACGCTAGGTCAAACACACCACGTAATGGTATAAGTGCATCATTGTAAGTACGTGGTGCGTTAAAACTAATAGAGTTCAGCGCACTGCGTACCATAGCGGCATTGATATCTGCGATAGGTACAGCCGCAAAAAAAGGCATCCAATGCTTAGTTAGAATGCCTTTATATTTTCGCCTGGTACCAGTATTGTCACTGCTAAGATTGTCTAAGTATGTTTGGGCATAGTCTGCAAACAGCGCTCTATCATCATCTATTATATTGGTTTTTACATTGCACGCCGCGTCAACATCGGCTTGCGTCAGTGTGCCATATCGAGCTGCTTTCTTTAAGTAAGCTCGTAGTTTACCCGCTTCGCTGATGCCTTTCGGCGTTGGCGGCTGCGGGATAGTGATGTATTTGCGCTTGCCACTGATTGGGATATTAATTTGGACGCTGTCGCCTCGTACTCGGACGCCCGTTGGATACTCTGTTGGTCCAGCCACTGATTCCACCCCCGCAGGCTAAAATATAACTTGTTATCAATCTTTTGCCACACCACGCCTTCAGGCCATTTATCTTTTGCCATGTATAGACGTGTTTGTGGTAGACCGATAAGTTTAGCAAATTGCGGAAGCGTTACCCAGTCCAATGGGACATTTGATTTGATAATTTCAACAACGTCCATCATTATCTCCTTCTCTCTAATACGCTTTGACAATCTACACAGCGAGTCCGTCCACCGACCGCTTGGCGTTTAGCGGGTATGTCTTCGCCACATTCTATACATTCAGCCAGTGACGGCTCATCAAACTTAGGCGCATGACTCAAGTAATTAGCCATTGTTAAATCAACATAGTCGTTTGCGCGATCCGCATCATCAGCCATACCTACCCCATTCTCTCAACAGCCGCATTGATAGTCGTATACGTTGACCCATTGCGATATTCTAATTTCGTTCCACGTGATGCTAAGCGACATGCACGATTGACCAAGTGACGGCCAGCGCCGCAAGCATCTACTATTTCCCAGCTTTGCGTGTTCACGTCTAACCAAGACAAGCCGTAATTGTTGTTTGCGAAAATAACTCTTTTAATCTGCTTTGACATTGGTTGCCTCACTTTCTTTGATGATGTTGCCAGACCACTCATGGATCTCTTTTAAGCGTTCTAATCCAAACTTTTTGATGATGTAATAATCATCGCGTTTTGAATCTCTTTGGTTTTGACGTTGCAGCTTGATAAAGAACTGGCCGTCTTTGATAAACAGATGCGTTCTGCGGCTAAGTGATAATGTTTTACTCATCGTTGCCTACCTCCTTGAATACCAAACGAACCTCAAGTCGTGGATTAAACGCCCAACCATCTAGAGCTTGCTTGACCTCTTCTGAACTTAGCGACTCAAAGTCAAAATCAAGGCTCAGTTTATCAATCTGTTTTATAGAGAAGCTTTGTAATTCCATTTCAAAATTATGTTCAATAACCCTAATGCGGTTTGCGATCACCTGGTCAATATTTTGATCAGCATTTAATACAAACGAGACTCTCATCGTTTCAGCTCCCGTAATATCAAGCTTTTAATCGTACCCGCTGCATACAGCTGGCCATTCTTACCGTCTATATCAAGCACATAATGATTTGGCGTGCCGTAATGCTCTTTTATGCATGACAGGTGCGCCTCGTGATGTCCCAGTGCTGTGCGCTTATCTTCATTAGATTTAATAAAGCGCTTGTATACGGTGCCATGACAGCTAAGCAGCACGCTAAGACTTGGCATTACGCTATCCTCTTGCCAAGCCCAAAGCGGCTGGTGTAACCGGCGCTTGATAGCCGATGCTGTATAGTGATGACGGTCTAGCAAGATCACATCTAGATGCTTGTATTTATCAAGTATGTAGTCGTCTTCAAATTCAACAGCTTCAACACCTCTACGAACATTGATCACTTCTGTACTGATTGCTTGAGCGTTCAGACACATAGCGACACGCTGACAGGCTGTCGTCACGCCAATATGAGCAGCGCCATTGATATTGACTAATAAAGGTTTTTTCGATTGTGCTAACATTAGGCAGCCTCACTGTCGTCGGTATTAGCAGCTACTACGTCAAGTAACGGCTCAAGGTTGATGTTTGCCACATGCGCAGCGCGTAAGTCAGCTTCTAATTGGATCATCACTGGCCATTGCGGTGGATTAATACGGCAACGACGCTGAGACACTTGCACAATAATCAGACGCAACTGGTCAGCGACATCAAGCAGTACTTGCTGGTCGCGGTTGCATCTTGGCTTGGCGATATGTGCAGTCCATCTCACATTAGAGTCACGTAAAGCCGTACGGCTGACATGATTTGTGAGCTTGGCGCTTTGGATAAGAGATACCAGGATAACGCTTGGTTTAATGTTGGCGATATTACGCATAACGAGCCTCCAACACACCACGGAAATTACTGACTTCATCTTCTGTGATTGTGCGCAACGCACCACCGAGCAGGCTGTCTTTATGAAAAGCTGTAGGTGTATCAACCGTAATTGATAAAGGTTTAAAAAAGAACGCACTGTGATGTTCTTTTTCTGACGCAGTGATAAGGCCAAACCTGTCAGCAGCAATATCATAGACAATATCCCATGGCATCATAACGTCGCCACCCTGCCCACCAATCACATAATCGTCATGACTAAAGCGACCCATGCTATGCATACGCTGGATTAATACGTCAGACAAGTTTTTGATAAAGATAAGCTGCATGTCAGCTTGGGTGATGTGTGGCACTACTGCGTGTAAGCAATTTGAGTTATGTGAGTAATCTCGGCCCATGTCATCAATGATAATGTCGCTGGCTTCCATGCCTTCTATTTCAGGCACAGTCTCGCTTAGATAATCGACATCGTTTACAGTTTCACGATCAATTGCACTGTTTTCCCAGTCTGATGCATCAAACTCACCATCTAAAATTCCAACGCGCCAACCGACATATTTCGTTGTCCAATATCCGTCAGCTCGTATCGTCATTGACTTAGGCACGGTGCAAAGAAAGCCTTGACCGTCTTGGTCGACATGAGCACTAGCCCACTTTTTATCCTGCCCTTCAAAAACCCATTGCCCCATCTGCTTAAGCTCAGACTCAGGCGCATCATTCGCGGCATCACCCATAGCGACTAGTAGCCCACCGTTTGGCTTGGTACTGCCAAGCAATGCCGACGGTACACCTAGTGATCCTTTTATAGCGTCTAGCTTGTCTTTTAGTTCGCTCAGTACAGCTTTAGTTTCGTCATCAAATCCGATTTTAAAAGTGCTGATTAGTTTGCTCATGCTGCACCTCCCAACATAGCAAGGAGCACACCTACGCCAAGCGCAAAAATGCACAGCAAACGGCGATAGCTTTTTACTGCTTTCTTTAGTTTTTGCTCAGAGTAAGTGAGTTGCTGTTCGGTAGCGTGTAGCTGAGAGTTACGGTTGTCTAAGATAGCGCTCAGACGCTCAAATTCCTTTTGAGCGCGTGGCGATGTGAGAATGTCTTGAATATTTGGCGTTGACATGACGATATACCCGTTTGTTGTTGATCACGGGTATAATTAAAACATTTGTTATAAATAACGTCAATACATTTGTTATAATTTAGATAAATAAATATAACAATAGAAGTTAATAATTACCATTTTTCATTGGGTGGCCAATCAAACACCCATCCAATGAGCCTAGCTATCTTCTCAAAATCTTTCCTTCCTATGATTTCATCTTTATACATTTCATTGTCTGATCTAATGATGATGTCACCAGTTGCGGTCTTAAGTAGCCTTTTTACTTTTAACTCACCATCTACGCTGAATGCATATACCTTGCCTTCTCGTATAGCAAAATCAGACTTACTCGTATCTATCTTGATTGGTGATTTATCCATGATTGTAGGTTCCATGCTATTGCCATCTAGCATTGCTTCTACAATACAATCGGGCTGAGCACCAACTGCTCTTATACGATCTGTAAGCATATGGGTATAACCTGTTGCAAATTCAGTATCAGGTGGGCATGACCCAGCATCTGCACTCAAAGCAACATCAGTAAATATGGGGATCACAGTGTATTTGTCCTTTTGTGACGGCTCAATAATAACAGCCTCATTACCTGATTTCTGCATCTTACCGTTACCAGTACTCAGCCACTCCAAATCAACATTCAAAGCAGTAGCTAATGCTGCGGTGTATCTGCACGATTTACTATCTCTTCTTTCAACATTGCCAATCGCGCCCTGGTCCCAATCGACAGCATCAGCTAATTCTTGCTGTGTCATTTTCCGAGCTTCACGTGCGAGCTTTAAGCGTGCTCCTAATGCCATGATGATTGTCCTATTATTTGGCTAGTATTGTAGTAACGATGGGTTGTCCCAAGCCGTCAAAATCATTATACAAACAAATGTTTTAGTCGTATAACATCAAATGATGCATTAAATATTGCTTTCTCTTAAAACAAATGTTTTAATAGCTACAAATGTTATTAAGAGTAATCAACATGTCAAATCATAAAAAACTTATTGTCGATGCAATTAAGAAATCTGGCAGCCTTGCCGAATTGGTAAGACAAATCAACGAACAAGTCGATGTTATCAATCTTAACTTGCCTGAAGACATGCAAATCCGCCATACCTACTCAACTCAAATCAACAACTGGATAAATCGTGATATCGGCGTAGCTCCTACGCACGTACTCGCATTTAGCCAAGTAGCAGGTTGCAGTTGCCATGATCTAAGACCTGATGTATTCCCTGACGCATGTAATGACCATTGCGCTCAACCAAAACTAGCATAGCAACACTGCTGAAATAATCACACGACAATAGCGAGGCGAATATGTCGAAGAAAAAATATACAGCAGCTGAGCGTACTGAAAACTGCGTACTAGATCTCGAAGCAGCAGTCTATCAAGCTGCGATGAAGCCACGCGGTACGCTTGGTAGTGTTTGTGAGACGTTTGGTCTGACCTACAACACCGCAGTTTTGCAGGTTAATCCAAAGCGAACGTGTCACACGCTATCACCCATGCTGATTGAACAAGTCCTAAGCGCAACCCAGTCACCATTAATTATGGATGCTATCTGCTGCGCACACGGCAATGCGGCGTGGTTTTTGCTGCCTGATGCGGATAACCAATCCGATGAGATTTTTGATATTGCGATGCTCGGTCAAAAGTTTGCGGACTTAAACAGCACGTCATTGGACGCTTATGCCGACAAGATCATTGAGCCTGATGAATTTGCAAGCATACAAAAAGACGCTCAAGCGCTGCAACGTCATATTCAAACCATCGTTGAAAATGCGCGTATTAATATGGAGAGAAATAATGACAAATAAACGCCCTCCACTTAACTTTGATGCGATTGCCAATGCAGCAGTTGGCAACTGGGTCACTCACGTATTCCCCGCTGCTGGCATTAGCTTTAATCAACCGGCTCATCAGCATCAGGCTTGCCCTATGTGCGGCGGTAACGATAGATTCCGTTGTGATGATAAGCGCGGCGAAGGCACTTGGATATGCTCACAATGCGGTGCTGGTAATGGCTTTATGCTTGTGCAGCAATATACTGGACTTGATGTATACGACACTAACAAGTTAATTGCTGGGGCAGTCGGTCTTGATGCGACCAGTACGGTCACTGATGAGCAGCGTATACAATGGCAATCCCAGCAAGTTGAGCGTGAAGCAGCAGAGAAAGCTGAGAAGCGACAAGCCCGTCTTGATGCTGCTAGCCGTGCTCAAAGCCTTTGGGATAATGCAAAGCCTGCCGCTGATGATCATCCTTATTTACTACACAAAAACGTTTCAGCCATTGGATTACGCCAAGATAGTAGTGACAACCTCATTATCCCCATGTACTACTACAATCCTGACAAACAACAAACCACGTTGGTCAATGTGCAAACTATTGCACCTGATAGCGAAAAGCTGTTTTTAAAAGGTGGATTAGTCAGCGGTGCTTACTTTACGATTGGCAGCGCGGCAATGTTCAGTGGTGGAGTGATACTAATCTGCGAAGGCTATGCTACTGCCGCTACTGTGTTTGATGCTATGAGCTATAGCTTGCCTGTCATCGTGGCATTTAACGCACATAATTTGATACCAGTAGCCAAAGCAATACGCGCTCAATATCCCGATCATCGCATTATTATCTGTGCTGATGACGATAGTGCGACTGCACTTAAGATGCGTGATAAAGACATAGCAGAGGGCAAAGAGCCAAAACCACTCGTTGAGTACAATGCGGGCATACGTGATGGCAAACTTGCTGCAATAGCAGTTAATGGCGAATTGGTTGTACCCAGTTTTGATGTAGTAGATATGGATAAGGACGCAGCGTAATGCAAGACAAACAACACTCAGATTTTAACGACCTCGCAGCGTCAGCTGGACTCAACGAAGTAGCGCGCCAAATCAAGTATGCGCTAGCTAACAAATCAATCGTAACGCAAGCTGCGAATGACGATCATAGTGTTGTTGATACCCCTACTGTCTCACACAACGGCAACGTACCCACTGACGTCGAACAAGAAATGCGTTTGGCCAATATGCTAAAACGCTATGCTCAAATCACCGACATTGGCAAAGTGACGAATAAAGTCTATGACACTGAGCAAAAGATTGAATATACAAAGACTCAGTTCGCCAATGAAATCGGTAATAAGAAATTAGCTGACCTATGGTGGAAAGCACCACACCGAAAAATAACAAAGTCCGAAGTTGCCAAAGACCTTGATGTCATGCTTGCAGTCGAAGCTCAATCAATGTTTCAACGTTACTTCCTTATCTATGGCACCAAAGAAGTGTGGGATGACGTTGAGCGTATCCGTTTGCCTGTCGATACCATCAAACTTGCACGACCTAATGAGTATGATATTTGGCTCAAATCAGACTCTCGCATCACTGTTAAATCAGACAATATTTGGTTTGACCCTACCCGCACCAAAGAGCCTAAAAATCCGAATGATATTGCTATCAACACATTCGATGGCTTACCACTTAAACCTGTTGAAATCGAAATCGACGAAGCGGCTGCTATGTGTAAGCCTATTACTGACTTGCTTTTGCATTTATGCGAAGGCGACCAGACGATCTATGATTGGGTTATTAGATGGCTTGCTATACCATTGCAACGCCCTGGCACTAAGTTGGACACTGCGCTGATATTTCATGGTGAAATACAAGGTGCAGGTAAGTCGCTGTTTTTTGACCGCATTATGACTCGCATCTATGGTGATTATGGTGTGATACTAGGGCAAGGTCAGCTTGAGTCTCAGTATAACGACTGGGTGTCAAACAAGCTCTATGCACTTTTTGAAGAGATATTTAGCGGCTCTGATAGATACTCTCAAATGGGTATGGTCAAGCAATTGATTACAGGTAACACTATCTATATCAATCAGAAATTCATGAGTGGTTGGAAGCAAGATAACTACGTCAATGCGATATTCTTGTCTAACAATATGATGCCTTTATCTCTTGAACAGAATGACCGTCGCCATGTTGTTTGCTATCCAAAGCAAAAGATTCCCGCACCCCTTTTAAAAGAAGTCGCAGATGCGCTAGATAGCACTAATGACAACATGCTACGTGCTTTCTATACTTATCTCATGAAAATAGAACTTAATGGCCAAACATCACACACACCAGCAATCATGACCAACAGCAAGCGTCAGCTTATTCGCCTAAGCCAACCAAACTGGGAAGTATTCTATGATGACTGGGTAATAGGTGAGGCTGGTATACCTTATTGCAGCTGCTTAACTGACGATCTTTACGACTACTATCAATATTGGTGCCGTAAAGGCGGCGAACGTGGCACTACTAAAACTAAATTAATGACATATATTGGTAGACGTGAGCATAAAGAGCGACTAAGATATCAACTGCCTAACAGCAAAAGACCTATACAATCGACGGTTATTGCTATCAAGATGCCGACAAGCTTCCCAACGGCTGAATCAGACAACCAACAAATATGGCTTGGCAAAGAAATGCAGCTCATGAAGAACGCTATCGGTCATAAACTTGACCCCAAATAGCCAACCATGTGCATAGTGTGCACCCCATGTGCATAGTTTAAAATACAACTATGCACGTCTACAGCCCTTACCCTATATAGCTTATAGCAACCCTGTGCATAGTGTGCAGGGTTTTTTCGTATGCGCGCGCGGGAAATAATTTATTTTTATTATCAACCTAAGATAACAACAAAATATTTTTATCCTCGTGCGTAAATATAACTATGCACACTATGCACACTATGAACATCAGTCTTACAAGCCAGTAATGCCAAAGGGTTCAGACGTGCATAGTTTAAAATCAACTATGCACATCTTGACGTAACTATGCACACGATCCTATATTGAATCTAAATAACGGGGATATTTATCATGCGTCAAGAGTACTTACGAGCAGCTGCTGAGGCTTATGCAAACATCACACCTATTGAGTCTTTCTGCTATCACTATCTGAATGACGGCTTTGATACGTCTATCCAATCGAAGTTACAAGATATCTATGCGAACAAGCTATTGGCCAAGCCAATACCAAGAAAATATATTAATAGAATAGTTTGTACCGCATTAGCTGAATGTCAGTATCCAATCAACGAAACGATTGGTTATGCTTGGAGTGGTAACGAGCGCGCTGCATTTGCGGATATACCTAAAGCAACTTGGTCCCGTAATCAGATGTCTGATCACATCGATTTTATATTAAATGATATGAGCCAGAACGCAGCAACAGCGGGAGCTAAGATACAATTACAAGTGGTTGGCTATTCAGAGGCTACTTGATTAATGGAACAGTTTCACATAAGATTTCTCATATTCGAAGTTCCTGCCCAATCATAAAGCAGACAATTAAATAACTCAAAAAAACCCATTGCCCTCGCAGTGGGTTTTTTTATTGGACAATCTTTATGCCGATGATGCCAACAACTCTTTGTAGCCATTCAGGTTGCAACGCGAGTGCTGGTGCTAACGGCGTTTGCAAGATGCACAAGCCAAAACCTAAGCGTCAATCGCCCAACCAAATTAAACAAGCTGAACCCGCCAAGCTTAAGCGTATCGACCATAGACTATCTGCCTCCCAACGTGGTTACGATGTCCGATGGCGATCAGCGCGTGAATTGTTTTTAGCTGACGAACCATTATGCAGAAATTGCATGTTGCAAAATATCATCAAAGGCGCTGACGTAGTCGATCACATCATTCCCCATCGTGGCGACCACGAACTATTTTGGGATCAGACAAACTGGCAACCACTCTGTTACTCATGTCACTCAATCAAAACAACGACCATCGATAATAAATTATCCGACTATCAGGTCGCCCAGCTCAAGGCAGGGTGGGGTAAAAAGTAAACACGATTGCCCCCAGAGACCACCGCCCCCAAGAGAATTTTCGCATGGTCAAAACCCTATAGGGGGTATACCCCTTCAAACAATAACTATTCTCAGGTGACACTATGTCTCGTCCACGCAAACCGACGCAGCTCAAAGTGTTGCAAGGCAGCCGTGTCCGTAGCGACCGTGAAGCTGCTAGCAACGCTGCTCAACCAACACTAGCTATACCACCCTGCCCCGATTGGCTCGACGCTAAATCACGCAAACAGTGGGACAAGATAGCGCCGCAATTAGTCGCTCTTGGATTGCTATCAGTTATCGATGGTGATTTGTTTGGCGCGTATGCCGAGACGTCGGCCCGTTATGGTGACGTCTGTACCAAGCTTGAGAATGTTGATACTTGGATTGGCACAACGCCTAACGGTTTTCAAGTACAGACTGCTTTGGTCAGTATACGCAACACATTACAAAAACAGCTCATTTCATTAGGCCGCGAATTTGGTCTATCTCCTGCTGCACGCTCCAGTATCAAAGTCGATGTCGCTCAAGGTAACTTATTTGGCGATGGTGAATTTGGGGAGTTTAAACAAGGTTAAAAAACTATGTCCGATGTTATTGCCTACGCTAATATCGCGGCGCAATACGCAACGGATGTAATCGACGGCACTATCGATGCGTGTGTCTATGTACGTCAGGCGTGTCAACGTCACCTAACGGATCTTAAACGCGCAAAGAATGAATCTGCATTTGAGTTTGAATTTGACAGCCAACTGGCTGCGAAAGCTTGCCGATTTATAGAGCTGCTGCCACACGTCAAAGGTGAGCTGGCAAACAAACGCGAATTGATACTGCTTGAGCCTTGGCAAATATTCATCGTGGCTAACTTGTTTGGCTGGGTAGATTTTGACGGCAAACGCCGCTTTCGTTATGCGTATGTCGAAATACCCCGCAAAAATGCAAAGTCAACGTTGGCTGCCGGCATCGGACTTTACTTATGCTTCGCTGACGGGGAGATGGGTGCGGAAGTTTACTCAGCCGCTACTACTCGCGACCAGGCACGTGTCGTCTTTGAAGTCGCACAGGGCATGGTGCGAAAACGCCCAGATATGCAAAAGGCAATGGGTATAAGCGTCGCAGCTCATGCAGTCAGCTCTGTCTCGACTGAATCCACGTTCAAAGCGTTAAGCCGTGACTACGGTGGCAACTTGGACGGACTCAACGTTCATGGCGCTATCATTGATGAGCTACACGCGCACAAATCAAACGATACTTACGAGGTCATGGCAACGGGTATGGGAGCGCGTGAACAGCCCTTGCTATTTGCTATTACGACAGCTGGCTTCATCTTAGATGGCGTTTGCTACGAGCAACGCACGTTGGTCACTAAGGTTTTATCAGGGCTTGAATCTCACGACCGTTACTTTGGCATTATCTACACAATAGATGACGCAGATGATTGGCGTGACCCTGCAAGCTGGCGTAAAGCCAATCCTAACTACGGCGTATCAGTACATAAAGAAGCACTACAAGCAGAATATCAACGTGCTGCTATCAGCCCTGACTCGCAAGCTGACTTTTTGACCAAACATTTATGCGTTTGGGTAGCTGCTCGCAGCGGTTGGCTCAACATGCAAGACTGGGACGATGCTACCGACAAAACATTAAAACCCGAACAGTTTAAAAACTACCCGTGCTTTGGCGGTCTTGATCTGGCATCTAAAGTTGACTTGGCATCACGCGTTAAGTTGTTTGTGAAAAAGATAGACGGTGAGTCATATTATTACTTGTTTGCGAACTTTTATATCAACCGTGCGCAGCTCGACAACGCTAACAATCCCAATCAAAAACGCTTTATTGAATGGGAACGCCAAGGCTGGCTAACTGTTACCGATGGCAATATTACAGACTTTGAGCGCATTGAGCGCGATATTGTTGATGATGCTGCAAATTACGATATCCAAGAAACAGGTTATGACCCTTTTAATGCCACGTATTTAGCCATGCGGCTTAATGAACAAGGTATCAACATGGTCGAAGTTCCGCAGCGCGTCGCCTATCTTAGTGAACCAATGAAACATATTGGTGCGCTGCTACCTGCAAAGCGGGTACTCAATGATGGTAACCCTATATTGCGTTGGTGTATGGGCAACGTCACTGTCAAAAAGGATGCTAACGACAATATATTCCCACGTAAAGAATCAGATGCTAGCAAGATTGATGGCGCAGTTGCTTCAATCATCGCAACCAATCGTGCCCAGTACTACGACGAAACAGGCGATTTACCGAGCCAAGATTTTGAGACACAGCTTGGCGACTACTTAAACGACTTTGTAAGCTTCAGGGGATAACATGGCAATCATACAAACCGTCGCTGCATGGTTTGGTTACGCGCCGCGTGACCCCATTGACGGCAACCAAAACGCTACTCGCACTGTCACTAAGACAGCAAAGACCGTTACCTTTGATTCAGCGATGACAGTCACTGCGGTCTTTGCGTCAATCAGGTTGCTTGCCGAAACCATCGCTAGTATGCCCATTGATTTATATACAAAGGACAAAGATGGTTATTTAGATACCAAAGCAGATCATGACGTCATGAAACTGCTGAGATATAAGCCCAACAAACGGCAGAACCGCATCGAGTTCATGGAACAATTGATGCTCAATTTGGTCAGTGATGGCAATGCATACGTCAGGATCACCAGGATAGGTGATAAAAACTCTCGTATTCTCAGTTTAGATATCATTAACTCTTCTAACATGACTGTCATTTTAAAGAATGATGAGCTCACTTATCGACATCAAGTTACATCTGCATTCAGTCGTGACTACAAAGAGTCTGATATTTGGCATGTTAAGTTGTTTGGTAACGGCATAAAAGGCTTATCACCGCTGCAACACGCTGCTAAAGCTGTCGCTGTAGCAGATGCCTCAGACGATAAAATAACTTCGCTCATGCGTAATGGTGCCAAGCCAACCGGCGCACTAATGACAAAGGGCAATCCTACTGCCGAGCAACGCGCAGCTCTTAGACAAGAGATGGGCGAATTAACAAGTGGTGACGAAACCTTTATGCCAGTGCTACCACTTGATATGAAGTTTGAAGCCATCAGTTTGACGCCTAGTGATATTGAACTGTTGGCTACGCGCCGTTTTAGCTTAGAAGAAATCGCCCGTATGTTCGGTGTGCCTAGTATTTTGATTAACGACAGTACGCAATCAAGCAACTGGGGCAGCGGTATCTCAGCGATCATCGAAGCATTCCACAAATTTAACTTGCGGCCCTACCTTGAGCGCCTTGAATTATCAATGCTGACGACGCTGATACCACGACAAGATTGGGATAAGTATCAATTTGAGATCGATGCTGACGCTATCTTACGTGCTAATCGCAGCGACCGTGTCGCTATGTATAACACTGAAATCACCGGTAGTCAGCGTACCCCTAATGAAATACGTCGCGCTGAAGGTTGGAAGCCAGTCGAAGGCGGCGATGAATTATATATGCAACTTGGCTTTGCGCCGCTTAGCCAAGTCGCTAAACAATCTTTACTAGACCAAACTAAGGATACCAGCAATGAATAAACACTCACTGCAAACGCTGCACTGTCGCGATGGACGCAGTGAGCTATTAGAGTCAGTACAGACCCGGCGCTTGGCAATTAACGATGCTCAGATACGTTTCGTAGAACCTAAAAATGGTGATAGTAATACCCATATATTTGAAGGGTATGCAGTCAAATGGGACAGCATCAATACCTACGGCGAAAAATTTGCTCGTGGTGCATTTGCCGATATGATAGCTCGCTTTGAAAGTAAAGAGAAAGCTGTACATATGTACTACAACCATGGCTGGAAAAATATGTTTGACGCCCGTGCTGCTATGCGAATTGGTAAATACATTGAAATTGTCGAAGATGATATTGGCCTTAGAGTAAAAGGTGAATTTACACCAGGGCTGTCTTTAGCCAATGATGTTAGCGCTATGGTTAAGCATGAGACAGTAGATGGGTTGTCAATTGCATTTTATCCGGTCAATGATATCGATGTAGAAGATATGGGTGATCATATTCTTATCAATCGGGCAGATTTATACGAAATTAGTCCTGTTGATGAACCATCGGATCGCAATGCAAGGCTTAACCGTCAAGCTGAGACCATCAATAACTTAGCTGATGAGCGTGACGCCTGCGATATGTTGACCCAGCTCGGACTTGAAGAAGCGGACGCAAGGCACTTTATTACCAAACTCGATAGCATCATGGGCACTCGCGCTGATGATACTAGCAAAGACGATGACCCGTTTGCATTTTTAGATAAGTAACCTAAACCAAACCCTCAATAAAGCTGCCATCTGGTAGCTAAATTCTTGCCTAAAGGAAAATATTATGCGCGATTTTAAAACCACTACTATTGCTGGTGCTATGCCTAGTGCGGGTGTTATGACTCGTGATGCTGGTGGCTCCAAAGATGAGTACGAAAAACTTGCGACTCAGCTCAAAAGTCGCTTAACCACACTCGACAAGCTTATTGAAGAAAAGCAAAAGCTACTTGCTGAAAACAAAGATGACAAAGAAACTCGTGATGCTATCACTGAGCTACAGAACAGTGTAAAAGAAGTCGGTGACCTATCAGCCCGCTTTGAAGAGTTTGAGCAAAAGATGGTACGCGGTGTCCAAGACGGTGAGCTAGACGCAAACAGCATTGGTGGCCTACTCTCTCGCAACGAAGGTATCAGTCAAGAAATTAAAGCAATTAAGCATTCACGTGGCAAAGTACAGATTGATGGTGTCTCTGCACGTAACACCGTCATGCTTGGCACAATCAACACGGCTGGCAACATCAACGATGCCAGAATAATTAACCCCGCTAGTAATCCGCTGACGCTGGTCAATATGATCAATTGGATACCAACGTCAGTACCACTTATTCCTTATGTACGTGAAAGTGCTGTCACCTTCATGGCTGATATCGTGGCTGAAGGTGAGCTTAAGCCTGAATCAAGCCTTACGTTTGGTCCTGATTCATTAGAAATTGACGTTATTGCTCATTGGGTACGTGTTAGCAATCAGGTGTTAGATGATGCGCCGGCACTGGCTGCTTATATCGAAGGTCGCATGTCTTACGGCTTGCGTCTAAAGCTTGAATATCTGGTCATCAATGGCGACACCAAAAGCTTCAAAGGCCTGATGAAAGCTGGAAACAGCTTGACCATCGTTGCCAACGACAATGCTATCGATACCATCAGTTCTGCAAAAGCAAAAGCTTATGCTAACTTCTTACCTCCTGAGACGGTTATTCTGAACCCGCAAGACTGGGCAGAGATTGAACAGGCTAAAGGCACCGATGGCCATTACTTATTTGGTTCGCCAGGCGCAGCAGTTCAACCTTTCGTTTGGGGCTTGGCGGTTAGCCAGTCACCATCGATGCCAGTTGGCAAATACTGGGTCGGCAACATCACCATGGCAACTGAAGGCTATATTCGCCAAGATGCGACCGTTGAGCTGTCTACTGAAGATGGTGATAACTTCCGCAAAAACTTAGTGACGGTACGTGCTGAAATGCGCGCTGCCTTTGGTGTCGTCATGCCTGATGCAGCTGTGACGGGCGACCTAGTTAACGTCGGACCATAAGATTAGGTAACTATTACTTGAAACGCTTCTCCTAGCCGCTGGTGGAAATTCTGCCAGCGGTCTTTTTTATTCTAACTCAATATAGGCATCATCTATGATCACTGCATCTATCACGCTTGAACAAGCCAAATCGCACCTGCGTGTCACACATGAGATAGATGATACGTATATTGCGTGGCTTATACCTACGTCATTTCAATTAATCGCTGATGAGCTAGATCGTGAGCTAACAGAGGATATCTGCTTAACACCGTCCGGCCAATTATCTGAATCATTAAGACACGCCGCCCTACTTGTCATCGGTGACTTGTACCAAAACCGAGAAGCACAGCAAATTGAGCAGCTGCACATGAACTACGCGCTTGACAGACTGCTTAAAAAATATCGCAAGATGGGAGTATGACATGGCGAAAATCAGCCGAGGTCGGCTTAGTACACCAATTGGTGTCGTGCGAAAAATCACAACGAGAACCAACACTGGCGCCGTTAAGTCTACTAATAGCGTCATGCCACAGACGTGGTGTGAGCTACTACCCATCAGCACTCGGGACTTTGTAGAAGGTCATGCCGCTGGATCGTCAGTAGATGCAAAAATACTTGTCGATACGGCAACGGACATTAAAGCAAGCGATGAGATACAGGTGTTAGATGGTAGTGGCTTTGTTTATGAAGTACTAGGGATAATGCCTGTGCCAAAAGACAATAAAAAAATCGTAGTGTGTCGTACAAAAACAAATAGTTGATTATTTCTAGTTTGTTTCTGTGATTGATAGACTAATGTTTTTACTCGTAATATACTCAGACATTATTTTACTATTAGTCAGGTAATAACAATGAAGCAGACTATCGCAGCATTATCAATAGCTTTATTTCTAACAGCGTGCGGCTCGAGCGAAGTAAAGAATACTGAAACCGAGCCAGAAGAAAAGAAAGTAAATACACTTAGCGGTATACCGAATCTAGGTGATAGATCTGAGGCCGAGTTGCTTACTGACTGTCAGGTTGATATACAAACTAAACTAAATAATCCGCGATCAATGGATATTATCCACAGCAACCTAAAATATAAAAAAGAAACTAATCACGAATTATGGTTCCAGTTTTACGCAAAAAATCAATTCAATGCTGAGTCAAAACACACTGCAATGTGTGAGTTTGACGAAGATGGTAAGCTATTAAGTTCTAAGTATGAGTGAGAACTATGATGTTAAAAATCATAAGATGTGGTATCGACAGCCGGATTGATGAGCTTGAGCAATTAGCTTTAGAAACACATACCGCAACGACTGCCTATGCTTTTATTGACTTAGGTTTAGCATGGAATAGATTGCTTTATAATATATTTAACAATAAATAAAACCATTCAAATATAAGCCTCACGTGCTTATAACATGACGCAATTCTTATCCCTGAACCGTCGCTAACTACGACTAATCGACCGTAACAATAGCCCTATCATCCGATGGGGCTTTTTATTGTCCAAAATAAGGATTCATCGTGAGCGCATCGATCAGAATAGATGGACTGGACCAGCTAGACAGACAGTTTGATAGGTTGATCGACACTTCCAAAAACAAGGTCATGCGAAAAGCACTGAACGCTGGTATCGCACCCATTAAAAAAGAAGCCAAACGCCTCGCTCCCGTCGATAAAGGCGTGCTAAAAAAACAAATCCGATCCAAGCAAATGCGATACACCGCAAAACCTTCAGTTGGTCTGTTTGTCTCAGCCAAAGGCTTTTATTGGTATTTTTTAGAGACAGGGACCAGCAGCATCGCACCTACCCCATTTATCAGACCTGCCGCAGACAGTAAACACGAAGAAGGCGTTGAAAGGTTTAAAGAAGTGCTCAAAGCTGAAATTGATAAAGTCATGATTGGATAAAAAGGCGTAATAAATGAAAGCAAGCGAGGTTATCTATAGCGTCCTAGGCGCATTTTTTGACGATAAAGTCTATCCATTGGTCCGACCAGAGGGCGAAACAGGCACACCGTATCTGGTCTATACCGTACTCAATACCAATGCAACCAATGTCGTAGCAGGATATACAGGTCGAGAATTGGCTTATATGCAGCTAGATGTGTATCACAACGACTATGACGACTGTGAAGACACCACCAATCAAATGATCAATATCCTGAAAGATAACGTAAAGCCGTTTTACTACGACAGCCGTAAATACCTCCACGATGAGAAGTCTGGGTTATACAGACAAAGCATCGAGTGTCATATCTGGCAAACCAATTAAGCAACCCTACCCTACCACCAATAAGAGAGTGATGATTATGGCTATATCCGCTGATGAATTAGTAAATGTGCAGTTTAAATGGAGCATCGCGACTGATGATGTCCCTACGTTCAACCAAGTAGAGTTTTTAAATGAAATGGAGATGCCCAAGCTGACTAAAGTCGTCGTCGATGTCACGCCGACTGATGCCACCTCTACTGTAAACGCAGTGCCCAACTTTAGAGAGACATCAGAAATACCGTTCACCTTGTATTATGTACCGACCGATCCGCAGCACATGGAATTGAAAGCCGCCTACAAAAATTCCACGGTCATTAAAAATAAAATTGAATTTATTGATCCTGCCGCCGCCAGTGAAGGTTACGTGTTTGACGGTATGGTTAAAGAATTTAATCTTATGGCAGAACAAAAAGACATGCTCAAAGTTGAGGGTGTCCTAGTCATCAGTTCAGAAATCACTCAAACACCTTAGTAATCAAATAAACCAGCGTCAACATTAATCAAAAGCGTAGAGCATTAACCAGCTCTGCGCTTTTTCTTTATTTTTAAATCATAAGTGAGCAATCAAATGACCAAACAAGCCTCTAAAAAAGTACTAAGTAAAGCGGATTTCATGCAATTAAAAACCAGCGTAAAAATATTGCCTATCCCTGAACTTGGTGACGTATACATCAAAGTGATGAGTGCTGCTGAGCGTGAGGGATTGGAAGGGCTGATGCAAAAAGAAGTAGAAACAAATGGTGTTCGAGCCACTATCTTTGTCTATTCAGTCTGTGATGCCGATGGCGTCTTAGAGTTTAATGATGACGATATCGAAATGGTCAAAGGCTTCCCCGCAGCCATTGTCTCAAAAGTCTATGACTTCTCAAGCGAGCTCAATGCCCTAAAACCTGAAAATCAAGAAGAAGTCACAAAAAACTAATAGCCCACCCTTTACGTATATTTAAGTTCAGGCTAGCCGCTCATTTGGGCAAAACGGTCGAGTGGATAGAAAACAATATGACCGCGCGTGAGCTGACTGAGTGGCAAGCTTTTAACTTGTACGTAGAGCCATTTGGTGGGGAGTTATTAGACATGCATTTTGCCTCTCTGCGTATGCAAAATTACGCAGGTAAAGACAAGAAAACCATAAAAGATTTTATGTTATATGACCACCGATTGTTAACACCTGAGCAAAAAGAACAAGAAAGACAGCGTGAAAAAAGGCTACAAGCACATAAACAAGTCTCTGCGTTAAGAGATTTCTTAGCATCGAAAGTTAACGAACAAAAAATTGCAAGTAAATCATAGGAGGGTGTCATGGCTTCGGTGCTGAGTAGAATCCAAGTAATCATGGAGGCAAATACTGCCAACTATAATAACGAGCTACGCAAAGCACGAAAAAACAGCAAGTCAGCGTTCAATGATATCAGCACCAATGCCGCCAAAATGGCGCTGGGAGTTGGCGCTGCGCTTGCTGGTATGGGCGCATTATCAATCAAAACAGCCATGTCGTTTGAAAGCTCAATGGCTGAGATTGATAAGACCGTAGAATTTGCAACTAGCAACGGCTTGGCAAATATGCGTAAAGAGTTGCAAGCATTGACCACGCAGATTCCGCAGACTTTTGAAGAATTAGCGGCCGTCACGGCTACTGGCGGTCAGCTGGGCATCGCAGAAAAAGACCTAGTTCACTTTACCGAAGTGATGGCAAAAATGGGTGTCGCTTTTGATCTACCAGCTCAGCAAGTTGCAGATAGCATGGCAAAGATCGCTAATGTATTTCAGATACCAATTGCAAATATTGACCGGCTTGGCGATGCGATTAATACGCTATCCAACAACACTCCTGCTACCGCTGCCCAGCTCATTGATTCACTGCTACGTGTTGGCGGTGTCGCCAAAGTCTATGGACTGTCAGAGGATGCAACATTAGGCTTAACAGGTGCATTGATTGCAATGGGTAAACCAGCTGAGGTTGCATCTACCGCAGTCAACTCACTACTAACATCATTCTCTACATTAGACTATGCGACTAAGTCTCAGTTAATCGGATTTGAGCAGTTAGGATTAAATATTGATGATTTCAGTAAACTGGTCGCAACTGATGGTAAGCAAGCAATTATTACTTATCTTGATGCTATTAATGATCTGGAGGAATCTAAACGCATCGGCACGAACGCCTTAATTATTGGTAAGGAGTTCGGCGATGATATTACCATGCTCGCAGGCAGTGTGGGCGTACTAGAAAATAACTGGGAACTTCTTGGTGAAACGGTCAACTCAACCAAGGATTACTTTGGCTCAATGGATGTCGAGTTTAAGAAAATCAGCGACACAACTGCTAATAAAATGGTCTTATTTAAGAACAACATCGATGGTGTGGTCGCAAGTGTTGGTGAAGCCTTTATACCAGCTTTAAATGAATTACTACTAAACATGACACCTATGGTCGCAACCATAGGCACCTGGGCATCTGCTAATCCTGAATTAATTCAACAAATCACACTCATTGGCGGCTCTTTAATTGCTACAGCAGTTGGCTTAAAGCTTGCTGTTGATGGTTTTACAGCCGCGAAGACTACAATTGACGGTTTGAAATTGGCTTATGTCGCTCTAGCTGGTCCAATGGGACTAACTATCATTGCATTAGGCGCTTTAGTTGCGGCTGGTGTGCTTGTCTATCAACATTGGGAAACCATAAAGCAGACTATTAGCGAAAACAAAGCCTTATTTATGGTACTTGGTGGCGTTGTAGGCGGTGTATCTGCAATATTATTAATTCACAATGCTGCGCTTATAGCCAGCTCTATTGCTGCGACTGCTGCTTCCGTTTCTACAGCCGTAATGACAGCTGCCACAGTGACATGGAGCGCGATCAGCACTGTGGCTGCCACTGCAACATGGGCATTTGGCGCTGCGCTTGCTGCTGTCACTAGTCCTATTGGTATTCTTGTTGTCGCTGTTGCAGGTTTGATAGCTATTGGCGTTGCTCTGTACAAAAATTGGGATGAGATAAACGCATGGGCTAACACTAAATGGGCTGCTATTACAGCTTCGATAAAATCTAGTCTTGAATCTGCAAAACAAGCAGTAAGCAATGCATGGAATAATATTAAGACAAACACAGTAACAGCATTTAATAGTATCCGTTTAAGTATCACAACTGCATTAAGTCAATTACCTAGCAAAATGCTGACAATCGGCAAGCAAATTATAAATGGCTTAATTAACGGCATAAAAGCAGGCGCAAGTGGTGTCGCTAGTGCAATCGGTAACATGGCATCAAGTGCTGTCGCTAAAGCTAAGAGCGTTCTTAACATCCGTTCACCATCTCGTGTCATGAAAACAGTTGGAGAACAGACTGCGGAAGGCATGGCCGTTGGCATAAAGAAAGGTGCTAAGGCGGTCGTCACCGAAGCTCAGCGAATGGCCGAGCAAGCGGCCAAAGCTGTTGAAGACGGTATTGATAGCTTTAGAAAACGCATTGCTTTATTTGGCAACACTAGTGAACTATCTTCCCTAATGTACGATATCAACGCTGGCAAATTTAAAGGCGCTAGTCAGGCTCGTATTAATGAATGGGTTAAACAAGCCGAGGCGTTGCAACAACTAGAATCACAACTGAAAGCTACTAATGCACTAAAAGAAAGGTTTGATAAATGGCAAGATGAACGCGATAAAATGCGTAGTAAGGCGACTGATTTAATATCTGGTAGAGCCGCACAGTACCAAGCTGATAAAAAATCTATCGGTGTGGATTTTGACGGCTTAGACGTAAATGGCCCTCAGACTGAAGCGGAAAAATTGCGCGCTGCATACGATAAAAAAATGGCTATTGTTGATAAGTATGAGCAGACGCATACAGACAAAAAAGCACAGGCTGAAAAAGCACGTTTAGCCTTGACAGAGAACTTCAATCAGTCGTCCAAAGATTTGGAACTGCAACGGCAAGCCGCTAATCTAGGCAGCATCACCGCCCTATTTGGAATGGCTTTAGGAGAGACTAGCAAAGGCTATAAAGGCATGTTCTTGATTCAAAAAGCCTTTGATTTTGCCAGTGCGCAATCTGCCAGTTTTACCGCGATCGCAAAAGCATGGGGGTCAGCCCCATTCCCTGCCAATATACCTGCCGTTGCTACTACTACGTTGCAAACAGGTATCATACCTGCCGCCATTCAAGCTCTAAACCCGAAAGGTTTTATGAAAGGCGGTTATACGGGCGACTATCCTACCAATATGCCAGTTGGGCCCGTCCACGGTAAAGAATTTGTTGCACATGCAGCCGCGACTACAAAATATCGATCAGAACTTGAATCGATGAATAACGGTACGTATGAGAGCAATAAACGCAATCAGGGTGTCATTATTTATATGACAAATAATGCTCCAGTAGATGTGGCCACCAATGTCAATAACGATGGCAGTATCGAAATGCGTATCGATAAACGGCTAGACCAGCGTCTACCACAAGCGATGGCACAACAAATCAACGACCCCTACAGCACAACCAATCAGGCACTCAGAAATAACTATCACTTGCAGCGAAAATTAGGATAAATCATGGCAGACATACCAAAGTTCATGCTAAAACCGCTGCGTGATGGTTACTCCTTCAGTCTTTCGCGTAATGTTGCTAGCACCGAAACCATCGTTGGCTTGCCACGTGAACGTAAAGATAGTGTGGGGAAAGTGCATCGAGCTAACGTCACTTATAAATGTGTCCGCTCACAGTGGCAGTACTTCTTAGCCTTCACACGCGCTTACGAGGGGCTGCCATTTTTAGCATATCTACTATTAGATGACGTTGATCACAAGTGGTATGAGTGCCGCATTGTTGGTGACTCTATGCCAGTACAACCACTTGGCGACCAGATATTTACCGTTCAGTTGTCACTGGTTGCTAAGCCCATCAAATATGATCTCGACAACGATATTTTAATCTCAACCTTATATCAAATGACAGAAGGTCAAATCGAACTTTACTTCCAAAAGTTGGCAAAACTTGTTAACGAAGATCTACCAGATGCATTAGGAGGTCTGTAATGGCGACAATCAAAGAAATGGAGTATTGGTTGCGCGGCCGCCATGACGATGTACGCCTTGAATGTATCGAAATCAAGCATCCATCTTTCAGCCGAGACTATCGTTTTGTGCGCAATCATGCTGATGGTGTGCGCGTGCGCTACGAAGATAAAGTCTACCGTGACTATGAACCATTACCACTCACGATCCGCGCAGGTCAGTCAGCCGACAATTTACAACAAAGCTTTACCATTGGCATCGGTGATGTCGGTGAGATCATGCCTTTTGAGATTGATCGTTTGCGCCGTGGCCAACACTCAACAACACGGCCAACGCTTAATTATCGTGTGTATCTAACGAGTGACTTAACCGAACCAATGACCAGCGTGCGCGGCTTAGAAATAACCGACAATCAGCCGCAGAAGCGTGGCGCTGTCTTCAAGTGCCAAGCGAAGCAGCTGAATAAAACCAGTACTGGCGTCATATTTACTATTGACTTGGTTCCGACATTGCGAGGCGCTAGCTAATGCTTGTTTTATCTGACTACGACAATAAGCGGTATGACGATGACAATTATAACTGCCTACATTTTGCCGTTGATGTCTATCGCGATATTACCGGCCGTGATATGGGCGTCTATGTTGCCGACCTGATGACTGGACGCACCAAACGCAAAGTTAATACTGCAAAGCTCAAAGAGTTTGCCCCGCTCGATAACCCTATCGACCCGTGCTTGGTGTTGATGCATGGCAAAGAGCTACACGCAGGTATTTACCATCAGGCTAAAATTATACATATGACTGAATCGGGACCGCAGTGTGTACCACCACATATTGCAGCGCTAAAACACGGACGGATAAAATATTATGCACTCTAATATCGAACTGATCGTTGTCCGCAATCCCATGTCTTACGCCTGCGACAATTCTGACTGCAAAATCGTGCGCGGTGAAGATTTGTTTGAGCTTGTTACTGGCATTTACCCAAAAGGACAGCCACCAAACACCTACTGGTATCACGAAACCTGGGACACTGACTTTGATGTGACACCCAATACACCTGACGATATCATTGCATTAAATGATAAAGGCGGGACTATCTATGTCGTCACTTATCCTGCTGGGCCTGAGACATGGATACCGATATTAGTATCAGCATTTATTACAGTTGCGGCTGTTCTGTTAATGCCCGTGCCTGTGGTGCCGACCGGCTCAACCAATGCGCCGCCCAGCCCTAATAATGCTTTGGCGCAGCGCACTAATCGGCTCAGGCAAGGCGGCCGAGTTGCAGAAATTTACGGTCAGGTATGGTCTGTACCTGACAGAGTTGCAACCACTTATACTGTCTATATCAATAACCGCGCCATCGAGATGTCTTACATGTGGATTGGCCGTGGCTGGTATTTAGTCACAGCAGCTTTAGATGACACTACACCGCTGGACCAAGTCTTTGGCAGCGGTGTTTTGGTCTTTGATGCAAACAGTACACTTGACGATACACCCGCATATCAGTTTGGCAGTGCATTTACCCCAGACGAAGCAGCCTTATCCCGTCTCGCAACCAAACGCTATACTTCAGTCAACGGGCAACTACTACCGCCTACTGATAACTATCTGACATTAGACAAAGCCGTCTTTAGAGCCGGTGGCATCATAGAGCAATCAGGCTTTAACTTTGTCAGTCAGTTCAAAGTGGGAGATGCGATCACCATTGTGCAGACAAATCCTGCTGAATCCGCCAACGGCATTACTGACCCAGTAGATCAAGGCGATCCACCGGCTAACCCACCTATTGTCGGTCCAGTGACTACCTATAGTTTAAGCGGTGTCTATACCATCAGCGACCTAACAGAAGCGCAGATCACATTATCAAACCCAGCGAGCATCAACCCAGACTGGCAAAAGCTTGCTGACAACGCAGATTACACGGTTGAGATAGAGGCAACCGCCAGCACACAATCGGACAGCTTGTGGCAGGGCTGGTTTTACACGAGCGAAAAAGACCATGAGTTCGTGATGGTTAATTTTTTATCATCAGGCGGGCTTTATATCACCGATGGTCAGACGTTTGAACCCATCGGCATTGAAGTCGAAATTGAGTCAGAAATTATTGATAGTGCAAATAATCCAGTACCAGGAACGCTGCAAATCGATACGCATATTATATATGGCTCTAAATACACGGATTATGCAAACAATGGTGGATTAGGCGTTTGGCGCGATGGCAACCATTGGTGGTCAGGCGCTCATGTCAGCAACACCGATGCTGCGCAGACTGCCGCCAGTACAATCAAGATTGAAAATGCAAACATGGCGACAGGCAAAAGACTGCGCTGGCGCTCACGCCGCAAGCATGGTCGGGTTATAACATCTAAAGGCTTCAGTGTTGTGCAAGATATTCGCGTAGCAGACTTCTATGGCGCAAGGCTGATGACTGCTGCCGATGCTGCACCAGGGTTTACCAAAATATATAGTAAAGCCGCCGCAACTGAAGGCGCACTGTCGCTCAAAGAGCGTAAGCTTACTGTGCTATCGCAGCGTCTTGAGCGTGACTGGCAAAATAATGATGCACTTATCCCATCCAAGCGTATTGATGACATCATATATGACATTGCTACTGACCCAGTAACCAGCAATATGACTGCTGATGACTTGGATATGGTGCAAATAAAGGCCGAAGTTGACGCGCAGATTGCTTACTTTGGCACTGATTTGTGTGCTCAGTTCTGCGGAACGTTTGATAGTAAGGACATTACAACTGAAGAGATGATACAGACGGTTGCGATGGCAGGATTTTTTACCGCTTATCGCATTAACAATAAAGTCTGTCTGCACTTTGAGCGTCCTGAGCCTTACCCAGTTGCGACATTTAACAGTCACAGTATTACGCCAGACAGCTTTGAGTATAGTGAGACATTTGGACCACGTGACGGCTTTGACGGCGTCGAAGTGACATATACCGACCCCGTGGACGACGCGAAAGTTACACTGCGTTATCCCGATGACGGATCTGCAACCAACTTTGACACCAAAAATAAAGATCTGGTCGGTGTGCGCAATAAAGTTCAAGCGCATATGCACATGATGCGCCGGCACTGGAAAAATCAACACGCTTATAAGACGTGTTCTTTTACCGCAGCCGATGAGTCAGGATTTGTGATACCAACGAACCAAATCAATGTCGCCGATCAGAACCGCGCAGACACGCAGCAAGGCGCAGTTGAGGCCTTGCAAGTTAACAGCGCTGGTCAGTTCGTTTTGACATTATCAAGCACCGCCAATTTTGGTGATAAAGCTCAGGCGACTGTGTTTGTACAAACCGTTGCCGGTATCGTTGACAATATCCGCTGTACGCCAAGTACCAATCCTAATGAAGTGATACTGACCCGCGCGCCATCACAACCCATCAGTACCTCTTGGGATGCAGTGGTGCGCGCTACTTATCAATTAGTATTGCATGATGACCTTGACCGCGATAACTATATCGTGACGACCAAAGATCCCGGCGATAATCCAATGTCTCATCGTCTGTCGTGCATCAACTATAGCGACAAGTACTATCCAAACGACAAAGACTTTATAAACGGCTTGATAGCCTAAATTGAATTAAACAATGCCCACCCTAATCCGGTGGGCTTTTTTGTGGGAGCTTTAAAAATGGCAGAGCGGATTACATTAAACAAGCTAACCGACGCAAGTCTTGATGCTGACACGCTGGGCGAATTTGCGAATGAAGATAAGATGGTTGTAAGTCGATTGGGTGCAGAGTATGCGTCAGCGCCAATGGCATCAAGAATGGTGGTGGAAAACGGGTTACTTGGTGCAACACCTTTTATGACATACGATTTAATGTCTGCTAGCGTATTAACTGATGGTGATTACGCGGTTGTTAGTAACGACCCGACGCTTAATCGCAATGGTATTTACGAGAAAATATCTGGCGCATGGGTTTACAGTAAGTACAACAATTTTGTGGGCACTAAGATTGAATCGCAAATAACAGGCTTGCCAATACTAGCAAAAAACAGTGCCGCCTTTGAGCTTGGTAATAATAATCTCAATCTGCAATGGGGTGTTATTGATGGAGAAAATCAGGTTGGCGTTGGTCTTGATAATTACGCAAACCTTATTACTACTGGCGGTAAGTTTGAATCGCTAGTTGGTAATGATAAAAGTTACAGTTATGCGGTGCTAGATGCAGACGGCAACATAGGATTTGGTGTTAAAAAAGACGGTACTTTTGACACACCAAACAACAAACCAAGTGGCAGCGTAGCTGTTGACAATGGCGATATTTACTACATCAACGGCAACAACTCCAAGCAATTAACAAGCGATGGGGTCAATCAAGCGCCTAGTTTTTTAAATAGTAAGTCAGCCAAGTTTGTATCAAACAAGCGCGGTTCGCTTGCCGAGTATGCGGTTGATATAGATGGCACTAACGAGCGATTGCTATACGCAAATAAACGCAAATATGAGCAAGTTATCACAACGGGTCAAAGCTTAGCGCAGGGTGGTGCTAACGTAGCAATCACGACTACCGCACCATATCCTGATAATGCTTTTAAGTTTACCAACAGTCCTATCGGCTCAAACTCTGAGAGCGTTACGCCTTACATCAAGCCACTAGCTGAGGCGGTGCGTGAAACTATCAGTACAGGCTTCGCTAAGAAACTACTGTCGGTTGCTATAGACCGAACGTTGTTAATGAGTGGTCAGGCATGGGGTGGTAAATCTTACGCTCAAATTAAAAAAGGTGGCGAGTCAGGCGTTTACGAAAAAATCATTAAGCAAGCTCAGTATGCTGCAAACTTAGATGGTGGCAGCAACGTCCATGCCGTGTTTATGATCCACGGCGAGCAAGACGGTGCAGAAGGAAACACCAGTTACGATGCAAACCTACGTGAGCTGCTAAACGATTATAACGCAGACATTAAGGCAGTAAACGGTCAAACAGACAATGTCGTCATGCTACTTTGTCAAGTGTCCTCAATGTCAGGCTATAAAACAGAAGCAACGCGCAGTACGTTTGTCACACCATTTTTGCAACTAAAAGCCACGCAAGACAATGATGATATGTTTTTAGTTTGTCCTAAATACTTTTTCGACTATGTTGACCATGCCCATATCAACGCAGAAGCTACGCGCACCCTGGGCGAGTATTATGCAAAAGTCTATCGTCAAGCGGTCATTGAAGGTAAACCGTGGAAACCATTACAGCCCAACAATATCACAAGTGTAGCAAGTACAATAGTCATTGATTTTGACGTACCTAAACCACCATTAGTTATTGATACTGTCAAAGTTTTAGAAGGGGCTGATAACTTACATAAGGGTTTTGTGCTCAAAAATTCAGGGGCAGTGACTATCACTGATGTTGCCAAAACAGGTGATGCGCAAGTAACTATCACACTGTCCACCCCAGTGCCGACAGGTGCTATTTTGACCTACGCTTTTGACAACGGTACATATCAAAAAACAGGTAGAGAGCAAGGCGCGCGTGGCAACATCAGGGATAGCGACAACACGCTATCAGCTTATACATCGCAACCATTACAAAACTGGTGCGTAACTTTTAAACATAATTTTTAATTTGGGAGATAGCAATGGGTCAGATAGTCAGATTAAACGAATCATTCAGCGGTGCAGGTTTGCAGAAATTGGTTAGCTACGACACAAGCAAGATACGTGACGAGCTTTTAAAAATTACTACGTTGCGTGGGTTTTATGATTTAACTGATACTAGCAATATGACGTTAAGCGGCGCCAGTGTCACGCAAGTTAATGATTTAAGCGCAAACGCACTGCATTTTAAACAAGCAGTCACAGCATCAGCACCTACCTTTAATGCTGCTGCATTTGGTGGCGCAGGTGGGTTAGCTTTTAACGGCTCGCAGTGGTTGCAAGCCGTAAACTTATTTAGCGGCTCAAAAATTAGAACCATCGTACTGTTCTTTCGAGCTAAAAAATCAGGAACTTTGATATTACTTAGCCGCGCTGCCGACACGTATGAAAACGCATATATTGGTGATACACATATCAGCGTAATCTCAGGCTTTGGGCGTATTGATACTGACATACAAAGCTATAAAAATATTAATTATATTGGTGCGTATGACGCTACGACAGGGCAGGCAAAGGTGTACGCGAATGAGCTATCTAGCACCAATAACGACCCATTTACGATAAGCAGAGTGGCGGCTGGTGCAGTCAACCTCGGTCGCTGGTCAGACGCAAATGAGGCGTCAAAGTTTGTCGGTGATATTGGGCACGTAATGGTTTTTGACGAGGATTTGAGCAAAAACGCTGCTGTGCGTAATTTGATTGCCGAATACTCAATGCGTAAGTATCAATAAAACAAACCCATTAATCGGGGTTTTTTATTATCAAAAATTTGAGGAGAGGCAATGCCAAATAACACCCCTTTTTGGGACATAATCTTACTAAAGCTTTTGGTGTTTCTGCCCAAAGTTTTTGCAGCTGTCATTGGCGCCATTCTTGGTCTGATGCTAAGCGGCGACATTGGCAGGGACGGTAGGATGCAAGTCAATATTTCAGTCATCATTAAGTTTACGATCGCTGTTACGATCAGTCTGTATGGCGGCGCGGCATCTATCGAATATTACGAATTGCAAAACTACAGCGTTATGACTCATGGTTTTGTCATGCTTATGTGGGCAGTATTCGGGATGCTTGCAATCGGCATTGTTTATCAAGCTATAGCATTGTGGCAGGGCAAGACGCTTGCTGAGGTGATAAAAGAAGTTAAAGATGCAGCGTTTGCAATCTTTGGTAAATAATAATCAGCATTAAATACAGCCTCTATTTAGAGGCTTTTTTAATGTCTAAAATAAGGTAAATATCATGGCTAAAGTAGTAATCACCGCCGGTCATAGCAATACTGACCCAGGCGCAGTAAACGGCAACATCACCGAGGCAGAAATCACAACTGATATGCGCAATATCGTCGCGTACTGCTTAAAAGACTTAGGCATTGACGTTGTCACAGATGGGCGTGGTAATGAAAATCAAACATTGCGCCAAGCGATTAAGCTTATCAAACAAGGTGAAGTCGCTATTGAGTTTCACTGCAATGCTTTTCACTTGCAAACCGCTGGTGGCGTTGAGGCATTGGCACAACCAAAGGACAAGGCAATCTGCCAAAAACTATGCGAGGCAGTCAGCGATGTGATGGGCATTCCCGTGCGTGGTCCTGCTGGCGGCTTTAAACCAGAAAATAGCGGCCAACATTCACGACTAGGCTATGTACGTGAAGGTGGTATAATTTTAGAGTTGTTTTTCATCTCTAATCCAAAAGAGCTTGCCATGTACCAGGCTAAGAAATGGCTGATTGCGCGTGAGATTGCAGACGTCATTGCTGAGCATGTTGGGGTTGGCTGTAAAGCCTAATCTGCTATAGTTTTGGGAAGTGATGTTTAAGTTGTGACATGATTCTTGACATCCTATCGTCATACGCTATCACATCTAATCACATTGTGTTATCGTAAGTCATTGATTTTAATAAGCCCTAGTTTGATAGCGTGTGATAGAATGTGATGTAATCGGGTTCAACTCCCGCCATCGCAGCGAACCATATTACCCTGAATACAAAGCGTAAAATTTGACGCAGTTTTTGACGCAGTTCGCAGTAAGTCAGTTTAAATCAATCAAAACCGTTTATCATAAATATATGATTTAATTATATTTATTCTTAACTGATTTATATTAAGCTATATCAAAAAGAGTTCGAGTCTCTCCAGCCCCACCATTTTCGGATAGTGATAAAAGTTCTCAAACCTATACTAGACCTGCTTTCGAGCAGGTTTTTTTATGTCTGCAATTTGAGTCTAATCCCACGATGGGATAGATCGTGGGATAGTATAATTTGCAATAATATCCTGAGAGTCTTACTTTACGTGCATTTGGCAGGTTTTTTATAACTTTAGATCTTACTGTGCCGTGGGATAGAAATAGTTTTTTACCTATATTTTCTCAAGTAAATTTTACGAAAAACATCTCACTGAATTTAACAAATAAAACAGCCATACAAACTATAGCTTATATGGCTGCTTCATTATGCTGTGTAGAATAGTTTGCTCTAACTTTAAATTCTGCACTGTAGGTTCTGATCTTCTTGGTATAGTAAACTCAAATTTATACGCTTAGTTTATCAAGTTAGTTGTACGGTTTCTTCAGCATAGCTCTATCTTCTTAGTAGTCGAGTTATACCTATAATTTACAATCTGCCCGCTCACTATCAAATCAATCGCTGTGTTTATCTGCTCTAAAGGCACACTGAACCATTCTCTAGGTTTGCACATATTACCTTGCAAATCTGCAACTTCAACATCGATACAAACATCTTTAAATACGGTATGTACTAAGTTTTCAAACTTTTGCGTATTCATGTTATAGCACTCATAGCTGGCAACAACTTCGACTGGAGCCATTAAATAAGTAGGCTCATTGGCAGCATTTGCAATACGCTTTTTAACTGGTGTGCGTGAATAGCCTATTTTAAATAGATTGGGTATGGCTTGGATGCGAGAGTCTTGGCTTTGACTGCTTAAAATATAAATAAAGCCAGCCGACTCATCATCCTCGTTGATATTTTTGATATCAGCAAAATACTCACCAACAGGAGAGACTATTTTACCGTCAGCATAAAGGGCCTTAGCAAGAGAGCGGTAAAGCATATTTGATTCTGTGCCATTTTCAAATATACAGCGTGTTCTTCCGTCCTTTCTAAACCGTTTACCGTTTACTGTTTTTGCGTCACTACTAAACTCTACTTCCTCTAGATAAAGCAATACGCCACTCAAGATATAAAACTCACCAACTACTAAGTTTTCACCTTTATCATTAAACTCAATAATCTTACGTTGACCACTGTTGAGCTGTTGCTGAACAATAGGAAACAAGTCTTTATATTTATCAAAATCCTTACATGATTTACGGCGAGCGACAAAGTCAGTCTCAGCACGTTTATCTGCCTTAATATGCTTGATGTTAAAAATACTCTGATCAGAGTCACCGAGTAAGCCAAAATCATCATCTTCAAAGATATCTTCAAATGAATTGATCTCTCTTTCAACCAGTTCAGGTTCTTGTGCAGTGACTTCATGCGTAAGTGGTAACAGGTTAAATTCATCAAAATCCACTAAAGCACGGCACTGCTCATCGTTGTTCTTAATAGACTCTAAACGCTTGAACAGCATAAGCTCACTAATATTTGCCATATTATTTTCAGGTAAACGCTTATTAGTGTTGTAAAAGTCGCTTATCTCTTGGAATTTAGCGACTAAGTGCTCATCTGCTGTAGGTACCCGCGACTTTGCTTTAATCGTCGTAAGCCCTAAGTCATCATCACTATCAATGAAGCTTAGCCAATCATCTAACTCCATAGACTTTATCACTTGCCACTCTTCATTTCTCATTATGCAGGCACTCTCTTGCGTTTTTGTTGCTTAATATAAATGACACATTCAGCAAGTCTTTTTTCATTGAAATCTGAGCTATTCAAATCAGGCTCACGACCCTTTTCATGCACAAATTGCTTAACTTTAGGCCACAGTAATTTAGCCTCTTCAAAGTCCATTTGAATACGAGTGGTTTCAATAGATTCTTGGATGAGCTTAAGCACATCTGTCGTGATGGATTTTGAAAGTATTTCAAATGCTTTTTGAAAAGGATTGATCTGATCAATCAAGTCAATATGTAGCTCATCAATATTGATAAACTTGTCGGCCATACGAATAAACTTCTTACCGCCTTGCTCGGTTACTTCTGCTGAGCTTATTGCACAATCGACTACCACTTGCTGCCTTACCTCTTCAACTTCAGCTTCAGTCAAATCAGGATATTTACGCTGAATTATTTTCGGTATAAGGATCTTATTCACTACTTCAGGATCGATCTTACCTGCCGAAGCTGCAATGACCTTATCATCTTGCAAGATAGCGGCTTTCAGATCAGCCAAATCAGACTCTATGATAGCTTTAGTGCGCTTGGTGCTAGGTTCTTTAAAACCACCTATTTTCATTGTTCCTGGTGGCGTCGGTTCAAAATCACCATCTTTTTTTGTTTTGAACTTAAAATTAGGGGCAAGCACTTGTTCCATTAATAGAGAGCCAGTGATAGCTTTAAGCATATTATTTACAGCAATAGTCACGTTGTCGTTTGCAGCGTCAGGTTGAGCGATAAGGTTAGTGAATTGGGCGTGGCTTTTATTTTCGCTATCTCGAGTACAACGACCAATAATTTGAATAATTTCAGTCAGTGAACTTCTATATCCAACAGTAAGTGCGTGCTCGCACCACTCCCAGTCAAAACCCTCTTTTGCCATACCCAAAGCAATAATGATATCCATATCGTCTACGTGATTCATATTACGTAAATAATTTTGGATAATATCTCGGTCGTTTTCTTCGACTAAATCTGCGACCTTAATGACCGTTCCATCAGGCCTTGTTACAGGAATAACGCCTGTTTCAGGGTCCCTCTTTCCTGCCTCACCCAGCACTTCAAGAATAGCATCTACCTCATCATATTTTTCTTTGGTTGATTCACCCGAGTTGACGTTTGGTATATGAATAATGGTTTTTTTGCCATAATTCTCTTCTGAGTTGAGCACTTCATGAATGACATCAGTATAGCGACCCTGATAAAAGTGATAGCCAATACCAAGTGACTTTAGATAGTTATAACCATTGAGCTGCTCATAATAGTTAAAAGAAACCTTATCAAACTGAGCTTCATCTTCAGGTGTCAGCACAGGGATGCTATCGCCACGGAAGTATGAGCCTGTCATAGCGACGATATGGGCATTGGTATTTGCCATGATGCTACGCAACACACCACCTAAGACGTTATCGCCATCGGCAGACACATGATGAAATTCGTCAATAGCGAGCAAACAGTCATTAAACACGCTATCTTCTATTTCCTGAAAGGCAAAACGTAAGGTAGCGTGTGTACAAATCAATATCTCGTCATCGCTTGCCATAAAACGCTTAAACGCTTTGACCTTACTGCTTTCACCACCAGGAATGCATAGATTGTTGTTATCATCAATCTCCCAATCACAAAAGAAACCATACTTACTTAATTCTGTAGAGCTAAACGACCCGCCAATAGATCGCTCTGGCACCGCTACAATGGCTTTTTTAATGCCTTGATTATGTAGCTTATCCAGTGCCAAGAACATGAGCGCGCGTGATTTACCTGATGCAGGCGGCGCTTTTAGCAATAGGTATTGGCTACCTCTAGCAGCATAGGCTCGTGCTTGCATTGATCGCATACCCATAGAGTTTTCGTTTGAGCTAGCGCCTGTTTGAGCGTATTCGAAATGTATTAAATTAGGCACTTTGACATCCTGTTATTTTTTATACTGAACCGCCCCGAGATTGTCGGAGACTCAACTTTCTGAGAGAATACGACAATGAAAACACGAAACTATACCCCTGAAATGAAAGAGCGCGCCGTCCGTATGCTAATTGAAGCTAAAGACGACTACCCATCCACCTGGTCAGCCATCAAAGCCATAGCGCCAAAGATAGGTTGCACGCCTGAGACCCTACGATCATGGCATAAAAAGCACATTGATAAAACCATTCCTGCAAACATTCAAGCTCAAAGCCAAGCCGAGCGTATCAAAGAGCTTGAACGTGAGAACAGAGAGTTAAAGCAAGCCAATGAAATTATAAAGAAAGCTGCTGCTTTTTTCGCCCAGGCGGAGACGGGCCGCAAACCCAAGTAATGGTTGATTTTATAGATGACCACAAACCACAATATGGAGTCGAGCCAATCTGTAGAGTACTACCGATTGCTCCATCCACATACTATCGTGCCAAAGAGCTAGAATTCAGTCCTGAAAAGCGTTCACAGCGTAGTCAGCATGACGATTTCTATCTTAATGAGATTAAACGTA